>CAISJI010000142.1 GCA_903885565.1 uncultured Planctomycetaceae bacterium
AGCCCTTGGCTATGAACATTTCATCAATTTGGGCAGGAGTCTTTCCCTTGAAAGGATTGCCTAATCCCGTGTTCCCAACCGCCCGTGCCGCACCTCGCGCCACATCCGCCACTACATCCGCCGACCTCACGGCAGCACCACCGATTCGCGTGAGTCCCTTGAGCCCGACCTTGCCTCCCGGAATCAGACCCGCGCCGATGCCAGCGGCGGCAACAAATCGGTCAGACGGGATGGAGGATCAGGGTACTGACGTATGCGAAGGAGCGGCTTTGCAACCACGGCGAAAAAAGGCCGGAATCCCATACTCAAAATGGACAAAACGTACCGTCCAATCGCATCCGGACCCCCCCTGACGGAATGGCGGCAGGTTGAGACGCTTTTCAGGACGACTATCGGCCCCAAAGCGTTTCGGGGATGGCCGTGGGGGAAATCCCGGTTCAATGTGATAGTCCAGGCTGCACCTGAGCCATGAGACAGTGGGCGAACTCTCTAAGCTGTTCTTCAGCCATTTCAAATTCCGGGCCTTCCTCCATCGACACCACCTTCATGACTTCTTTTTTAAGTAGAGGGTCGATACAGCCACAGTTCTTCAAGTAGATGGCCATCGCCCATCGTGAAATCCGGACGACATCGTACCCGCGTTTTAATTCACTCAAAAGGTCTCGCCCAAAATCGGTTGCTTGATATGTCATCGAGTTAACTCCTTTCCTGTCGCAGGATAATGGGGTCCAAAGACTTGTTGACCGTTCATCGTCTTGGGATGGACACGAATTACGTTCCCTGCGTGATCGTAACTCTCCATCCATTGCCGCACGGATCCAGTCTTTTGGTCCCACTCCGTGACGAATGACGCACCCCGAGTACGTCCGGGCGATGAAGCCGCAGTCTCTGGGTCGTAGTAGCGAATTCGTCCGTCAGAGAAAGTACGGGAACTAGCTGCAGTTTTCTGGGCATCCTGTAGACCAGACAACTTTGCTCTAAGTGCTTCAGCGGCATTTACGTTTGGAGCTTGTCGAATCGTGCTCTTCCCCGCCGCCGCGGCGTTGTCAACGCTGCCCGCCGCCCGTGCCGCTCCTCGCGCCACATCCGCCACTTCATCCGCCGACCTCACGGCAGCACCAGCGACACGCATTATCCCCTTGAGCCCGACCTTGCCTCCTGGAGTCAGCCCCGCGCCGATGCCAGCGGCGGCAACAAATCGGTCAGACGGTCTATCGGCGACGTAGTCGTAGGCGGTGACAAACTCAACGAGCGATAGAACCGAGCCGACCACCGGCAAAAGTCCCGCCCCGATCGAAGCGGCGTCGCGGATCCCAAACTCCGAGGCTGATTGCTGTGCAGACTCGTCTCGGGTTTGCGTCGCGTCCCCAGCCCCACTCCCAATGGAGCTCCCACCGCTGGTGGCCGGCAGAAAGCCATTGCCGCCTGTCACGTTTCCAAGGGGCTGTCCTGCTTGCGAGGGCCCAGCTGACATTGTCGAGGGCATCTCTTCAGATCCGGCGGCGGGAACTGCGCAGATGATCCCCACGGCTACCACCAGCGTTCCGACAATCCGCGTAGCGTTGGCCTTAAGCCTCGTGACACAACCCTGGCCAAACGTTGGCTCGTTTGGATTCTTGGCTGGGTTCATTGTTCGCAACGCCCTCGGGTCCTCCACGGATGACTGTTGTTTTTTACTGCCGGGGGCCGCGGGAACGTCATTCTTCCCCGCCTGCGCCAACGAGTCAACCATCGCTGCAACGCGCGGATAAGCCGTTAACAGCGTGCTCAGGCGGAGATTTTCCAGTTGAACGATCCCCAAACACCCCGGAGCTTGTGGCCCCTCAAAAAAACTATCAATCTTCTGCCAATCTGGCAACAAACGGGTCTGTGGGTGATTGCGCTGGGCGGGTGTCAGTCGCGCCCTGCTGCCGCCGAGCGACAGCCGATCGAGTAGCCGTTGCCAAAAAACTACGATTCAAATTCGCGGCCGACCGGCAAATTACTTGCGTCGCTGTGTGCGGCACTGCTGTGCCTGTTCTCGATTCCGAACTCTGCGCGGGAGCCGCTATCCAATAATCCCCACAGTCCTATGACACCCAGCGGAAGAAACAACGTAGGCACATAGAAACCGAAAATGCAGAGGCCAGCTACCCATGCCCAGGACTTGCGACGACGGAGACCGTAGACAACGAACTCGATGCCGCAGGCAAGGGCAAGACAAAGCAATAACACACCAGCCGCAAAGGGAAATCCAAGGCCTGATTTGTCGTCGGATATGAGCAACGCAAACAGGGCCAACCCAGCGATAACGTACACCGCGGCACTGATATGAAGACAAGCAGTTGCTCGTCCAAGTTTGTGTTGATTTGCCACTGTCTCTCCTTTTTCAAACGGCCCCGATCAGCGGACCGCGACCTGGGGTGTATCGACACTGTGGTCTTTACGCATATGATCTCCCGCTCGCTCTTGGGCATCAGTCACGCGATGCCGCGGCAGCGTCTCGCCGGTGTCGCCATAGCGATGAACAATCTGTCCGCTCACACCACCTTTTGTTCGGAAGCCCGTCGCCGGCTCAGGGTGAATCGACTGGGCCTTCCGGTTGACCTGATTCTGATTGTAGTCCGCGAGCCACTCCCTCGGTTTGCAAGCTCGCCTCGGCCGGGGACACATCGCGATTTGCAGAAAGAATGTTGCAATCACAGATCAGCGACGAGCAAATGTCGCAGAAACGACTGCGACACTGTCGCTTCCACGGCGACTAAAACTGCACCATCCGGCTACGGCGCAGCGGAGCACGATCCCGGATCTAGCCAAGGTTCCACATGGCCTCCATCACGACGCCTGCCGTTACGAACATTCCCATTCCTCAGGTTTGATCTCAAACTCAAACTCGGCCTGAGCCTTGGCTTCGGCGATGCTCTCGTGGTAGGTGTCCGTGAGCTCCGTACCGGTAGCGTCGTGATACAAGAGGTAGAATCCTGGGTCATCTGAAAACTGGACGATCCGCAGTTCGGCTGGCGGTGGGCATGCCTCGCCACTGCGATAGTGGCGCGTCTTGCCCGTGGGCCGGTGACTACCGCCCAGCTTCATCTTGCAGCACAATCGATGGTCCGCCATTTCATTCTCCAATAATGTCTACTCGCGTATTCTCGATAACTCGCCCGCCGGCGTGGCCATAAGCCTCGAAGTGCCCGTGAAGTCCGGATCCACGGACTTCGTGTGCGCCAAACCGGACCTGCCGCAGCCCGTCGGCAGAGATATACCTTCCCGTTCCCGGCGACAACTCCAGATAACCGGACCCAAGATACTTGGCCGCTGCATCGAGAAACCCTGTCTGTCCGATCCGGCCTCCCACGAACTCTGGAGCCCTTCCGCCAACGTTACCAGTAATTCCTCCACGGGCGGCCGCTACCGCGGCGTTGTCAACGCTGCCCGCCGCCCGTGCCGCACCTCGCGCCACATCCGCCAATTCATCCGCCGACCTCACGGCAGCACCAGCGATTCGCGTGAGTCCCTTGAGTCCGACCTTGCCTCCCGGAATCAGCCCCGCGCCGATGCCAGCGGCGGCAACCATCCGGTTAGCTGGTCTGTCGGCGACGTAGTCGTAGGCGGTGACAAACTCAACGAGCGATAGAACGGAGCCGACCACCGGCAAAAGTCCCATCCCGAGCGAGGCGGCGTCGCGGATCCCAAACTCCGAGGCTGACTGCTGTGCAGACTCGTCTCCGGTTGTCGTTGCGTTTCCAGTCCCACTCCCAACTGAGCTCCCACCACTTGTGGCCGGCAGAAAGCCATTGCCGGCTGTCACGTTTCCAAGGGGCTGCCCGGCCTGTGAAGGCCCGGCTGAGATAGTCGAGGGCATCTCTTCAGATCCGGCGGCGGGAACTGCGCAGATGATTCCCACGCCTACCACCAGCGGCACGGCGATCCGCGTAACGCTAGCCTTAAGCCTCGTGACACAACTCTGGCCGAACGTTGGCTCGTTTGGATTCTTGGCTGGGTTCATTGTTCGCAACCCTCGGGCCCTTCCAAGGATGACTGGTCAGTTTTTTTGCTGCCGGGGGCCGCGGGAACGTCATTCTTCCCCGCCTGCGCCAACGAATCAACCTGCGCTGCAAGGCGCGGATACGCCGTAGATCGCGTGCTCAAGCGGAGATTTTCCGGTTGAACGATCCCCAAACACCTCGGTGCGGTGCCCCCCTCGGAAATTACCAATCTGCCGCCAACCTGTCAAAAAACCGGTCTGTGGGTGATTGAGCTGGGCGGGCGACCCGATGCGAGGATGGGATGCCGATCTTGTTACGGGCTCTTTTACGCCATCGGCACAGAGCCGCTCCATCGCATCCGCCAGGATAGACTTTCTCCATCAGGCCCGAGAGAACGTCGCTTACCGGAGCGACACAGAGCGGGCGAGTGCCTGATTCAGCCGGTGGACCTGCCACCGGCCGGGCCATGGCCGGCTTTTTCCAAAGATATACAGATATTTAGTGGACGATCGTGCGGAAGCGCACAAAGCCGCCTTCGCCGGGGCGGAGGGTCTCCAGCATTCGCCACTTGAGTAACACCGAGCCGTCGGGAGCTTCGCTCGTCGAGATGTCGGCGGGCAGATTGGAGGCAGGACTCCCCTCGATTACTTTCAGACGCTGCGGGACCGCATCGACCAGCACGATGTCGGTGAGCGGCCGGTCACCGGAGTTGAGCAGGAAGATCGTGAAATCGAGTTCCTCGCCAGGACGGGCCGTGTCGCTGCCGGCCCGCTTGCAGAGCGTGAGTTCACAGCGGCCCGGTTCCTCCAGCCGCAGCGTGGCCGTGCCATGGTCGACCGCCACCACATCGGCAGCCTCGCCGCTGACAGTCACCTGGGCAGCGGAGACGCACATCCAGGCGTAGGGCACAGCAAAGCCCTTCTTGATGGCCGGGGCCTGCACGCCGGTGAAGCGTTCTGGCGGCAGTTCGTTGACGCGGGCTGCGGGGCCGCTTACGCCATCCCGCTCGTAAGGCAGGATCGTGCGGTCGACCGCCAGCGGGGGCAGGCGTTCTTCAACCGCCAGGCCGGGCAGCGCGCGGCGGGCGGCCACGAGCGAAGTGTGCTGTGTTTTTCCGCAGACCGGCTGGCGGGCGGTGCCAGCCTCAATGAGCGTGTCGTGCGCGACGCCGCGGGGACCATTGCCAGCGGCGTCTTCGAAGGGGCGGGTGATCTGCCGGACTGACGAAAAGCGCGGGGCATAGACGCAGGTGCAGTTGGAGGCGACGAGGCAGGCCTCTTCGCAGTCGGTCCCGTCATCGGCCCGGTAGCGGGCCACGGTGTCGCCGCTGGTGAGATTGGCGATGCCATGCCGGCCGACCGGCTGGGCCGGCTGGCGATGATCGCCGCCATCGCACACCAGATAGGGGCCCACCACCGGAACCGGCGGCGGGGGCAGGGGGGGAGCACAGAACTCAGGCTGACACGATTCTGGCTGACAGCTCGGCCCTTGGCATGCCTGGCAGGAACCGGTCGGTCCGCAGGGGGATAGCGGGGCAGCCCGGCCGCACTGGTGCCGCGGCAGGCGGGGCAGGGGAGGGCAGGGGACTTCCAGGCCGACACGCTCCACGCGACTTTCTGGAGCGACCGCGGCGAGCGGGGCGCGTGGCTCAAAGGCGGCCTGCTCTCCAGCATCTGCCAAGGGCAGCGCGGAAGTATCGGGGAGGCTGGCGGGGGGGCCGTCGGCCAGTTCACTGCTGGTGATCGTGGCTAAGGGGGCCGCTGCCGGCAGCGCAAATGAGCGGCAGGAGGCCAGCGGCAGGGTCGCTGCCACCAGCACAAGAAGCCGCAGGCGCAGGCTCACCGGCCGACAGGCATTCATGGCACCACTCCCGGCGCCGGCACCCGGTCGCCAATGATCACTTCGGCCACCGGATCACCCAGCGTGGCGGCGACATCCATGCCGTCGTCCCCCGGCCGCACGTCGAACCAGTTCGTGGGCTGGATGTCGGGCGTGTCGGGCTCGCAGGCGGCATAGACGATCCGGCGAACATGGGCGCCGGCGAGGGCTTCGGTGAGATCGCTGGCGTCGAGCACCACCTCAACCGGAAACCGCCAATCCATCCCGGGCGGGCTGGCCAGTCGGGCCAGAATGCGCACCGTGGGGAAGAGTTCCCGTTCTTCGTAGCCCTGGATGCCGGCGATCCGCAGGCGATAGGGTTGGCCCACCACGAGTCCAGTGCGCACAGGCGTCGGCTGGAGGGGGGACCAGCCATAGGCCGTTTCCACCGCCACCAGCATCCCCTTCGGCCCCTGAATCGACACCGGCTGAACTCGATCCACCAGCCATTCTTCCGGACAGGAACCGGCCTGCGGGCGTTGTTGGGCGCCAATCGCTCCCGGTGCTGTTTTCCCGGCGATGATCACCCCCCTCGATTCAGCACCGTCGCCGGCCGGAGCCGGTGCCGATGCCCAACCGAGGAAGGAGGTCGCCAGGAGCCCGCAAACGACCCGCAGCACGGTTCCTGTCCGGACGGCTCCAGTGAGCTTGGTCCACGCTGTCATCCACCGCTGCTGCTGTCCGGCCGTGCGTCCGGTTATGCGGTGGTGATTCATGAGCGGCACGAGATTGAAGACGAGAAAGGAGGGGGGAGAAACGGAGAGTCAGGAGATTGAGCTGAGACAGCCTGGATACCCCTCCCCCGCAGTTCGGGAGAGGGGTGTCCCGCAGCTTATTGATAATCCTCAGGAGCGGGGGGGCAGTTGCCACCGGGAGGGCAGTTGGCTGCGGCTTCTGCATCTGGATCGGGTCCGCCGTTGTTGGAGAAGCGGGTGCGATCTTCCTTCGGCTGCTTGAGAATGATCCCCGGCACGTCAGACCGTTCGGCGATGTAGGCCCGGTGTGCCGGCTTGGGATAGCTCAGGCCAGGATACTGCTGCACATGGATCTTCATCTCACGCGTCGGCCCGGGGATATGCATCTTCGTGTGGTTGGTGATCGTGTGCTTCTGCAGGCCGGCGGGGATCCCCAGCGGGATGTGGGCCGGACCGGGCAGGCCGATCGGAGTGCCCGTGATCGGCATTCCGTATTGCGGCGCTGTCACACCGGCAATGAAGGGGGGCGGTCCCTGCGAACCATCGCTGCCGCAGGGGGCACCCAGCAGCAGGCCACCGCCTGGGCCACCACTTCCCATCCCCATGCCGCTGCCGGCAGCCATGTTGGCCAGAGCGCCGCGGCCGGGAGATTCAAGATCCTTGTTGCCGATCCGGATGATCGCCAGGATCGAGCCGCGCCGGTCGGCCTCGACCACCGGGTCGCAGCCCGGATCGAGCCGCGTGCTGACGAGAGTCTCAACCCCCGCCACCGCCAGTTCCTGGTATTCAGGATCGGGCAGGTAGACCACCTTGGTAACGAAGTTTCCCGAGGTGACCTGATCGAGGTCTTCTTCGGTGAGCTGGAAGGGGATGGCATTGTGGGCCAGGAAAGCGTCGGTGCGCGGGGTGACGGGGGCCACTTCCAGCGAAGGATAGAGTTCCACGCCGGCCCTGCCGGGGATGTCGGTCAGCTTGAGCCGATAGATCGCTCCCTGAGCGAAGTCATACCGGCCGGGCACGACGAGCGGTTCGGAGTCGAAGCCCCCCGCCTCGGTCACATCCCACAGCACCCGCATGCCATCGGGGCCGATGAAGCCGATTTGATGGGCGGGCACCTGCATGCTTTCCGGGAGCATTCCTCCCCCGTCACCCATGCCCCCTGCTTCGGCGCCAGCCGCCTCGAGGGCCGCCTCATAGGAGACCGGGGCGATCACGCCTGGCCCCGGGCCTTCCACGCCCGGACCGGGATGCTGCAGCATGGCAGCGGGCGGCAGCACGTTGGTGTGCGGCGTCGCCACCGGACGGATCTGGGCCAGACCCGTCAGGGGGGAGTTGGCCGGAATATGACAGCCAGTCAGCGCTGCTGCCATCGACAGGCCAACAAACGGGTGTAGATGTCGTTTCACCATCGCGTCACCTCCAAAGCCAACGGTCGGATGCGAATTGTGGGGCCGGGGGCCCGCACGGGAGTTGTGCAGTCGTTGTGTGTGCGGGCAGCGGGCGTTTCCGCCTTGGGCCGGTCGGGGGTGTTTTCGTACACTGACATTTGCTGGGCAGCCTGCAGCCAGGTGTCCGGAAGGCGACCATCCGACACCCTTGTGTTCGTCGTTTCGGCCCCCGGTTCTTTGGCAAAATCCGCAAAGTCGGTGCGACCGTGAACAACACCCCTCCCCGCAGATTCCCCCACCTGCGTCGTTCACCGGCGTTCCGGGGGCCGGCGCGGGTTTCAATGGCTGTATGGCCCCTGATGGGGCTGTTGGCTGTTTGGGAGACCGGCAGTGGTCTTTCCCATGCCCAGCCCGGCACTGCGGGCAGCATCTACAGCCGGCCGGTCGCGGTGGCGGGTGACGGAGCCCAGCCGGGGGGCGGGGAAGGGACGGTCGTCCCGCTGGCAGCCGCCGCCGGGGCGGGGCAGGGGGGAGTCCAGGGGGTGGAACAGGCAGATCAGGCAGGCAAGGCGGAGCGGGTGGTGGCGGCGGCGCTGGCCGGCTTGGCCCGGGCGCCCTCCATTTCCGCCCGGGTACGGCAGCTGGTCCGCGTGGGAAACATGGTGCTCAAGGGGAGCGGTCGCTACATCCAGTCGGGAACGGGGGAGGAGCAGCGCTATCGCTATGAAACGACGCTCAATACAACCTCAGAAGAATTCGAGATGCTGGAGGTATGCGATGGGCTGTTCGCGTGGAGCTATCGCAAGCTCGGTCCGCAGTCGGCTCAGGTGGAGCGGGTCGACATTCGTCAGGTGCGCGACCGGCTCACCGCCTTGCAGGTCGCCGATCGCACCGATATTTCCAGCCATTTGGGCGGCATCCAGCGGCCGTTGGCGCGGGTTCGGCAGTGGTTTCGCTTCACAACCGTCACATCTGCGGTGATGGACGAGGTGCCGATCTGGCTCGTCGAGGGGGCCTGGGATCGCGAGAGCCTCGCCCTGATTCTGCCGGGGCAGGCCGAACAGATCAGAAGCCCAGCCGGCATCGGGCCGGCCGATCTTCCCGAGGGAGTGCCGTGGAGCGTGCGGCTCTCGATCAGCAAGCGGGAGCTGTTTCCCTGTCGGGTCGAATGGCTGGCGATTCCCGGCCCGCGGCCGGTGGGTGTGGCGCAACCGGAAGTGGTGGCGGTTCTTGAGCTCTACGACGTGCGGATCGGCGAGCCGGTCGACGCCACGGCGTTCGTCTACAAGCCAGCCACCGAGGGCTTGCTCGACACCACCGACACCGCCGTCAGCCAGGTGGCCCCTTGGCGGCCGTGAGACTTTTGCCATCCCGAAGCTGACGCGCCGATGACGTCGCAGGTTATGTCGCACAGCCTGAAGAAGGCACCAGTGCCAGCGCCGCCTCGATCGCCGCCAGCATGCTGGCCGGGTCGGCCTGGCCGGTGCCGACGATATCAAAGGCCGTTCCATGCGCAACACTGGTGCGCACCAGCGGCAGCCCCAGCGTGATGTTGACTGCCCGGTGCATGCCGAGCAGCTTGATGGGGATGTGGCCCTGATCGTGGTATTGGGCAACGATGCCATCGAACGCGCCGCGGCTGGCCCGCAGAAAGAGCGTGTCGGCGGGGAGCGGGCCGGCCACATCGATGCCAGCCTCGGCCAAGGCCGCCACGGCCGGGAGGATGATGCGTGTTTCCTCGTCGCCAAAGAGCCCCCCTTCGCCGCCGTGGGGATTGAGGGCGGCCACGGCGATGCGGGGGGAACGCTGCAGTAATGCCTGCAGCAGGGTGGCCAGCCGCAGGCCAGCCTGCACGATTCTCTCGGTGGAGAGGTGCTCCAGGGCGCTGGCGAGCGCCTCATGGAGCGTGGCATGCACAACGCCCAGCCCGGCCGCCGGCCCAGCCGCTCCGGCAGCGGCAGGGAGCCAGAGCATCATTGAGGCGGCGCTGTCTGCCAGACCGCAGGCCCTTGCCAGCCATTCGGTGTGACCCGGCACCTGTTCCCCGGCGGCATGGAGCGCCTCCTTGTGGAGCGGTCCGGTAACGAGGGCATCGATCGAGCCATCATGGGCCGGGGCAGCCGGCGTTTCGGCGCGGCGGAGGTGGGCATGGGCGGTGCGGAGGGCGGCGAGGGCGCTGCGTCCGCCCGCGGCGCTGATCTGGCCCCGGAGCACGTCCTCGGTGGGGCCTGCGGAGGGGATCACCAGCACGGTGGCTGGCGTCGAGGGGCGTTGGTCCTGCGGCGCGACGGCGACGATCTCCAGCCGGGGGAGCGTGGGGATTTCCGCCACCAAGCGGCGCAAAAGATGTGGATCGGCCACGACTCGCAGCCGTGCTTCCGCATGGGCTGGTGTGGCGGCCCAGGCGGCAAGCACCACCTCTGGGCCGATCCCTGCGGAATCGCCGCAGGTCAGCGCCAGGGTCGGTTGGTCGGGCCGGCTGGCGGATGGGGCGCTAGGCATGCGATGCTCGGCAGAGGGGGCGGGGGGAGCGCTACACTTCACCAGCCCACCAGCCTATAACCGAGGTGGTGAGGCTGCGAACAGGTTCTGTTGTGGCCGTGATGGATCAATTGGCACTGGAGTTTGGCACAGGCATGGAACGAGTCTATTCCCTGGCGGCCATGTTTGCGGTGGCGCTGATGGTAGCCACGGCTGGTTTGGGTCTGTGGCTCGGGGATCTGCACGGGCAGATCGATCCAGCGGTGCTGCGCTGGGGCACGGTCCACCGGCTCTCGGGTGTGCTGGCGGCGCTGATGGTGGTGCTGGTCAACAGCATCTCCGTCACCTACTTCATCGGCACCGGTCGCTGGTGCCGCGAGGTGGTGGAAACCTACGCTCTTGCGCCCGCTTTGATCGAGCGCAGCCGGCGGATCAAGCGAGCCGCTTTTCCCGCTTCGTTGCTCGGCATGCTGGCGGTGGTGGCGATTGTGGCCCTGGGTGGGGCGGCCGATCCAGCAACGGGCCGGCCTGGCACGGAGGCGTGGGTAACGCCGCATCTGGTTGGGGCGCTGGGCTTGGTGGCCGCCATCGCCTGGTGCTTTCAATCGCAATTGCCTCAGTTCCGCCGGCAGCATGCACTCATCGAAGAGGTGCTCGCGGAAGTGCGGGCGGTGCGGCTGGCCCGGGGTCTCGATGTGGGGTAAGCGGCACGCTACCGCCATGCCCGCGGTGGGAATGCGAACTGCGCTCCACCACCGTGATCCCCCAGGCAATGGTGATTCCCAGTGCGAGTGCCGCAGAGAGGAGGAGCCTGTCGTGGCTGTGAAACTCCACCTCCGGGAGCAGATCGGCCGCCGCGATGCAGAGGAAGGCGCCGGCAGCCAGCGCCAGCGCGATACCGAGCAGGGGGCTGCGGTCGCCGCCGAAGAACTGCAGGCTGAGGAGAAATGCAAAGGCCCCCAGCGGCACCACCAGCGCGTAGATCGCGTTGACCAGGCGCCGCGCCTTGGCCGTGGCTCCCGATTGAATCATCAGCGTGGCGATGATGCCGGCATCGAACGGCTTGTGGAGCACGATTGCCAGAAACGCCGCAAATCCCGCGAGCAGGCCCCCTCCGTCGGCATCCACGGCGGCGGCCAGAGCGGCACCGTCGGCGAGGCTGTGCAGGGCCAGTCCCGAAAAGGCGCCACACCAGGCCCAGCTGTGGCCATGGGCTGATGGCTTGCCGGCGGCAGGGACGGGGGAAGGCCCATGGTGGTTGGGGGCATGGTCGTGCCCCTCGTGGGCTCCCCGGCAGTGGCCATCGTGGGTGCCATCGGCGGCATGGTGGGCGTGGCTGCGAAAGGCCCGCTCCAGCAGAAACATCCCGAAAAAGCCCGCCAGCACCCAGGGCATTGTGTCGTCGAGCCGGCCGTTGAGTTCGAGGACTGCGTGGGGCAACAGATGGAGCAACCCCACTCCCAGCATGATGCCGCCGGTGAGCGAGAGGAGCACCTGCATGCGGCGGTGCCCCAGCGACAGGAAGGCGATGCTCGAGCCTCCGGCAAGGGCGGCCCCCACGATCAACAGCAGATAGAATGCCAGCCCCATGGATGATGCCGGGGGGAGTGCTGCCACGAATGCGTGCATGGGGGGCCTGAAGGAACGCGCCAGAGAAACCGTCTGGTCAAACTGCACATGATCCTGCCGCCATCCCCGCGGAACAAGTCCCCCGGCCCGACAGGAGGACTTTTTTCACCGACTACCGGAGGCTTTTCCGGGGGTATCAGCGGCGGTAATTCAACTGGGCGGGGGCGACCTGCTGCGTGCGCATCGCCTGTTCCGTCTGTTGCCGGGCATACTGCCGCATCTGCAACGACTGCTCGCTCCAGGCGGCATCGGTGGCAGCCAGCGCTCCCAAGCCAATGGCCAGCACGTAGGTGAGGAGATTCGACCAGGCTTCCGGCCCGTGGAATTTCAGTGCTGTTCCGAACGACTTTTTGAATTTCGGACCGAACATCCCCATCTGCACGCTCCAGATCTCGTCCAGAATGAGGTGGGTCAGGAAGCCGAGCACTACGGCGCTGGCGATGAAGTAGCGGCGGAGGGGATCTTCGGCGCCGAAGGCAAGAAATGCCACTTGGCCAGAAATCGCCGCCGCCGGCAGGCTGTGGAACATTCCCCGGTGAACGGAATAGTTGTGCAGCAGCCAAGTCGCGCCAAACCGGATCGCCATATAAATAGCCGCGCCGACAAGGATCATCGCCTCCATGGGCAGGCCGGCCTGATGAAACCTGTGGATCATCAACATCGGCACCACGGCCGCAGCGAACGCCACGCTCTCGCGCAGCGGAATGCCTGGACCGCTGTCGAGGTCGGGAAGCATGCCTGCTACGGCACACAGCCCACCCGCAAGCACACAGGTGATGGGCGGCATCTCACCGATGAACAGGGCCGCGGCGGCATAGCCGACGCCGACCACTGACGATCCGGTGATGTGCACGCGGAATCCGGGCACTGCAATCCCCCAGTCGAAAGCTGCTTCGCCCGTCGCCGATCGAGAAGAACGATCGGCGACGGAGATCCCGCGTTCCCGCCGCTCAGCCGGCAGAGAACGCAGTCTCATCATTGGTTTCGGCAGGATGCACGCAGGTCCGTCAACGCGCTTCTCCCGCGCCCCCTGCACTGCCGGAACCTAAAGGTCGCTCTCTGTCTGGGCTCCCGGCAGCGATTGCCCGGTGGGCATGCACAGGATGGGTCGTATGGGCTTTTTGGGCCGATCTGTAGCTTTGGGTTGGATGGGTTTATTCAGACTTTCGGTCGCTTTTTGTCGCCTGGGGGCTCTGGGCGATATGCGTTGAATTGAATTTTGGAATTCTCTGATGTCATGCCTCCTCCATCTCCTGCCTGCTGCCGGCAGACGGGCCTGATTCCGTCGCGATTGGTCTTCGTGTCCCTGTCAGACTCCCCTACACTCCCCCGTCGAGCGGTTGGAATATCGCGATTCACGCACACATTCCTGGGAGACGCACGTGGCCCTTGAAGGGTACGACCTTGTGATGCTGGGCATTCTGGCCGGAGCGGCCCTGCTCGGATATTTCAAGGGGATGGTATGGCAGTTGGCCTGGATCGCTGGCATCGCCGCGAGTTCGGTCGTGTCGTTTCGGTTTGCCCACCAGCTGGCCCCTTATTTTGGGCAGCAGGCCCCTTGGAATCGCTTCGCGGCGATGCTGGCTCTCTATGTCGGCACATCGCTGGTGGTCTGGCTGCTGTTTCGGGCAGTTTCCGGGGCGATCAAGAGCGTTCACCTGTCGGCGTTCGACCAGCAGCTGGGGCTTTTGCTCGGCCTCGCCAAGGGAGCCCTGCTGTGCATCATTGTCACTTTCTTTGCAGTCACGCTCGCCCCCGACTACCGCCACCAAATCGTGGGGAGCAGAAGCGGACGGCTCGTTGCCGACCTGATCGTTCGTGCCGACACCTACCTGCCCAAGGACATCCACGACACGGTTGATCCTTTCGTCCGGCAGTTCGAGCAGCACTTCCAGGATGGCGGGGCTTCCGATGGCGGCATGGAGGGGAATGTGATGGCAAGTCTGGCGGCCGGACAGGCCTCCACGTTCGCACGCTCCCAAGGTGCCGGTGGCCAGGCGGCAGGCGGCCAGTCGTCCCTTCAGGCGGCTGTGAACTCGGCAGCCGCATGGGCCAACATGGATCAGGGAGGGCAGGGGGTTCAGCAGGCGGTCGGCACGCTGCCGTCGGGCAGCGCCTGGTTTGTGCCCAAGGCCCAGCCGCAGTCGGCTGCCCAGCCAATCGGCCAGCCGCAGCCAGCGGTGCAGCGTGCATCGGAGAGCGCGTTCTCCAAGAGCCCGCCGCCGAGCGCCTATGGGGCGCCGGCACAGGCCTCGTACCAGCAGCCGTTGCAGGCGTACCAGCAGCCTCCGCAGTCCTTTCAGCAACAGCCTCCGCAGCAGTACCAGCAACAGCCTCCGCAGCAGTTTCAGCAGCAACCTCCGCAGTCGTTTCCGCGGGGCGCTCAGACCCCGCTGCCGGTGCGGTGAAAGCCCGCCGCCGAAACGTTTGCAGAGGACCTGCAGCGGCAGGGGAGCAGAGGCCGGTCAGACGCGAAAAGGCCTAGATTCATAGGCCCTCAACCGGACATAAGAGACATTATCGGACGTTGGGGGCAGGGGGCTTTCGGCCTGTTTTCCGGGCCTGAGTGCTCACCCAGATATCCATGCCAGACCGATGGCTCGCTGGCAGCATGGCCGCCTACGCAGTGGCTGCACCGGGCTCGAGAAACTTCCCCATCCGGCGGAACTTTTCGTAGCGGCCGGCCACCAGGGCGGCCGGCGGTTGGGCGACCAGCTCACGGAGCGTGCGCACCAGATAGTTCTTCAGCCGACTGGCCGTCTGCCGGGGATCGCGATGCGCGCCACCCGGCGGTTCCTCGATCACCGCATCGACCACACCAAACGACTTCAGGTCGTGCGATCGCATCCGCAGCGCCCGGGCCGCCTCGGCCTTGTGGTCGGCGCTCTTCCAGAGAATCCCTGCGCAGCCTTCCGGGCTGATCACGCTGTAGTAGGCATGCTCCAGAATGGCCACCCGGTCGCCGACGCCGATGCCCAGCGCCCCTCCGGAGCCCCCCTCGCCGATCACCGTGCAGACGACCGGCACCGGCAGCGTCGCCATGAGGAACATGCTTTCGGCGATCACCTGGGCCTGGCCGCGTTCCTCAGCCCCCACGCCTGGATAGGCTCCGGGGGTATCGATCAGGCAGATCACCGGCAGTCCAAACTTGGCCGCCAGCCGCATCTTGCCCATCGCCTTGCGGTAGCCCTCCGGGTGGGCGCAGCCGAAATGACAGGCTTGGCGTTCGGTCAGCGTTTTTCCTTTTTGATGACCAATCACCAGCACCTTGTGCCGATCGAGCTTGGCAAACCCGGTGAGCATCGCCGGATCGTCGCCAAACGACTTGTCGCCGTGCAGTTCCACGAATTCGTCAAACAGCAGCGAAAGATAGTCGCTCGTCTTGGGGCGGTCTGGATGGCGGGCAACCTCCACGGTCTGCCAGGGATCGAGGCTGCCAAAAATCCTTTTCTGAACCTCGACCACCTCGCGTTTGAGCCGGCGGAGCTCCTCCTGCTGCTGGGCGCCCAGCGGCGCCGACTCAAGGGCCGAAATCCGATCCTCGATCTCGTAAATCGGCTTTTCCAGCGGCAGGCGATGCAGACCACGCGACATGGGAACGGTTCCGACGGGAGGCGGATGCAGGAAGATTCTCAGGCGGCGGAAGAAAGCCTCCACAGCCCTGACGAAAAGAGGATTGTCCCACGCGCCCAGAAGCCGCGTCAATTCGAAATCATTTGCCTATCAGGATGTGGATACAGTGCCGTATCGCTGGATGCGATGTGGTCTGGCTTCCATCCTCAGGGGCATGGAGGACTTTTTCCACGGGCAGCCAGATTCATGATCCGTGGGGATCCCGCTCCAAAAACCGAATGCGGCGCAGCTGCTGCACCACGTCCTGCATCGTGGCGGGACGCTGGGCCGGCTGCTTGGCCATCATCTGCCTCAGCAGCCGCGACGCCTCGGCGGTCACCGCCGGATTGAGCGCATCGACCGCCGGTGGTGGCGCTGTGATGTGCTTGTTGAGCAGGTCGTTGGTGTGGGTGGCGGTGAAGGGAGGCCGGCCCCCGAGGAGTTCGAAGATCAGGCAGCCGAGCGAGTAGATGTCGGCCCGGCCATCGACAGGCTGGCCGCGGATCTGCTCCGGAGGCATGTAGCTGGGAGAGCCCTGCGCCGGTCGGTGGGGACGCAGGATACGGGAGAACCATCCCGGCATGCGGGTGGCTATGGCGAGATCGATCAACACGATCTGCCCATCGGGGGCTCCGAGCACGTTGTCTGGTTTGACATCGCGGTGCACCCAGCCGCGCTGGTGCATGTGGGCGAGGGCTGAGGCCATGGCAACACTCCAGGCCTGGGCATGCTGGAGGACCGCTGCGTGGTCGGTGACAATCTGTCGCTTGAGGTTTGGGAACGGACAGAAATCCATCACCAAGTAGGGCAGACCTTTCGACTCTCCCAGCCGGTCGATGCGGATGATCGACGGGTGGTGGACCGCGCGGGCCACGTGGAGTTCGTGCTGCAGTTGCCTGCGCTGCGAGCGGTCGCGGGCCGCCTCCGGCACCACCACCTTCACGGCGACATGTTTTCCGGAGTCGTTCTCACGTGCCTCCCACACCTCGCACAGCTTACCGCTGCCGAGTTGCTTGGTGAGGGTCAGGCCGCCGAGATGTTCTGGGATGTGAGTCATGGTGAAATCTCATCATACCGTGCGTGGCCAGAGCGATCCGGCGGAGGTGTGCGCCTGCGATTCGGATCGAGTTCGATCGACACCAGCACCAGCCCCTCCGGGGGCGCGGTCGGGCCGGCAGCGGGGCGGTGCCGGGCGGCAAGCACCTCTGTCAGCCAGTGCGGCTGACGTTTGCCCGAACCCACCATCACGAGTGATCCCGCGATGATCCGCACCATATTGTAAAGGAACCCGTTTCCCTCGACCTCGATCCACACTTCTGAATCGGGCACGTCATCCTGGCCCGGGGGCCGGCGCACATCCAGCCGATGGATGGTGCGCACCTTCGACAGCCGCGTGGAGGGAACGGTCTCGAAGCTGGTGAAGTCGTGCTCGCCCAGAAGGTGGTTTGCCGCCGCCTGCATGGCTGGCGCGTCGAGCCTCGATCTCCAGCGCCACACCAGGTTTCGGGAGAGCACGGGGCGCCAGGGGGCGTCGTGGATGCGATAGCGGTAGAATTTGCGAACCGCCGCCCACACCGGATCGAACTCGGCCGACACCTCAAAGCCAGAGAGCACCGTGACGTCGGGGGGTAGATTGGCATTGATCGCGTTGACCCACACCCCAGCCTCGAGGTCGCTCCGGCTGGTGAAAGCCACCACCTGCCCAAGGGCATGGACGCCGGAATCGGTGCGGCTCGAGCCGCGTGGCAGGATCTCCTCGCCGGTCACCTTCCGGATCGCCTCGGCGAGCACCCCCTGCACCGTGACCTGCCCGGGCTGCACCTGCCATCCGGAGAACCGCGTGCCCTCGTAGGCCACGCGCAGGCAGATCGAACGCGTCATGCACGCACCGCTGGCCGCTCCCATGAGAGCTTGGCCGGATGGGCCACCAGATATTCCGCGATCTGCACGGCGTTGGTGGCAGCCCCTTTCCGCAGGTTGTCGGAAACACACCACAGGGCGATGCCGGTGGGACTCGAGGCATCCTCGCGGATGCGGCCCACAAAGACATCGTCGCTGCCGCTGCAGGTTCTGGGGAGCGGATAGAGCTTGGCGTCGAGGTCGTCCTCCACCACGATGCCCGGCGCCGCTGCCAGCAACCGGCGCACATCGGCCACGGAGAGCTTCTTTTCCGTTTCGATCAAAATCGATTCGCTGTGGCAGTTGGCCACCGGCACCCGCACGCAGGTGGCGCACACGCCGATCGATTCATCGCCAAGGATCTTGCGGGTCTCGTACACCATCTTCAGTTCTTCGCTGGTCGATCCACCGGGACGCGGCGAACCGATCTGGGGAATCAGATTGGCGGCGATCAGATGGGGGAAAACGCTCTTGGTTTCCCCCTTCCCCGCCAGCCAGGCGGCAGTCCCCTGCTCCATCTCGCGCGAGGCCGCCAAGCCGCCACCGCTGACTGCCTGGTAGGTGCTGACGATCACACGCCGCACGCGGGCCGCATCGTGGAGCGGCTTCATCACCATCACCATCTGGGTGGTCGAGCAGTTGGGGCTGGCGATGATGCCGGTGTGGGTGTCGATCGCCCCGGGGTTCACCTCGGGGATCACCAGTGGCACAGTGGGCTGCATCCGGAAGAAGCCGCTCTCGTCGACCACTACCGTGCCCCGCGCCACCGCCCAGGGAACGAACTCCGCCGCGACTTCGTCAGGAGTGCTGCCGATAGCGATGGCGACCCCATCAAAGGATTCAGGCCGCAGCACCTCGACGTCAAAAGAAACGCCCCCCACCTCCATCGGCTTTCCGGCCGAACGCTCCGAGGCGAGCAGCTTGATGCGCCGGGCCGGAAACTTCCTGGCCAGCAGCATCTCCACGATGATTCTTCCCACGGCGCCCGTGGCGCCAACGACTGCAATCGTGTCGATCATGCGAGGTTTTCCGAAATATCCTGAGGGGGAACGGAACGGTTGAAACACCAGTTGAGCAGACTGCGGAACACGGGCGCGGGCACAAAGGACAGATTGGCGAGGATCATCGTCAGGCCGAATTCCATCATGCCCATCGCCACTCCGATCCCCAGATGCACCAGCACTCCCATCGCCAGCGCCAACCGGCGCGTGAGACGCGGCCAGACCAAGGCGGGATAGGAGAGCTCCCAGAAGAGCGTGCCGAGCGTGAGCGCATTGGTCAGCAGCGGATGGCTCGCCAGCCAGCGCAGATCGAGCGTGCGGTAGCGATCGTTGGCGACGGATCCCCACAGCGCCGTGCCCTCCCACCAACTCGCTCCCAGCAGCTTGCCGGCACCGGAGAAGAAATAGACGACGCAGAGGTGGATTTGGATCAGTCGCAGGCAGATGTTGGCCAGCACGGAGGGGCCTGTTCCATCCCGTCGCAGCCCCCACCGGCGGTCGAGCGACAGCACGGCGCCCGAGGGCCCCAGCGCCACGGGGATCAGCAGCATGCCGAGAATGTCGTCGAAGCCGAACACATTCAGCGGAGCCCGATTGGAGGCGCTCAAGAATCCCACCAGGGCAAAAATCGCCGCCACGGGGGTGGCCAGGCCGAGCATCAGGCAGAGAGCCGCGACCAGCGTGATCGCCGCCAGCAGGTGGATGGCAGTGGTGGACGAGGTGAGAAAAAACCAACTCCATTGCCAGGGTTGGTCGTTCATCCGCCAGGTTTCCTCCGGCGGCAGCCAGGCGGAGGTGCCGAAGAAGGCGTCGGCATCAAGGAGCCACACCACACTCGACCAGGCGAGCAGCCCCCCTGCCCCAATGCGGATGATCGCCAGCGGCAGCGGGTCGGCCGGAGTGAACCAAAACATGTTCCAGGCGGTGGCCCAGGCAGCCAGCCACCCCTCCCCTGCCCTCCCCTGCGGGAGCTTTCCGACGCTGGTGTGTGGTGTGGTCATGGCTGCCGGTCCCCGGCGAAGGCATAGGTTCCCAGGGGCGTGACGAGATCCGCGCCGCGGGTGGAAGCGATCGATTCCTCGGGGGTGGGCAGATAGTGCTCCACCATCGATAGCTCCACCAGCCTCCCGCCGTGGCGGAGCAGCAGTTGCGCTGCGATGCCCTTCACCAGCGGCTGCCACTGTGGCTTGGCGGCATCGCGCACCGCCGGCGGCGCATCGGGCGCCGGCACGAGGGAGGCCACCTTCTCGCTGATCATGAACCGGCGGTGATAGAGCAGACGCGGCCGATCGGAATCTGGATCGGGCAGCGATCCTGTTTGCCACGATCCATCGGGGAGGGAAACGCGCCAGCGGATCGAATGGCCGGGGCCAGGATCGGGCGCAAAGAACCGGTAGCCGTGGCCCAGATAGAGGGCACCGATCAGGGGCCGCAGCGGCTGGATCAGGGCGCTTGCCAAGGCGCTGGCGGGTGGAGGGCCTGCCAACGGCGCGATGATCACAGCCAGCAGATAGCCCAGAATCAGCAGCGATGCTCCCCAGCGGGTGCTGCGATTCCAGATGCAGTCCTGGGTGCAGTTCCGGGGGGAGTCGGGGCGTGGCAATGGAGCGGGCATGGCCTGGGCCTGGGGCGCACTGGGGTGGCTCGGCAGAAGAGCCTATTGAAAGGGAATCACTGTAGCAGCCAGCGGAATTCTCCCGCCATGGAGGTTTTGGGTTGGCATAAAAAAGCTCCCGCGCGGCACCTGCCGCGCGGGAGCGATAGAAACGGGGGAATCAGCCCGTGGATTACTTCAGCGAAACCGTGGCATCGGCCGACGCTGTGCGTGCAGCGGGATCGAGCGACAGTTCCACCGTGCCGCCAGCCACCAGATTGATGGTCTTGGAGACCACCTTCTCGCGGCCGTCGACCACCGTGGCCACGCGGATCTCATAGTTCTGCCACGTCTGGCCAGAACGCAGATTCGAGGTCTCGAACAGCCGGGTGGCCCCGGTGGAGGAGGTCTCGTTGCCAGCCAGCCACACCCGAGCATCGGCGGGGACGTGGAGGGTCAGGCTCGTCTTCTGCTTGGCAGACTCTTCGCCGAAGGTCACCGTCGACCGGCCGCCGGCCGAAAGCGTGACCTTCTTCATCTCTTCGCGGGCCGAGCCGTCGCGGTTGACGACCATCTTCACCACAAACTCGTAGTCCTTGTCGGCAGCCAGACCGCGCGACACGAAGCGACGGACGCCGCCGGTGGCCGCAGTCTTCTCGCCGTTGACAAACACCTGAGCATCGGCCGGCAGATTCACCACCAGCAGAGCGCTGTCGGCAGCCACCGGGGCTTCAATGAACGTCGACGAGGTGGGCGGAGCGACCACGCTGGAGGGCGTGCCGATCACTTCGTTGCCGTAGACGGTGGAGCCTTCGATCACGCGGCTGGTTTCCACCGGCACGCCGGAGGAGTAGCCCATGTCAACGTCGGAGGAATAGCCGCTGGAGTAGACCGTGGCGGGGGAGGAGTAGCCGCCGTAGGAACCGTAGCTGCCGGCACCACCATAGCTGCCACCGCCGTACGAGCCGCCGCCCGACGAACCACCGCCGTAGCTGCCGCCCGACGAACCACCGCTGGAGCCGCCTGACGAACCACCACCGTAGCTACCGCCGCTGGAGTGGGCCGAGTGCCGGTAGGCACGCATCGCCTTCTTGGCGGCATGGTGGCCACCAAAGGAGCCGTACGACGAGCCATACGATCCATAGGAGCCGTAGCTGCCACCGGAGGAGCCGCCGGCGCCGTAGCCGCCCGAGCTGCCGCCCGACGAGCCGCCGTAGGAACCACCCGAGGAGCCGCCCGAGCTTCCCCCCGAGGAACCACCTGAGCTACCAGCGGAACCGTAGGCAGCGCGATAGCGATGGTTCCAGCCAGCATGCGCGTCGCAGGCTGTCGCCACGACCGCAATAAAAGTGACAACGCCTGCAAATCTGCAGCAATGACGAAGGACCGACATCAGTATCAATCTCCCTGAACGAGGTGGTGTGTGCCCATGCAGACGACGTCCGTCGACGAACGGACTGCGAACATGTGCCGATGAGCCAAACATAGTTTGCCGATCAAGCAAAGCAAGCAGTCTAGGCAGAATGCGTAGAGTATGCCGTGGCCCCCACATTTCGAGCAACGAATCGGAGGAATAAAACGATTCTTCCGCCGCGAGATTCGGGCGGAAAAGCGCCGCCAGGCACCGCAGCGCCGAAAAAAGAGGCCGGAGGGGAGTTGCCTGAGCAGGCCTTCTCCGCTGGCAGGCTGACCGCTACACCCCGGTGGGGGGGAATAAGGGACCGTGGCCTGCCCCGCTGAAACAATTCCGGCGGTAACCGCCTCCGGAACCGAGCGGGAATCGAACTCTTTCAGGGCCTTCAGGGGGTTGAAGGGGAGCCCTTGATCCGCCCCAGTGCCGCCTGGGCGGCCTTCCGTACCCCGTCGACCGGATCGTCTTCCGCAACCAGTTCCAGAATTGGTATGGCGCTGGCGGCCTTGGGCCCGATGTCGCCCAGAGCGACTGCGGCCTCCAAACGCACCAGTTCAGCGTCGCCGCGGAGAGCCTTCCTGAGGAGCGGAACTGCCGTCTCGAAGCGTTCGGCCTTGGTCGGCTCAATCTTCAACAGCGCCCAGACGGCAACGGTGGCCATCAGCGGGTCGTCTGAGGTGGAGAATGCCTGGAGAGCTTCCATTGCCGGTGCAGCGGCTGTGCCGATCCGCCCCAGAGCAAAGGCCGACGTATACCGCAGGCTGGCGGAATCGTCTGCCGCAACGGTCGGGTCAGTCAAGATTTTTTGCAGCGCCGGAACCGCCTCGGCTGCGTCCGGGCCGATCGCAGCCAGGGCCACGGCGGCATCCCCACGGGCTTCAATCGTCCCCTCTCCCAGCGATTCGATCAGACCATCGACAGCCGGTTTCGAGGCCGCCCCAGCCGCGGCAAGCAATTGGGTGGCGACTGGCCGGAGAGCGGGATTAGCGAGCGCCCGTTCGAGCGCCGCGACCCCATTGCCTCCCAGCCGCGATAGCCCCGTGGCGGCACTCCCCCGCACACCTGGCACCGGGTCTTCCAGCATGGTCACAAACTTCTCAGCGAGCGCCTGCTCTTCGGTGTCATCGAGACTGCCCAGCAGATCGGTCAGGGCTGATACAGCACCGCTGCGGGTGTTGGCCCGGTCGCTGCTGAGGCCAGCCGAGAGCGTTTTGAAAGCGGCTCCCACCAGATCCTTGTTGTCGGGGTGGATGCGGGCCCGGGCCCAGGAGGCGATGGCCGCCAGAAAACCATCGGGATCGGCGGCGGCCTGTTCCAAGGCGGCATCAGCAGCCACGGCCCGGATCTGTCCCAGCGAGTAGGCGGAGGCAAATCGCACCGCTCCCTCTGGGTCGGAGAGGTTTTTGATCAGAACTTCGGCCGCTTCCGCCGCCGGTGCGCCGATGGCGCCCAAAGCGAGGATCGCCTGCATCCGCTCCTCAATGGCCCCCTGCTGGGCAGCTTCCTTGAGCAGCCCCACGGCCGGGGCGGCTGCCGGGCCGATCTCGGCCAGAGCCAGGCTGGCCCAGTAGCGAGCCTTCGGGTTTTTCAGCGATTCTGTGAGGAACGGCACCGCCGGGGCGCCGATCTCGGCGAGCGAATTGATCGCCGGGAGGATCACTGACGGATCGGAGTCGGAGAGCCGCTCATTGAACAGCGGCACCAACACCTCAGGGGCCGGCCGGAGCGCGTTGAGTGCCAGCAGCGAGGCGCGGCGAACACGCGGATCAGGATGAACCGTGGTCGCCACCAGCCCCTTTGTGGCCGCCCCATAGGCGGCTGCATCGGCGGCCGGCAGCTCTGCGGTCGCCCGCCCGTCGTCATTCCGCACGGACCGGATCGCCGCCGCAGCCTGCGTGGCCACGATCGGATCGGCGTCACTGAGCAGGTCAACCAGTCGCGGGAGGGCTGCGAGGGCATCTTCCCCAATCCGGCCGAGCGCCCGGGCGGCATGCCAACGCACGCGGATGTTGTCGTCGAACGTGTATTTCAGAAGGTCGTCGAAGGCTCCACGGGCGTTTTGACCGAGCGCGGCGATCTCGTCGATCGCCTCCACCCGGGCATCCTCGTCGTCTGACGCCGCGAGGCGGTTTTGGAGGTCGGGGAGTGTCACGGCAAAGTGGTCGGTCGTCACGGCCGCAGGAGGCGCGGCGGCAGCGGCGGGAGATGGTTGCGGCGCAGCATTGGCTGGCGGGGCCAGCGTCAGGCTCTCTTCCGGCAGCGTCTTCTCGGCGACAAAACGGGGATCGACCGCCGGAGTGGCGGCGGGAGGTGTGGCTGCCGCGGGTTCGGCAGGTGTTGCCGGAGCGCCGTACGAGATCTCAGGCAGCTGGGCAGGAGCGGCCGCCGCCGGGGGATTGGAAGGTGGTTTGGAATTGGAACAGCCGCTTGAAGTCAGGCTGCCGATCGTGGTCATGCCCAATACCGCGAAATGCAGTGCCGTCATGCCCACTGCCGCGCTGCTGCGCTGCCTCCACACGCCATCGACCCACGCCGCTTGCCTCATCTCAATATGCTCCCGGAAATGCAGGGTGGTAAGGAGTCAATGCCGGAGGGAATCTGCCTCCGGGGGGCGGGGAACCGGTGTCGCTCCCCGCAGAGCGGAAGAGTATACTCTGGAGATCATTTCTCCCACTGGAGTTTTGCCCGGATCGTATTCGGGGAAACCGACCACCAATGAGGATGGCCATGCGGTTGCATAAGACTCTGTCCCTGGTTCAGGCTGCGGCCCCCCTGCTCTTCGCTGTGGGACTGCTCGGTTTTTCCGCCTCGCGTGTCGAAGCCCAATGGGGTGGGATGGGGTGGGGCTACGGCATGGGAGGGGGCTATGCTTCGACTGCCGAGCAGGGGGCAGCCTACGGGCTTTCCTCGGTGGTGCGCGCCGAAGGCTACACCAATCTGAAGAATTCCGAGGCGGCGAAGAACTGGGAAGAGGCCAAGACCCAGGAGATTCAAAACCGCCAGCGGTGGACCGAAACCTATTTCGATATGCGCAAGACAAACACCGAGGCTCGGACGGCCGAAGAGGGGCCGCGCGTCACGCGGGAGCAGGCTGTGCGACTGGCCCAGATGCAGGCACCCCGCCGGCTCACCTCCACCCAGCTCGATCCGGTCACCGGGCATATCGAATATCCGCTTGTGCTGACGTCGAATGTGTATAAGCCCTACCGCAGCGAGGTCGACAAGCTGTTTTCCGATCGCGCTTCCTCCGGGGGGAGCCTGCAGTACGAAGACTTCCAGCGCATTCAGGGCGTGGTGACGAACTGGACTGAATCGCTCAAGGAGCATGTCAAGGAGTATCCGGCCGGCGAGTATGGCAAGGCCCGCACATTTCTTGACAGTTTGGCCAACGAAGCGAAGTATCCCGCTGGCTAGTGGCTCGTGGCGAGTGTTGTATTCGGCTGGCGTGAAGCTTGGGCTGGCGTGGAGAATTCGGCTGCGGGACGGCAAAAGTTTCGTCGCGTGCGCTCCTCAAGCGTTCGCCGATCCCTCCGCCTCCGTCACCCTCGAGCAGGCTGATTTGTATCCACAGCCTGTAAACCGGTCGCACGGAAGCGGAGGAGCAGCGGGATCGTGGCCAATCGCAACAGGCTCGAGGCCGCAAAGAGCGCGAAATAGGCTGTCTGGTCTTCTCCGAGGCTGCGCAGCAAGAGACCTCCCGCCGCGGCGCCGGCCACTGTGGCGATCGCCTGCCCGAGGTTGTAGGCGGTGACCACGCCGGTGCGTTCCCCGGGGGGTACAGCTGCAAAAAACAGCAGCGACATCGCCAGTTCGTAGCCCGCCCAACAGGTGCCGGCCAACACCTGCACGGCCATCAGATAGCCAATGTTGGCCGAGGGAATCCACAGCAGCGACAGCGGAATGATGGCCAGGCCGGCCCAGCCGAGCAGCCGGGCCGGCCCCAGCCTGGCCCCCAGCCTGCCGAGGCTCGGCAGCGCGAGCGCCTTGGCCAGAAAACTGGTCGCCACGATGAGCATGTAGGCTTCGTAGGAGAGGTGGAGTTCCCGCAGCATGTAGGGAGTGAAATAGGGGGCGGTGAATTGGCAGGCGAAGGCCACGGCCCAGAGATAGCAGACGAGCGTTCCGGAAGGGCTCCGCACCAAAGCTGTCAGCCGGGCCCAGAGGGGGGCGGCGCCGGGATCATCCTCAGCAGTCTCCCCCGCGAGGTTCTCCAGGCGTGCCGCTGGGGAAGGCTCATGCATCTTCTGGGTCGCATCGCCGGTAGGGAGAGCGTCGAAGCCGGGTGGCTTCAGTTCGCGGCAGATCGCCAGACACGCTGTGGAGACCAGCCGGCAGAGGCCCGCCAAGATGAACAGCGCCGCAAACGTGGCCAGCGTGACGCCGTGGGTCTGGCCCCATTGCAGGAGCAGGCCGCCGCTGACGAATCCCCCCAGCACACCAAACTGGCTGAGGCGGTGTCGATGAGCGAAGTAGGGGGTGCGCATCCGCTCCGGCACCAGCGTGCCCATCCAGGCATTCCAAGCCGGCACCCCTGCCATCCCGGCCGCCCAGTAGATGCTCACCGCCACGAGCAGTTCCCAGAGCTCCGCATGGCCGCGCAGTGCCCACCAGGCCAACGGGAGAAAGCTCAACGCCTGCACGACGGTGGACCACACAACCCAGCCCCGGTTGCTGCGCAGCCGGTGCACCACCAGGGGCGTCACCAACTGAAAGCAGGCTCCCGCCAGAACAGGCAGGCTGGCCATCATCCCCGCCGCCACCGGCCCCAGCCCCAGTGCCAACGCAAAAGCAGGGATATACGTTTCCCCACAGCCCACCATCACGCTGTAGGCTGCGCCGTCGGCGGTGGAGGCCCACAGATCGCGGCGCAGATTGCCCCGGGGGAGCCATGGTCGCTGGGGCTGATCCGCGCCCGGAAGGCTCCGTTGGCTGCGGGAAGACCGGGGAAACCCGAGGCGTTTCCAGCGGTCGATCGAGTGGAAAAAGGTCATGGAGGACTTTTTCCACAACAGCCAGCAGACTGTGGATACAGTGGTCCGCCGCTGGATGCGGCGGTGGTCGACCCAGGAAACCCTCGGCGTTTCCTGCGGTCGATCGAGTGGAAAGAGGTCATGAATGACTTTTTCCACGGAAAGCTGGGGAGCTGGTTGGACAAGGGGGCGGAGGTCCGGAAAGGCGGCGGGAAAAAGTCGGTGGGCAGGAAGATGTTTATACTTCCGTGCCGCTTGTCGCGGCCAGATCAGCCCGTATGACCCTGTCCCCCCGTTCTCCCCGTCCCACCTTTTTTTAGATCAACAGCAGAGGAACAGCGATGAAGGCATTGGTTACCGGCGCCACCGGGTTTGTGGGCCCCCGACTGCTGCGGCTGCTGGACAAGCCGATTGTGCTCTCGCGAAACCCGCAGCGGGCCCAGGCATCGATCAGCTCTCTGGCAGAACGGATCATCCGCTGGGATCCACTCCAGGGCCCCCCTGCCCCAGAGGCCTTCGCCGGTGTCGATACGGTGTTTCACCTGGCGGGAGAATCGGTGGCCGAAGGGCGCTGGACGGTGGCCCAGAAGCAGAAAATCAAAGACAGTCGTGTCATCGGCACCCGCCACCTCGTGCAGGGTATTGGTCAGGCTGAGCACCAGCCGAAAGTGCTCGTGTCGGCATCGGCGGTGGGCTATTACGGCAACCGGGGCGAAGAGGAGCTGACAGAAGCGGCAGCACCGGCGCGAGACTTCCTCGCCGAGGTGTGCATCGACTGGGAACGCGAGGCATTGCTTGCAGAACAGTTTGGCGTGCGCGTGGTGACGGCCCGCACAGGCATTGTGCTGGGAGCGGGAGGCGGAGCGCTGGGGAAGATGTTGCTGCCGTTCCAGCTTGGGGCCGGCGGCCCGCTCGGCAACGGCCGGCAATGGATGCCTTGGATCCATGTCGCAGATCTGGCCCGGCTCTATGTGCATGGTGCCGAGATGGCTGGAATCAGCGGGGCGATGAACTCCGTGGCCCCCCATCCGGTGCGCAATAGCGAGTTCACCCGGGCACTCGGCCGGCAGTTGCACCGGCCCGCCTTCATCCCGGCCCCCTATTTCGGACTGCGGTTGGCCTTCGGCGAGTTTGCCCAGGTGCTGTTTGCCTCGCAGCGCGTGGTGCCGCAGGTGGCGCTCGATACCGGCTTTGTGTTCCAGTATCCAACCATTGCTGAAGCCCTGCAAAACATCCTCGCGCCGGCGGCCTGAGGGGTGCGCGGGGTTTCAGACGAGCAGGTTCACGTCACCCGCACCCGTTCGATTGCATGGTCGTGCAGCCAGCGGATGAACCGCTCCTGATCCTCTGTGATCTCCACCTCCGTGGCATGCGCTGCATCGAGGGGCGAAACCAACAGCAGCACGCCGCTCTCCAGCCATTCCTGCACGCTGGCCGGATCGAAGATGAATTCCCCCTCAGGCGGCCGCGCGACGCCGGGGGGAGCCGATTTGAAGTAGGCGATGTCGGTGCGGAATCGCCCCGGCATCGGGCAGGGAGGCACATCGGGCCGCCCCACGGCATGCACGGTGACGCCGGATCGGCCCGGGGAATTGGGGAAATTCGGCTCAGTCGTCATTGGCTGTCTCGGCGGGAGTTGCGGCGCGGGAGAGGCGGTCGTGCACCGCCACCCAGGCTGCGGAGGTGGGGGGCGCTTCCACGACAATTCGATCGAGGCCCCGTTTGTCGATCGCATGGAGCACAGCGTACAGCAAGGCCGCGTAGGCGGCTGGTTCGGCTGGCATCGGCACCACGATCATCTGGAAGGCGGCAGCAATGCGGCGGGTTTGGGGGGCATCGGGGGAGAGAGTCAACCAGCCGACTTGCTTCCCCTCCTCGGCCAAGCCTGCCACACGCTCGGCAGCTGCCGCCGAAACCTCCAGCGGCGTGGCAGGAGCGTAGTGACGCCGCTGTTGGCCGGGGGCACGGGCAGGCGCCTCGGCTGCGACGTCGGCGGCCAACTCCCGGCTGATCACCGCGCCGCCAAGCACCTCAGCCAACCGCACAAGTGTCACCGGCCCGGGCCTGAGAACGACCGCCGGTTGCTGTGTGCAGTCGACCACCGTCGACTCGATCCCCCGGCCGCAGGGACCGCCGTCGAGGATCAGGTCGACCCGGGCCCCGAGGCTCTCCAGAACATGGGCCGCGGTGGTGGGCGAAACGCCCAGCGACCGGTTGGCACTCGGAGCGGCCAGGGGCTGGCCCAGTTTTTCGATCAGCCGCCGGGTGAGCCGCTGGTCTGGGCAACGCAGCGCCACCGTCTCTCCGCCGGCAGTCACCTCCAGCGGCACAACTGCCGCCTTGGGCACGACCACCGTCACCGGTCCCGGCCAGAGGGCTGCCGTGATCCGCTCGGCTGCGGCGGGCCACTCGGCTGCCAGCCCCCGGGCCATCGTGGCGTCGGCCACATGCACAATCAGCGGATTGGTGGCCGCCCGGCCCTTCGCCTTGAAGATGCGGGCCACGGCTGCGGTGTCGAGGGCCAGTGCCGCCAGCCCATAGACCGTTTCGGTGGGGATCGCCACCAGCCCTCCCGCAGCCAACACACCGGCAGCCCGCTCGAGCGCCTGCTCTGTGGCTGGCGGGGGAAGAGGATCGCCGGCAGGCCAGCGGATCGCCAGCGTATCAGGCAGCGCATGTTCCATGGGATGGTTGGCCGATGGGGGAAAAGAGGGGTGAAAGGGGTGGCTGTCTGTTGTCTGGTGTGGCGTGGCGGGGAGTCAATTCCGCGCGATGGCTGGGGGGATCGCCGGCCGCCGTTGCAACTCCAGCCCTGCGCCAGCAAGATACTCTTTTTCAGCTCCCTTTCCTCCGAAAGCGACTGCGGTCATGAACCCTGTCTCGGACGCACCTCCGCCGGCCCTTCCCCTGGTCGGCATTGTGATGGGCAGCCGGTCTGACTGGGCCACGCTCCAGCGGGCGGCCGTGCTGCTGGAACAGTTGGGCGTGCCCCATGAATATCAGATCGTGTCGGCCCACCGCACTCCTGAGCGTCTCGCCGACTATGCCCGTACGGCGGCCGGCCGCGGGCTCCAGGTGATCATCGCCGGTGCCGGTGGCGCTGCCCATCTGCCTGGGATGATCGCGGCCCAAACGCATCTGCCGGTGCTGGGCGTTCCGGTGGAGTCGGCAATCCTGCGGGGCGTCGACTCGCTGCTGTCGATCGTGCAGATGCCGGCGGGCATTCCGGTCGGCACGCTGGCGATTGGGCCGGCGGGGGCCGCCAATGCAGCACTGCTGGCAGTGGCGATTCTGGCCCTCCAGGACGCCAGTCTGCGGACACGGCTCCAAAAATTCCGCGCGGACCAGACGCAGGCCGTGCTGGCCGACGAGTTGGAATCCCCCCCTGCCCCGATGCCAGTTCGAGCTTCCGAAAAATGAGCGCCGATCGGCCCCGCTTGATGCCCCACCCACTCGTGCCGCCGGGCGATCCTGTCGCGCCCCAGACTCTGTCGGGGGGAGAGCGTGTGTTGCTGCCCGGGGCCAGGCTGGGCGTGCTGGGAGGGGGCCAGCTCGGGGCGATGTTCGCCGTGGCGGCCCGGCGGATGGGATATGCCGTGGAGTGCGTCACCGACGAGGCTGATTGTCCGGCGGCCCGCCACTGTGACCGGCTCCATGTCGGCGCCCTCGACGATCCGGAGCGACTCGCGCAGATCGGCGCCACGCTCGATGCAGTGACGTTTGAATTCGAGAACGTGCCGGTCGACGCGGCGCGGGTGCTGGAGCGGGTGGTGCCGGTGCGGCCCGCCCCAGACGTGCTCTTCATCACGCAGCAGCGGGCCCGGGAGAAGGAATTTCTGGTGCGGCATCGGTTTCCCTGTGTGCCTCACCGGGTGGTGCGTTCGCGGGAGGAACTGCACGCAGCCGTGGCGGCGCTGGGGATCCCGGCGGTGCTCAAGACGGCGGCCTCCGGCTACGACGGCAAGGGGCAGGTGCGGATCGTCACGGCCGAGGCGGTCGATGCCGCCTGGGAGCGTCTCGGTCCTGAGGAGCTGGTGCTGGAGGCCTGGGTCGACGCTGCCGTGGAGATCTCGGTGGTGGCCGCCCGGGGCCTCGACGGTTCGTCAGCCGTCTACGAGCCCTCCCTCAACCTCCACCGCAACCATATCCTCGATCTCTCCTCCGCGCCGGCGGGGCTCCCGCGGCCGCTGCTGACTGCGGCGCAGAGAATGGCTGCGGCCATCCTTGAGCGGTTGGGGGTGGTGGGAGTGACCTGCGTCGAATTTTTCGTGACCTCCGCGGGCGAACTGCTCGTCAACGAGATCGCTCCTCGGCCGCACAACTCGGGCCATCTCACACTTCAGGCCTGTGCCACATCGCAGTTTGAGCAGCAGGTGCGGGCCGTGTGCGGGCTGCCGCTGGGTTCCCCGCGGCTGGTGACGCCGGCCGCCATGTCCAATCTGCTGGGCGATTGCTGGGCCCACGGCGAACCTGACTGGGCTTTGGCGCTCGCCGTGCCCGGGGTGGGGCTCCATCTCTATGGGAAGGCCGAGCCGCGGCCGGGACGCAAGATGGGGCATCTCACCGCCGTCGCCACGACGGTGGAAGAGGCACTGGCGAACGTGCGTCTGGCCCGCTCTCTCGCGGCGCGACAGCCGTTGGGCTGAGAGGCGGGGCCACCGCTTACTGCGGCTGGAGGGGCCGCCCCCGCCAGCTCGTTTTCAGGCCTAGGAAACGGCGCACAAACGCCACCCACTGGATGCCCAAAAAGATCAGGATCGCCAGCGGATGCGCCAGGGCACTGGTGAATGCGCCGAGTCCCCCACCGAAGCGGGCCGCCTCCAGCAGCCGCGGCAGCCAAACGCAGATCGCGGCGGCGGCCAAGAATGCCATTCCCCACACCGTCCAGCCCTGCCAGCCGGTGGCCAGCCCCTGGCAGAGGAGCAGCAGCGGCAGCACCTGCCCGCCGGCCAACAGGAGCGTGAAGGGGAGGATCGTGCCGGGAGAGGCGATCCCCTCGGTAGCGTTCTTGGCCAGTCCCGTCAGCACATCGCTGCTGCGGGAATACATCCGACAACTCGCCAGATCGGAGGCATCGAAGATATCGGTTCGTAGTCCGGCCCGCCGGTAGGCCCGGGGCAGTTTGAGGCCGTCATGCAGCGATGCCCGAATGGCGGCATGCCCCCCTGCCCTCTTGTAGGACTCCCGGTCGGTGATGAAGAGCTGACCGCAGCCCGCCGCCAGTCCGGGAGACCCGTCGCGACGGCTGAGCCCCAGGGGCAGGAAGCCGAGCAGAATGAACTGGATCAGCGGCAGCAGCAGCCAGTCGAGCACAGCCCCGGTCAATTGCCGGGGGAATCCGCTCACCAAGCCCGCCCCTTGCTGGTGCAAAAATGCGACGCTGCGGGCAATCGCCTCAGGACCCAGCAGCACATCAGCGTCGAGGAATACCAGCGTGTCGTAGCGGGCCTCCTCTGCCAGTTGCGCGCAGGCATGCTGTTTGCCACACCAGCCGGCAGCCAGCGGCTTCCCCGCCACCAGACGCACCCGCGGATCAGCCTTTGATACCTCCGCCACGAGCGACGCGGTGGCGTCGCGGCTGTCGTCGTCGAGCACCACCAGTTCCAAGGCCACGCCCCGGCTCGCCAGCACAGCGGTGGCCATGCGCACGATCGTGGCCGCCTCGTTGCGGGCCGGCACAAGCACCGACACCGCTCCGGCGGCTTGTGCGCCTGCTTCATTGCGATCTTCCTCCCCTCCCCCGGTGAATTCTGGCGCGCGGGCAAAGAGCTTCAGGTTGGCCAGCGTGAGCAAGGCGGGCAGCGCTGCCAGCAGAAATGCGGCCACTGCCAGCGCACCGAGCAGGAAAGAGCTCATGTCTCGGCCCCCTCTTCCGCTCCGCCATGCGAGGCATCGAATCGTTCGCCGCGCCTCCAGGCCCCTGCCCGACGGGCCAGATCATAGATGCCGCCCACACCCACTTTTCCGGTGAGCAACGTGTGGAATTTGGCCCGATTGCGCTCTGCAGCCGCGGCGGCGAGCCGGTCCTGAGTCGCCTCCAGGCGAGCGGCCAGCAGGGTGGTCCAGGCAGCGGCATCCCGGGCAGGGGCGGCAGCACCGTCGATCGCCTCGCCAAAGGCCACCAGCGCCTCCGGCAACCGCTCGTTCCAAAAGGGATATTCGACCGCCAGCGGCACGATCAGCCCCTGCGTCATGCCCGCCATGGCATGCCCCACGCCCGGACGAATCTCCAAGGGGCGTTGGCGGGGATCGGCAAAGGCTCCCTGCGCTGTGATCCAGAAAATCACATCGCTCCTGCGGCTGGCAGCGCGGGCAGTGCGCAGAAACGTGGCCGCGCCCCGGCGCGTGCCAGCCTCGATCCCCACAAACCCGATCCGTTCGAGGAATCGGTATTTGCCCAGAGCCCCCGCATCGATCGGCCCGTAGCTCATCCGGTTGGGATAGAGTTCCTGGGCCACGGTGAGAAACACCAGCGGATCCCACCAGCCGGGATGGTTGGTGTAGATGATCACCGGGCGGTCGGCCAACGTGGGCTGGGTGGGGATCGGGCCCTCGCCGCGCAACACGCGCAAGGCGTGGAAATGCCGCCGCAGATACCAGCGCACATACACCATGAACCAGTGGTGCAGCGACCGCGAAAACGGCGGCAGTTGCTCAGTCATACGGCGTTCAAACAGCGCATTTCGCCCGGGCTCCGGCCGGCGCCGTCGGCTCGACGACCTTGTCCTGATCGACGCAGTCGGCCGCGATCCATCCCGACATCATCACCATCGGCATTCCCGGCCCCGGATGGGCCGAACCACCGGCGAGATAGAGCCCCTCGATGTCTGGGGAGCGGTTGGAGGGCTTGAAGGCACCGAGGAACCGCCCGTGGCTGGCCAGGCCGTAGATCGCGCCGTTGAGGACGTGGTAGCGATCGTTGATGTCCTGCGGCGTGAGGGCTCTTTCAAACACGATGTGCTCCTCAAGATCCTTCATGCCAGCCGTCTGCTTCAATTTCTCGATGATTCGCCGGCGGTAGGGGGCGAACATCTTCGACCAGTCGTGATGGGGACGGAGGTAGGGAGTGTGGACCAGCACATAGAGCGCCTCGCCCCCCGGTGGCGCCACCCCCGGCTCAGTGACCGCCGGTGCGCAGACATAGCAGGTGGGATCGTCGGCCGGTTCGCCGCGGCCATAGATCGAGGCAAATTCCTCGTGCGGATCGGCCGAGAAGACAAAGTTGTGGTGGATGAGTTGCTCGTAGCGCTTGTTGAGCCCGAGATAGAGCACAACACCTGAGCAGGCCGGCTCATACTTGCGGCGCTTGAGAAACTTTTCCCTGGCCGGTGGCCCGACGAGTTCCTTGTGGGTACGAACGCTGTCGGAATTACTCACCACGACTCCGGCGGGGATGATTTCGCCGCTGGCCGTTTCGACGCCGCGCACTTTTCCACCCTCCACGACGATCCGCACGATCGGGGTGCGGGTGCGGATTTCCACGCCCAGATCGATGGCGAGGTTGGCCAGAGCCCGCGGCACGGCTGCCGTTCCGCCCCGCGGATACCAGACACCCTCGTTCGCTTGCATATGGGCGATGCCACACAGAACAGCCGGCGAGGCCTCCGGCGAGCTGCCGACATACTGGGTGAAATGGTCGAGCATCTGGGCGGTCCGATGGTCGCTCACAAACGACCGCACGGTGCCTGCCACAGTGTGGCCAGGACGCATGCCGATCACTTCCTTGACCATGCCCAGCGACAGCGAGCGGCGGGGATTGAACATATCCTTCATGCCGCCCACGGCCCGCCAGAAGAAGAAATCATCCGAGAGCCGGTGGAGGCGTTCGGCCAGAGCCATAAACCGGGCATAGCCCTCGCCGGAGCCGGTGCCGGGGGCATAGGCATTGAGCGTTTCGCGCATCTGGGCCACATCGGATACCAGATCGAGCGTGGAGCCATCGGTGAAGAAGCTGCGCCACTGCGGATCGAGCGGCACCAGATCGACCGAGTCGGCCAGATCCCGGCCCGCTTCGGCGAAGATCCGTTTGAGCACCGCCGGAATCGTGAGGATTGTCGGGCCCATGTCAAAGCGGAAGCCCTGCTCCGCCAGGACGGCTGCCTTGCCCCCCACCCAGGCGTTGGTGTCGCAGAGTGTGACGGCATAGCCGCGCGCTGCCAGCGTGCAGGCTGCGGCGAGGCCACCCAATCCGCCACCCACGACCACCACCCTGTTCTGCTCACAAACCACGTTCATCTACGTTCCTCGGCTGCATAGTGGGGGGCTTGGGCGCGTGACGCTTCAGCCGATCAAAAAAACTACAACGCGGCCGCCGGTTCTCCATCCCGCACAGGATACTCCCGCAGGGGCTTCTGCGCCGGGGCTGCGACCCCCAGATCCTCCAGCAGCAGCCGAGAGGTGATGCGGGCTGAGGAATAGATCACCGGCAGGCCACTGCCCGGATGCGTTCCTCCCCCCACGAGATACGTGCTCTCCAGATCCTCAAACCGGTTGTGCGGCCGCTTGTGCAGCATCTGGCCCAGATCGTGGGAGAGATTGAACGTCGCGCCGCGGTAGATTTCGTAGTCGTTTTGCCAGTCGTCGGGCGTGATCATCCTCTCATAGCGGATGCGCTCGCGAACGCCGCTGATGCCGACGCGCTCGAGTTGGTCGAGCGCCACCTCGCGGTAGCGGGGAGCCTCGCGGCTCCAGTCGACATTGGGATGGCGATGCGTGACCGGGATGAGGAGATAGAGCGTGCTCTGGCCGGCCGGCGCCAACGAGGGATCGGTGACGCAGGCGTTTTGCACATACATCGAGGGGTCGGTGCCGAGCACGTGGCGGGTTTCGATGTCGATCAGGTTCTCCCGGTAGTTCTCGGAGAGGTAGATGTTGTGGTGGGGGATGGAGTCGTAGGCCCCGTCAATCCCCAGATAGAGCATGAAGGTGGAGCAGGAAAACCGCTTGGAGGCGATCGTTCGGTCGCTCCAGCGCCGCCTGAGCCGATCGGGCACCAGCCGGGTCATGCTGCGGGCGAAATCGGCGTTGACGACGGTGGCGTCGGCCGCGTAGCGGCCCTGCGCGGTGCGGACAGCCGTCACCTTTTTGCCGGCAAATTCCAGCGATTCGACCGGCTGGTCATAGAGAATCTCAACGCCCATCTCCTGGGCCAGACGGGCCATCACCGTCGAAACCGCGCCGCAGCCGCCGATCGGATGGTAGACGCCGTGTTCGTATTCGAGGAACGAAAGAATCGAGAACAGGCTCGGGCAGCGGAACGGAGACATCCCCAAATATTTCGACTGAAACGTGAAGGCCAGCCGAATGCGTTCGTCGGAGAAAAACGACCCCAATTCCGCATCGAGGCTCTTCCAGGGCTTCAGCAGCGGCATCAGCTTGAGCAGATCGGGGTTGGCCAGATCCCGCCAGCTCTCAAACGGCTGCTCGAGGAAGGGGGCGAAGCGATTGAACTTCTTGCGGGTGGCCTCCATAAAACGTGTGAACGAGCCCCTGTCCCGCGGGGAAACCCGTGAAACCTCCGCCTCCATCCGCCCGACGTCGGGGGTGGCCAAGAGTTCGTCCCCTGCGCCGAAGACGAGCCGGTACTGGGGATCGAGCCGCACCATCTCGACTTCCCGCCGCAGGTCGTAGCCGCAGGCGGTGAAGATCTCGTCGAGCACCCGCGGGTAAAGAAAAAACGTCGGCCCCAGATCGAACCGAAATCCCTCAGGGGTGGTGATCGTGCTGGTACGCCCCCCGGGGAACGCCAGCCGCTCCAGCACCCGCACGCGGATTCCAGCGGCCGCCAGAAGCATAGCGCAGGCCAAACCACCAGGACCTGCACCGACGATATTGACCGTGTGGGACATTCGCACTCTTGCGTCGACTGAGCAGTCAGTGCAGCGGGACATTGCGCCACCGGCTCGTCACTACCACAACGCCCGTACTATAGAAGGAGCTACAGACCGGTCAAGAAACCCCACCCTTTTCCTTGGGCAATCACCAGTGGAAAGAGGGCTTTTTGCGGGCCGATATGCCGATTCGACCCGTCGGAACGCAGGCCGACTCAGGAGGCGGGCCGAAGGCGGACGACGCGGCTCACCGCATCGGCCGCAGGCCGCCGAACAGACCCCGACGCAGCGGTACCAGCACCGTGGCGGGGGCCAACGGCACCGGTGCCGGGGCGTAGTAGGTGGTGGTCTGTGCGTAGCTCGCCGGAGCATAGACCTCGCTCATGACGGCCACGGGAGCCGACTCGCCGCCGTAGTAGGCGGTCGTGGCCTGCCCATAGCTCTGAGCGTAGGTGGGGGCGTAGGTGGGGGCGTAGTAAGCGGTCACCGGCCGGGCGACCTGCATCATCGCCGGAGCGGCGTAGCTGGTGACAGCCACTGAGCTGGAAGGCACCATCGCCGCCACCGGCGTGGAAACCACGGCTGTTGGCACACCGGCGTAGACGGGGGGGGAAAACGCCGTCACTGCGGCGTAGTTTCCCGAGGGTGTGTAGTTGGCGGTGTAAGGGCCGGCGGCTGGGGCAAACATCGGCACAACCGGCCTGTAGACCACCGTCTGTGCGTCGGCAGTGCCGAGGCAGGCCACGGCAGCGCCCAGAGCCACCGCCGGTGCCAAGGCCCGCCGCCAGAGGCAGACTCGCGGCGTCAGACACAGGGTGGCAGAGCGATTGGAGAACGAGGCGGTCATGGCGGGGGATCCTGTCTGCGATGGGCGGTGCGAACGTGTCGATTCAGTGAAGAATACGTCCCCACCCTCCGGGTGTGCAAACGTGGAACCCCCTTCCTGCCAGATTCCTGATCGCCCGAGTCTGCCTGTATGGCCTGCGCCGGATATGCTGTTGCCCGTCTGGCAGCGGCCAGCCGCTGGGATGGCAGAAAAGCCGTTCCACGCGTCGCAATCACAGCACCGCAGACGCGGGGGAGACGACACCTTGGCAGAGATGCACTCCGGCACAACGCCGCCAGTTTCGGGCGGGCTGGGCCCGCTCCTGACGCTTCGCGCCCTGACGGTGGCCAACGACAACATCCTCCGCTGGCTGGCGATTGGCTTGGGCAAGCGGGCTGTGGGAAGTGGGCAGGTGGCGCTGGTGCTCACCCTCGGCACCGCTGGCTTCGTGCTCCCCTTTGTGGTGCTGGCGTGGCTGGCAGGGTATCTCGCCGATCGATATCCCAAGCGGTCGGTCATTCTGTGGTGCAAGTTCGCCGAAATCGGGATTGTGCTGGCCGCCGCCGGGGCGATCGCCTGGGGGGTGCAGTCGGGGGGCCTGCTCGGCGGATTGCCGGTGGGGCTGTGGCTGCTCATGGGCAGCGTGGTTCTCATTGGCTGCCAGGCGGCGCTGCTGGCGCCGAGCATGATCGGCGCGCTCCCGGAGACGGTGCCGGCGGGCCGGCTCTCGGCCGCCAACGGCCTCTTTGCGATGATCACGCTGGTGGCCACGCTCGTCGGCACGGCGGGGGGCAACTGGCTGGCGGACCAAACACCGCTGCCGGGGTTCGCTGCCGGCGCCGTCGCCTCCCCTTCCTGGTCGGCCGCGGCGCCGGCGGCAGCCCTGCTGGCCGCGGTGGCGGTGGCGGGGTGGCTGGCCGCTTTCAGGCTGCTGCCGCGCCCGGCGGCCGATCCGACGGCGCCTCCCCCGTGGAATGCGCTGAGACGCACGTGGGCCGATCTGGCCGAGCTGTTCCGTTCTCGGGAGCTCACCGCCGCCGCCGCTGGGAGCGCTTTTTTCTGGGCGCTCGGGGCAGTCGGCAATCTCAATATCGATCAGTTTGGCTCCGAAGGGGGCGCCTTGGCGCAGACGCAGATCGTGCCGCTGCTGGTGGCACTCGGGGCGGGCATTGGGCTGGGCAGCCTGCTGGCGGGGCGGTTGTCCTCGCGCGGCGTGAATCTGGGGCTGGTGCCGCTCGGGGCGGTGGTGGTGGCGGCGTCCTCGTTCTGTTTGGCTGGCTGTCCGCAGCCGATTTTCACGCCGGAGGGCACGGTGGGATTTGCCTGGTGGTGGGCGATGGGCTGGCTGCTGCTGTTGGGGCTGGGGGCAGGTGTGTTTGACGTGCCGCTGGAGGCCTATTTTCAGGAGCGGAGCCCGCCGGCCCGCCGCGGCGCTCTCCTGGCGGCCCTCAACCTTCTCGTCTTCACCACGATGTTTGCCGCCTCGATGCTCTACGGGGTGTTGCGGGTCTCCTCCCCCGTGACCCACCTGCCGCTGGTCTCGGCCCGGGGGGTGTTTGGCCTGTTCGGTTGTCTGGCGCTGGTTGCCGCCGGACTGGCTGTCTACTGCGCGCCACGCTCGACCCTCCGCGCCGTGGCCGCGGGACTCGTGCATGCGTTCTATCGGTTTCGCATCCGGCGGGACGACCTCCTGCCTGCTACCGGCCCGGCGCTGGTTGTCGCCAACCACCTTTCCTGGCTGGACGGGTTTATCGTCGTGCTCGCCGCGCCGCGGCCGATCCGGTTGGTGGTCTTTGGGCCCAACATTCAGGGCCGCTTCCTGCGCATGCTTGCCGACCAGTGGCGGTTCATCCTGTTTGATCCGCGCCCCAAATCGATTGGCGTGGCGCTCAAGACGATGCAGGCGGGGCTCCGCGAGGGGGATGTGGTCGGCATTTTCTCGGAGGGGGGCATCTCGCGCACCGGGCAGATCATGGGCTTCAAGCGGGGGCTCGAGTGGATCCTCCAGCGTGTGGAGGCGCCGATTGTGCCCCTCCATATCGACGGCATGTGGGGCAGCCTGCTCTCCTTCTCGGAGGGGCTGTTTTTCAACAAACGCATCCGCGGTTTCCGCCGTCCGATCACACTCACCTTCGGCACCCCGCTCCCTGTCGGAACGCCTCCGCCCAAGGCCCGCCAGGCGCTGCAGGAACTCTCCGCAGAGGTGGTGCGCAGGCGGATGCTCGCGACCCGGTCGCCGCAGCGGGAGGTCGCGGCGTGGCTGCGACTGCAGCGGGGCAACGTGGTGGCGATCGATGCTGCCGGACGGACCCTCACGGGGGCCGACGTGCTGGCGGCGGGAGGCTCTCCAGCGAGTGGCGCTGTGGCAGCGGTCAAGGGGCTGCTCGGCTGGGCCGCGGGGCATGGCGTTACCGGCGGGCCTGACTGGGCAGCTCTGGCAGCCATGGCCGAGGCCTTTGACGGCGCCTGTCTGGTGCGGCGCACCGACCGGATGCTCAGTTCGCTGGGGAACGCTGATCCGCTGGGGGACTCTCTGGGAGTGTGCGCTGGACCGCTGCTGGGCATCGAGTGCATCGTGGCCGATCCCGCCCTGTCTGTGGCGAGCCTCCGCGAGACGGTGCAGCAACGGGGCATCACGCTCTGGCTGGCTGGTCTCGAGCAGGTGCTGGCCGTGGTCGACGAACCGGAGACCGCCGCCTCTCCTCTGCCCGGCTGGTGCAGCACGCTGGATGTGGTGGTGATCCCGGTCGGATCGTGGGCCGAGGGGGTGCGGGCGCAGGAGGCTGCCAGCCGGTTCCACAGGGCGCTGGGGATCGAGCCGGTTGTGGCCTTTGCCCCCCGCACAGCCGGCGGCCTGGTGGCGATGAACTCGCCGCCATCGCGGGCCGCCACCGAACACGAAATAACGCTCAAGGCCGACACGCTCGGACGGGTTCTCAATGGAGTGGTGGTCTGGCCCCGGCGGGATGATCGCGATGGGCTGGGGCTGCCCCCCTGCGGCGCAGGGGCGGATGCCGACACGCTGGTCATCGGCGCCACTCTGGCCGGACCCCCGGCCACGCCCGAGGGGCCGGCTGTGTGGGTGGCTGTTGAGCCCCTGGATGTCGATCAGGAGGGCTTTCTGGTGCCCCGGGGCATGCTGCCGGCCCCCCCTGCCGAGAAGCCGCCCCGGCGCTGAAGTGCCCCATGACTGCCGAATTCCAACCAACCTTGGAGCGGAAGCCGCTGTGCTGTATCCTCTCTCTCGGCGGCCTGCCGCCTGCGCACCCCTAGCTCAATTGGATAGAGCATCGGTCTACGGAACCGAAGGTTGCTGGTTCGAGCCCAGCGGGGTGTAGTTCTACTTCTGTCTGCCCCTATCCTCGGCAGCCATGGCACATGGCAATTGGCCTAGGGCGGTTCCTGCCGCTGGGCTACAGTCTTTGGGCATGAAGAGACAGCCCCCTGCCGCCGCGGCCCTGAGCGAATCTGTGCGGGTCGTCGGCTTCGATCCCGGCCTGAACATCACCGGCTATGGCGTCGTCGATTGCACGACCGAGGGGGTTCGCCTGGTGGAGGCGGGAACCGTGCGTGGCCGGGGCGCGACGCTCGAAGAGCGGTTGCTCGCGATCCACACCGGGATTCGCGAGGTGTTGGAGGCGTTTCGCCCCACCGAAATGGCCATCGAACAACTCTTCGTCCATGCCCGCTTTCCCCGCACCGCGATCCTCATGGGGCACGCCCGAGGGGTGATCTGCCTGGCGGCAGCGCAGGGGGGGCTGGGAGTCCATCACTACGCCCCCACGCGGGTGAAAAGCCTGCTTACCGGCAGCGGCCATGCCGGCAAGGAACAGATGCAACTGGCGGTGCAACGGGAACTTTCGCTGGCGACGCGACCAGAGCCGGCCGACGCGGCCGATGCCCTCGCGGTGGCGCTGGCCGACTACCATCTGCGGGTTCGCCCGGGGCGGGCCGGACTGACTGCTGCCAACCTGGGAGACCTGCGCCGATGATCAAGAAAATAGCTGGTGTGCTCGAGCGTGTTGAAGCGACCGCCATCGATCTGGCCGTGGGGCCGGTGGTGCATGAGGTGCTTGTGCCCGACATGGTGCGACGCGAACTGCAGAACAAGATCGGCCAGGGGGTGACGCTCCACACACTGGAATTCCTGGAAGGAAGTCCGGGCCGGGGCAACCTCGTGCCGCGGCTGGTGGGGTTTCTTTCGGAGGTGGAACGGGAATTTTTCGACCTCATCTGCGAGGTGGATGGCGTGGGGGTGCGCAAGGCCCTGCGGGCGATGGTGCGGCCGGTGGGAGAAATCGCCCGCGGGATCGAGGAGCAGGATGCGGTATTGCTGGCCACGCTGCCCGGGATCGGGGCCGCCACCGCCGAACGGATGATCGCCAAACTGCGCCGCCGCATGCCGAAATTCGCCCTGCTGGTGGCCCACGAGGGGCCGGGAGAGGCGCTGGTCAGTGGCGACGTGCTGTCGGAGACGTTCGAAGTGCTGCGGTCGCTGGGCCACTCCGACACCGATGCCCGCCGGTTGGTCGACGCCCTTCGGGAGGGGAAGAAAAAGTACCGCGATGTGCAGGAGGCTCTGGAAGCGATCTATCGCCAGCTCCACCGCCCCCGCTGAGCGCTTGTCGGGAACGGTTTTCTGTCTGCGCGGTAGGCTTGGTGACCTTCAAAAGGAACGTGCATGACCAGCTTCCGTGAACCGACAATCAAGGCCGCCGAGGAGTTCGTCGCCGACGACCGGGCGCTGCGACCGCAGCGCATGGCCGACATGGTCGGGCAACGCGACGTCTATGAGCGGCTCACCATCGCCATCGATGCCGCCCGCAAGCGGGGGGAGACGCTGGGGCATATTCTCCTCGACGGACCTCCCGGGCTCGGAAAAACCACGTTCGCCACCTGCATTCCCCGGGAGATGGGGACCACGCTGCAGATCGCCAGCGGCGCGGCGCTGGCCGCCCCCAAGGATCTGTTGCCCTATCTGAGCAACGCGGCCGAAGGATCGGTGCTGTTCATCGACGAGATCCACCGGCTGCCGATCGCGGTGGAGGAATTCCTCTATCCCGCCATGGAGGATTTTCGCATCGATATCACGCTCGGGGATGGGGTGGCGGCACGCACGATCAACATGCCGCTGCGCCCCTTTACGCTGCTGGGGGCCACCACCCGGGCGGGCCTCATCTCGGCTCCCCTCCGCGACCGCTTCCAGATGCGGGAGCACCTCGATTTCTACTCCGTGGAGGAGCTGGCGGAAATCGTTCGCCGCTCCGCCGCCAAGCTCGATATGCCGATGGATGACGCTTCGGCCGACGAAATCGCCCGCCGCAGCCGGGGCACGCCGCGGTTGGCCAACAACCGGCTGCGCTGGATCCGCGATTTCTCCACCAGCCGGGCCGGCGGCCAACTCGATCTGAAGATCGCACGCACGGCGCTGGAAATGCAGGGGATCGATGCCCTGGGGCTCGATAGCTTCGATCGCAAGTATCTCGACACCATCCACCGGGTGTTTGCGGGGGGGCCGGTGGGGATTGAGGCGATCGCCCACACCATGAGCAGCGCCACCGATACCCTGGAAGACGACGTCGAGCCGTTTCTGCTGCGGTGCGAACTCGTGATCCGCACGCCGCGGGGCCGCCGGATCACGCCGCGGGGGGAAGACCATCTCGGGGCCGCTCCCAAAACGGTCGCCCCGGGCCGATTATTCTGAGCCGGCAGGTTTTTCCGGTGGAGATTGACCCCGCGGGCATCCCCCGTTTACACTCACGGGCTTCACTGACTCAGGACTTCTAGGTGCATCTATGGCCGTTCCAAAGCGTCGCCAATCGAATCAGAAAACAGGCTCGCGTCGGGCCCACGATTTTCTCACTCCCCGGCAATTGACCTTCTGCTCAACCTGCGGCAAGGCTGTTCCCACGCACCGCATCTGCGGAAACTGCGGGTATTACATGGGCCGCGCCGTCATCAAATCCGAGGGCTGATGCCTTGGCCATCCCGAACGACGTGAGTCAGGGAACCGGGACGCCAGGAGCCAGTCGAACCGCAGTGCTGTTTCCCGGACAGGGAGCCCAGGCGGTTGGCATGGTTGGCCAGTGGTGCGAGCAGTCGCCCGCGATTGCGGCGCTCTTTGTCCGAGCCAACGCGATACTCGGCTACGACCTGGAAGCGATCTGCCGCCAGGGGCCGGCGGAGGCTCTCGACAGTACTGCGGTCAGCCAGCCGGCGATTTTGGTCACCAGCTTGGCTGCCTTGGAACTGTTGAAGCAGCGGCCCGACCGGCTGCTCGACTCGGTGACGGCCACTGCCGGCCTGTCGCTCGGCGAATACACCGCTTTGGTATTTGCCGGAGCCATCGATTTCGAGGATGCAGTGCGGCTTGTCGACATTCGTGGGCGGGCCATGCAGGCCTGCGCGGATGCCCATCCAGGCGGCATGCTGGCAGTGCTCGGCCTCTCCCGCGAGCAGGTTGCGAGCCTGTGCGACGACGTGCGCGGCGGAGAAGTGCTCGAGGTTGCCAATGTGCTCTGCCCGGGGAATGTGGTCGCCTCCGGCACCGTGGCTGCGTGCACGCGGTTGGCCTCTGCGGCCGGAGCGGCGGGGGCGATGAAGTCCGTTCGGCTGGGAGTGGCCGGGGCCTTCCACACCAGTCTCATGCAGCCGGCCGTGGAGGCCTTGAGCCTGGCGCTCGCCAGCACCACGATCCGCGCTCCGCGCATGCCTGTGGTGAGCAATGTTGATGCCCGGCCGCATCACGATCCTGACGAAATCCGGCATCTGCTGGCGCGGCAGGTGGTGGGTGTCGTGGAGTGGCAGGCCTCGGTGGAGCATCTGCTGGCCGATGGCATACGGACAATCTACGAGGTGGGGCCCGGACGGGTGCTGCGGGGACTCATGAAGCGGATCGACCGCACCGTCGCCTGTTTCGGGGCGTTGGACTGATTCAAAGCTCATTTTCAAAGGACCCAATCGATGGCGAATGAGAGCAAGCTGCCGGCAGTGGAGCCGAAGCGGTTGGCAGTCGATCTGACGGGGCAGGTGGCGATCGTGACGGGGGCCTCCCAGGGCCTCGGACGGGCGATCGCTGAGTGCCTGGCGGCCAACGGTGCCAGCGTGGCGATTGTCGCCCGCAATGCCGCCAAGCTGGCCGAGGTCGCGGCGGGGATCCGCGCTGCCGGCGGTCAAGCCGAGGAGTTTCCCTGCGATGTGTCGCAGGCTGAGGCTGTCAGCGCCGTGGTTGAGGCGATCCACGCCAAGCTCGGCCGGATCGATATTCTGGTCAACAACGCCGGCGTGACCCGGGATACGCTGCTGCCGAGAATGAGCGACGAGGAGTGGGACGAGGTCTTGGCCACGAACCTCCGCGGGCCGTTTCTGTTCATGCGGGCCGCCAGTCGCCCGATGATGCAGCAACGCTACGGACGGATCATCAACGTGGCCAGCGTCTCGGGCCTCATCGGCAATCCCGGCCAGGCCAACTACTCCGCCTCAAAGGCGGGCCTTGTCGGTCTCACCCGGACTGTGGCCAAGGAACTCGCCGGACGAAAAATCACGGTCAATGCGGTTGCCCCCGGCTTCATCGCCAGCGACATGACAGCAGCTCTCGGCCCTGCCCTGCTCGACGAGGTGAAGAAACGGGTCCCCGCCAAGCGGCTCGGAGAGGCTTGGGAAATCGCCCAGGCAGTGCTGTTTCTGGCTTCGCCATCGTCGGGATACATCACGGCACAGGTAGTGACCGTCGATGGTGGACTGATTGGATAATGCCGGTGGAGCAGTTTGGGTGATCCGGTCTGGACAGGTTTGGTAAGGAGCGGTTATATCTTCGCTGGCGGTGGTGTGTGTGGGCTGTCGACGGGTCGCTATCCTGTTGCCAGCCGCCAGTTTCCGTCGCTCGTTGGTTCTGTTTGCAGCGTCCGTTTCAAGAGCCGGAGAGATTGCATTGGGCCGGGAATCATCCCGGCGTGGATGGGATCTGAGTCGGTCATGGTTTCACTCTCGTCATCTGCGGGGAACGCGGATGAACTGTCAGGAGGATTCATAAGGTGGCGTCCGTCCAAGAACGTGTGATCGACATCGTGGCGTCCCAATTGGGCGTCAGCAAGGATCAGATCACTGCGGAAACTTCGTTCATTAACGATCTCGGTGCCGATTCCCTCGACACGGTCGAACTGGTGATGGAACTCGAGGAGGAGTTTGAGATCAACATCTCGGACGACGCCGCGGAGAAGATCCAGACCGTCGGCCAGGCGGTTGAGTTCATCGAAAAGCACCAGGCTTGACGGTACTTTGAATGAAGCGTCGCGTCGTTGTTACCGGTTTGGGCGTTGTCACCTCTCTCGGGCGGGCCGTCGATCTCTTCTGGGATCGCTTGGTTCGCGGCGATAGCGGTGTCGGTCCGATCACGCTCTTTGACGTGACCGGCTACCGGGTGCAGTTCGCCGGCCAGGTTCACTGGAAGCCGGAGGAAGAGGGAATCGCCAACCTCAAGGAATTGAGGAGGCTCGATCGGTTTTCGCAGTTTGCCCTGGCGGCAGCTGCCGATGCCGTTTCCGACTCGGGACTCGACTTTTCCCGGGAAGAGCCCTACCGCTGCGGCGTGGTGATCGGTTCCGGTATCGGCGGACTGGCGGAGTTCGAGGCCCAGCATGAGCGGCTGCTCACGAAGGGGATCGACAAAGTCTCTCCGTTTACGATTCCCAAGCTCATCGTCAACTCAGCCAGTGGCCACGTTTCGGCGATGCATGGGGTCAAGGGACCGAATTTCGCTGTGGCCACCGCCTGCGCCAGTGCTGCCAACTCCATGGGGGACGCGCTCCGGGCGATCCAATATGACGACGCCGATATCATGATCACCGGCGGCAGCGAAGCGGCCCTGACGCCGATGGGTTTGGCTGGCTTCCAGAACATGCGGGCTCTTTCCGAACGCGTCGACGCTCCGCAGCGGGCCAGCCGGCCGTTCGATGCCCAGCGCGACGGCTTCGTGCTCGCCGAGGGGGCCGGGGTGGTGGTGCTGGAGGAGTTGGAGCATGCCCGGCGGCGGGGAGCCAGAATCTACGGCGAACTCAAGGGCTACGGCGCCAGCGGCGACGCGGGCCACATCACGCAGCCTGACGAGCAGGGACGCGGCGCGGCGTGGGCCATGGGCCGGGCGCTGGCCGATGCCGGACTGAATATTGACGCCGTCGACTACATCAACGCCCACGGCACGAGCACTCCACTGGGCGACAAGGCCGAAACGCTCGCCGTGAAGAGTGTCTTCGGTGCCCATGCCAAGCGGCTGGCGATCTCGAGCACCAAGAGCCAGCTGGGGCACACCTTGGGGGCCAGTGGCGGCATCGAGATGGTGGCCTGTGCGCTCACGTTGTCGCGGGGTGTGATCGCCCCGACAATCAACCTGGAAAATCCCGATCCTGATTGCGATCTCGACTATGTGCCCTTGGTGGCGCGTGAGGCGAATGTCCGGGTGGCGATGAGCAATAGCTTTGGATTTGGTGGCCACAATGCGAGTTTGATTCTGGCCCGTCTGGATTGAAGCTCTGCGGCCCCTTCCGGGGGCAGCCAGACTGAGGCCGCAATGCGGCCGGAGTGACCGTTGGAAGTCGCGGCATGCCCCGCCGCCCGGGAAGGATGGTCGCGATGATCCCTCGCGCTGCTCCGCGACCGGCCGGTGTGCCAGTGACACTGCGCTCTATCCGCGGCCTGATCGCGGCGCTCTGCTGGGCGAGTCTGTCGCTCGGGCTGGGCTGGTGTGGCGAGGCGGCGTGGGGGCAACTCCCGGCCGACGCCGGACAGGTCTGGAAAACCTACGACATCGCGCCGTTTGTTCAGCAGGCGGGTGAGGGCAGCCAGAAGCATGTGGTCGACTGGATTCTCCAGGACACCGGCTATGGCAGCTGGCATGGCGACACGGTCGCTGTCCTCTCGGCCAACGCGAAGAGCCTGCGGTGCTTTCACACGCCCGAGATCCAGGAGCGGGTGGCGGAGACGGTAGCCCGTTTCGTGGAGGATGCCGCCGCTCCCCACCGGTTCGCCGTGCGGGTTTTGGGAGTCGGCTCGCCCGCCTGGAGGGCCGATGCCCGTCCCCTGCTCCGGCCGATTCCCACTTCCACCCCGGGAGTGCAGGCCTGGATGATGTCGCGCGAGGAGGCGGCGATTCTGGTGGCCACGCTGCGGCGGCGGGGGGACTGCCAGGAACTCCCCACCGGCCCGGTGCAGGCGGCCAATGGCCTGCCAGCGACGCTCTCCGGGGGGCGCAAACGAGCCTATGTGCAGGATATTGCCCTCCGGCCCGACATCTGGCCCGGTTGGCAGACGCTGGGAGCCTCGTGCGACGAAGGGATGCTGATCGACGTTCATCCGCTGATCAGTCGCGACGGGACGGCTGTTGAGGCGGTGCTGCGCTGCCGGATCGACCAGATTGAGAGGATGGCTTCCGTGCCGGTCAATCTGGCTGATGCTCAGGGGAAGCGTTTGCAGATCGAGGTGCCGCAGATGGTGGCGGTGCGGGTCGGCGAGCGGTTCCGCTGGCCGATTGGGCAGGTTTTGGTCATCGGGTTGGGATTGGTGCCTTGGCCCGTGCCAAGGCAGAATACCGACGGCTCGGCTGCCCACCCGGCGACCGCTTCCCGCACGGATGTGGTGTTGGTGGTTGAGCCCCGATTGAGCGGTGTTCCGTAGAGAGTCGTGAAAAAAGTCATCCCTGTCCGTCCGCACCCCAACCCTCCCCCGTGTAGCCGACCACCGGCACATGCCCCCTGCGCGGCACCCACTGGCGTTGCCAGGATCAACAACTTCCGCAGCCAGCGATGGCCGAATGTATGCACAGCCCGCGAGCAGGCTGTGACTGAGATCCCCCTTGGAGCAGGAATTCGTTCATGACTACCGGCAAGCAACGACGTGTGGTGATCACGGGTATGGGAACGGTCTGTCCGCTCGGCCTGACGCTGGAGGATGTGTGGGCCGGATTGCTGGCCGGCACCAGCGCCATGGGGCCGTTGGAATCGTTTCCGGCGGAGGGCCTGCCGCTCCACCATGCCGCCGAAGCCCGCTGCTTCACCGGAGAGATCGACAACTTCGGTCCGCTCGATGCGGAGAAGAAAAAGGCGATCCGCAAGGGGCTCAAGGTGATGTGCCGGGAAAGCCAGATGGCGGTGGCCGCGGCGCAGCGGGCGCTGCACGGCTGCGGGCTCGGTGCCGACCAACACCATCCGGAGCGGTTTGGCTGTGTGTTTGGCTCTGATTACATGCTCACGCTCCCGGAGGATTTCACCGCCGGTGTGGCCAAGTGCCGCAATGCCTCGGGGGGCTTTGATTTCCAGCGCTGGGCCGTTGACGGCATGCCGCAACTGACGCCGCTGTGGTTGCTGAAGTATCTGCCGAACATGCCCGCCAGCCACATTGCCATCTACAACGACCTCCGCGGCCCCAGTAATTCGATCACCGTGCGTGAAGCCAGCGGCCATCTGGCGATTGGTGAGGCCACAGTCACGATCCAGCGTGGCGCGGCCGACATGATGCTCGCTGGTGCCACCGGAACACGGGTGCATCCGATGAAAACAGTGCATGCGCTGCAGAGCGAGCAGGTGGCGCTGGGCAATGGTCTGCTGGAAAATGCCCCCCCCGCCAGCTGGAGCCGTCCGTTCGACAAGAATCGCCAGGGAATGGTGTTGGGCGAGGGAGCGGCCGTGCTGGTGCTTGAAGAACTGGAGCATGCGACGGCCCGCGGCGCGACGATCTACGGCGAAATTCTCGGTCACGCTGCCCGCAATGCCGGCGACGCCCGGGGGGTCGGCAGGAAGCACCGCGCCATGGCCTTGGCGCTGGGGCGGGCACTGGAAATCTCGGGCCTCTCCCCCGACCGGATCGGCCACATCCATGCCCACGGTGCCAGCACCGTGGCGGGAGACCGCGAGGAGGCCCGGGCGCTGCACGATTGCCTGGGGGATGTGGCCCACACAATTCCCACCGTGGCAGCCTCCAGCCACTTCGGCAATCTCGGGGCGGCCGGCGGGGTTGTGGAGTGCATCGCCAGCGTGTTGGCGATGCGGCACAAGACGCTCTTTCCACTGCTCAATTTCCAAATCCCCGATCCGGAATGTGCCATCCGCGCGGCCCGGGCCGGTGATCCCCCTGGCGACGTGTTTATCTCCTCGTCCGTGACGCCCCAGGGGCAGGCGGGAGCGATTGTGGTCGGCGCATGGGACATGCCGGCCTGACACGGGCAGCGGTCTGCCGGTGGCTGACGGCCGCGGCGGGCATGCTCCTTGACAGTGAGGGGCCGTTGCCATAGGTTTCACGGGTTGGTGCTCGTGGAGTGGGTTCTGGAAGCGGATGCGCCCCCAGGCCCTATTCGCTGTTTTTGTGGCATTTTCCCGTTCGGGAGGATGTCGAAACAGCGGGTGGCGGCGTGGCGGGTGGTTTCGTGTCGTGTGTGGCGTCGGCTCGCCGGCAGTGCCATTCGCAGGCAGTGCCTCTCTCTCGTGCGCCCCCCAATACGTCCTGCCAGAATCGATGTCCGAGAATTCCATGAAGCCAGAAGAAATTCTTCGTATCGTTGATGCCATCCATCGCGATAAGAACATCGACAAGGAGATCGTCTTTCAGGCGATTGAAGCAGCACTGGTCACCGCTTTGTCGCGGCAGTATGGTGAAACCTCCGTCATCACGATCGACATCAATCGGGTTGATGGCAATCTCACCGGGTTGCGTGACGGCGTGGCGATTGACACTCAAGAACTTTCCGGCCGCATCGGCGCCCAGACCGCCAAGCAGGTGATCATCCAGAAGATCCGCGAAGCGGAGCGGGATGCGATCCACGATGAGTTCGAGGAGCAGATCGGCCAGATGGTGTCGGGTGTGGTGAGCCGATTTGAGGGCGCCACCGCAACTGTCACACTCGGAGCCACTGAGGCCATCCTGCCCCGGAGCGAGCAGATCCCGGGCGAGTCGTTCCATCCCAACGAACGGATCCGGGCCACCATCTTCGAGGTGCGCAAGGTCGGCAGTCGGGTGAAGATCATTCTGTCGAGGATCCGGCCCCAACTGGTGCAGCGGCTGTTTGAGCAGGAGATCCCCGAGATCGCCGACGGCATCATCGAAATTCGGGCCATTTCCCGGGAGCCGGGCTACCGCAGTAAGGTGGCCGTTATCAGTTCCGACAACCGGGTCGACTGTGTGGGGGCCTGCGTTGGCGTGCGTGGCAACCGCATCAAAAATATTGTTGAGGAGCTCGGCGGCGAACGTATCGACATCGTGCGCTGGAGCGAGGATCTGCAGGTGCTCGTGCCCAATGCTCTGCAGCCGGCAGAGGTGGATGAGGTGATCCTCTGCCAGATGCTCGGCCGGGGCATCGTGCTGGTGCGCGAGGATCAGCTCTCTCTGGCCATCGGCCGCCGCGGGCAGAATGTGCGTCTCGCAAGCAAGCTGTGTGGCTGGGATATCGAAATCATGACCCGCGAGGAACTCGATCAGCAGATCGAGCGGGCGGTGTCAGGCTTCTCGTCTATCGAGGGCTTGGACGAATCGCTCGCCGAGAAGTTGGTGGGCGAGGGCTTTTTGTCCTACGACGATCTCTCGGTGATGGAGCCGTCCGACCTGATGGAGATGGGCGGCCTGTCGCTGGAAGCAGTTGATCAGATCGTGCTCGAGGCCGAGCGTCGCGCGGCGATGGCGGAGGTGGCTGCGGCTGACGAGCGCCGCAAGCAGCGGGAGCATGATCGCGTTGAAAAGGCCACGGCCGAAGCCGATGCGGTGGAGGCAGCGCTGGTACAGGCTGCTGCTGCGGCGGAGGATGCGGCTGTGGGGGAAGCGGGTGAGGCTGTCGCGGAAGAGGGGGCTGTCAGCCCGTCTGGCGGTTCCCCAGCCCCGACTCCAGGGGCTTAAAGGGCTTTTCGGTGCTCCCTGCTTGGGTCGGTGTTTCGGGCCTGAAAACAGGCTCGAAAGTCTGAGTTCGGGGCAATTGTTCTGGTGTGGCGTGGCCACAGTGGGTGGTGCGCTGTTTTGCAGGTCTGGGGCTGGCGGTTAGCCTTAGAACTGCCGTTGGATGGGATCCGATGCGTTCGGATCGGTACTGATGAGATAGACATATCGGCCGGTGGCCTGAAGAGGTGGGCGTGGCGGTTCGCATTTATACACTCGCAAAAGAGCTCAAGATCGACAGCAAAGAGCTGGTCGAGATCTGCACTCGCGCTGGCATTCAGGACAAGGGTTCGGCGCTGGCCAGCATGTCCGACGAGGAAGTCGTCAAGCTCAAGGAATTCATCGCCGGCCGATCGCGTCCCGCGGAGCGTCCGGCTAGCGGTGCGCCACCGATGACGCGGCCCCAGTTGCCGGCAGCGAATGCCAGCAAGGCGCCGGCGACCCCCTCGAAGCCTGCGGCCAGCAAGCCGGCCGTGTTTCGCACGCCACCGGCTATCCCCAGCCAACGCGCAGGCGCGGCTGCGGGCACCGAGTCTGGCTCTGGCAGTTCGCGGCCGGTGGGACAATCCCCACTGTCTGCGGCGATCCGTGGGGGGGCTGCGCCGATTGCTCCCCTCCCGAAGCCACCAGCAGGAGGTGCGCTGGGAGGCAGTGTGGCTGGAGTTGCTGCGGAGGGTGGATCGCCAGGCGAAGCTGCCGGTGCCGCGCCTCCCCCGACACCGCGTTACACCGGTGCTCTCCGCCGGGAAGATTACATCGCCCCGATGGGAGCGAATCGTGGGAAGATGACCGATGTGGCCGTGCCGAAATCGGGTGAGGCGAGGCCGCGGCCAGCCGGGCTGCGGCCTGCTGGCGATGGTCCCAAGCCAGCCCCCCGGCCCGCCTTCAAGCTGGCCCCGTTGCCAGCCGCTGGCCGGCCGCCGGTGACGCCGCGCACCCCACAGGAACCGGCGGCTCAAAAGCCCGATGTCAAACTTCCGCTCGATGCCATTCGCAGTGCGAAGGCGGGCGGTTCCAAGCCGTTGGCCGATCACATGCGGAAGCATGAACAGCGTCAGGCCGATGTGGCCAGGCAACGCACCGGTACCGGGGCGGGCGGGGGTTTGCTGCGCGGTGGCGGTGGCCGCACCGGCCCCGGCATGGCGCCGGTGCCTCCGCCGATGGAATCTGGTGTGCGTCCGCGGCGGACTCCGACCAAGGCTCAGCCTGGCAAGGCCGAAGATCTGCTCGGAGGGCGCGAAGCTCGCCAAATCAGCCGCAAACGCAGTGACGGGCGGGGCATCGGCGACGATGACGACGGTGCCATGCGGCGACGGCGGGCCAACCGCCATCGGCGGGGCACCACGGTGTCAACGGCAGCCCCGCGGAAAACCAACGCCTCCATTCAGGTTCCCTGCACGGTGCGTGCCTTCTCTGAAGCGATCGGTCTGTCGGCCGCTGAGGTGCTCAAGAAACTCCTGACGTTCGGCACCGAAACGATGCCGAGCATGGGGGCCTTTCTCGATCGCGACACGGTGGAGATGCTGGCGTCGGAACTCGGCGTGCAACTCGACTTGAAGACGGCCGAGGATCTCGAAAAGGAACTCATGGTCGGCTTCGATGCCGTGGATGAGGATCCTGCCCTGCGGGTTTCCAGGGCGCCGATCGTGACGTTTCTGGGCCACGTCGATCATGGCAAGACGTCGCTGCTCGACCGGATTTTGGGGATGAACGTGGCTGCCCGCGAAAGCGGTGGCATCACGCAGCACATTCGCGCCTACACGGTGCGGCACCACGACAAGCCGATTACCTTTGTCGACACCCCGGGCCACGAGGCCTTCACCCAGATGCGGGCTCGCGGTGCCAACGTGACCGATTGTGCCGTGTTGGTGATTGCCGCCGACGACGGCATCATGCCGCAGACGGAGGAGGCGATCAGCCATGCGAAGGCGGCTGGGGTGCCGATCGTGGTGGCGATCAACAAGATCGATCTGCCAGGGGCCGATGTGCAGAAGATTTACCAGCAGATGGCCGCCAACGATCTCCTCCCCACGGAGTGGGGAGGAGAGACCGAGGTGGTGAAGACCAGCGCCATGACCGGCGAGGGGGTCGACAACCTGCTCGACATGCTCCTCACGATCGCCGAACTCCACGACCTGCGCGCCAATGTCGAACGCAGCGCTGCCGGAGTCTGCCTCGATGCCTCGATCCACGAAGGACGCGGGGTGATGGCCTGCCTGATGGTTCAGAAGGGCACACTGCGGGTGGGGGATTCAGTCGTCTGCGGCGAGGCCAGCGGGCATGTGAAATCGATGCTCGATACGCTCGGCAAGCGGCGGATGCAGGAGGCGGGCCCTGCCCAGCCGGTGATGGTCAGCGGGCTCGACATCGCGCCTGCGGCTGGAGACCGGTTTCAGGTGGTGGAGTCGATCGCCATGGCTCGCGAAGTGGCTCTCAAGCGGAGTGACATTCGTCGGCACAGCAACCTCTCGAGTGCTCCGGTGCATGTGACACTGGAAAATCTGCTCGATCGCCTGGGGACCCAGAAGACACCCACGCTCAATCTCATTCTGAGGGCCGATGTGCGGGGGTCGATCGAGGCGATCCTGAAGGAGCTGAAGAAGCTCGACCACCCCGAGGTCAAAATCAGGGTGTTGCAGTCGACGCTCGGCGGTGTTTCCGAGGCCGACGTCCAACTGGCAGATGCCTCCGACGCCGTCATCATCGCCTTCAATGTCGTGCCCGACGAGCGGGCCCGGGCCATGGCGGAGGATCTGGGGGTGCAGATCCGCCGCTACGAAATCATCTATCAGGTCACGGACGATTTGAAGAATGCCCTCGAGGGGATGCTTGCTCCGGAGAAGAGGGAGGCAGATCTTGGTCGAGCCATCGTGCAACGCACGTTCACCATCAGCCGAATCGGCACCATCGCCGGCTGCCGTGTGATTGCTGGCGTCATCGCCCGCAACGGCCGCATGCGTGTGATCCGCGATAACCGCATCCTCGGGGATTACGGGCTGGAATCGCTCAAGCGTGAAAAGGATGATGCCCGAGAGGTGCGCGACGGGTTGGAGTGCGGCATCAAGCTGAACGGTTTCAACGATATCAAGGAGGGCGACATCCTCGAGTGCTACCGGATCGAGGAAGTTGCACGTACCCTCTCGTGAGTACCCGACGACTTCTCAAGGCAGCCGAGGCGATTCGGGAGGTGGTCAGCATGGCCATCCTGACCCAGGTGCGCGATCCACGCGTGCAACGAGTGACGGTCACCAGCGTGGAAATGGATCCCGACATGCGGGCTGCCACGGTGCACGTCTCGGTGATGGGCAGCCAGTCCCAGCAGGAATTGGCCATCCGTGGGCTGACCAGCTCGGCCGGTTTTCTGCAGGCCTGTGTGGCTGATCGGATTGAAACCAGGTACATACCCAAACTGAAATTCGCACTCGACGGCGGGGTGAAGAAATCACTCGAAATCGCTCGGATGCTCGACGCCGTTCTGCCCAGTGCCGCCACGGAGGCCGCCGCCGAGGCTGCGGCGAAGGCGGTGGCGGAAGCGGGGATGCCTCCAGACCCTGGCACCGCCGGGGCCGAAGCAGCCTCTGAGCGTGCTGGCGATCGCGGGAGAGACCAAACTGCCCGAGGGCAGGACCCAAAGGAAAAGGCATGACCACGTCCAGCAATCCGGAACCAAATCGTCAGCAGCTCAATCGCCAGCAACTTGTGGCCAAGATGCACAAAGCATTGCGGGCCCATTACAAGCCTGTGGAGCCCGATGTGGGGCAGCCCATGCTCGAGCAGGTGCTGTTTGCCTGCTGTCTGGAGAATGCTCCCTACGAGATCGCGGCCCAGGCGCTCAAGCGACTGCGCGAAAGCTATTTCGACCTCAACGAAGTGCGGGTCACCACCGTCGCCGAGTTGGCCGAGACGCTGCAAGGGCTTCCCGATCCGGCCAAGGCGGCGCTCTCCCTGCGTCGCGTGCTGCAGAGCGTGTTTGAATCGAGCTACAGTTTTTCGCTCGACAATGCCAAGAAACATTCGATCGCCCACGGCATCAAGACGCTCGAGCATCTCCATGGCATCCCGCCCTTTGTGGTGGCCTATGTCGGATCGACGGCGCTCGGTGGCCATTTTGTGCCGCTCGATCTGGGAGCGATGCAGGCCCTCTTTCTGACTGGAATCATTTCGGCCGAAGAATACGACGCCGGCAAGCAGCCGGGACTGGACCGCTACGTTCCCAAGAAGGCGGGGGTCGAGTTTGGTTCGCTGCTCCACCAATTTGGTGTTGAGGTATTGACCAACGTCCATGGGGCGGCGGTGAAGAAATTGCTGCAGGCGATCAACCCGGCTGCCAAGGACCGGTTTCCCAAGCGCGGCGAGGCGCTGCCCGCCCCGAATCCGCCCCCCGTGTCCCCCGGCAAAGACAGCCAGCGGGCTGCAGATGCTGCCGAGGCTGCCCGGACGGCTGCGGAGGAGCATCGGCCTGCCGGCCCTCAGGCCGCTGCCCGGCCCGCCGGCAGGACTCCCCTGCCCCCTCCCGGATCGGGCCCCAAGCGTGCCGCTGACGGCAAGCCGATCGCGGGGAGCAAGCCGGGCCCCAAGCCCTTTGTGGTGAAACCGAATGTGGGCCGGGCTCCGGCAGCCAATCAGCCCCCTGAGGTGCCGCCGCAGGCCCCGGCAGCCGGCAAGGGGGAGCCTGTCAAGAAGGCTGCTGTCCCGGCTAAAAAGCCACCCGTTGCCAAGAAAATGGCCGACAAGCCGGCCAAACCGGCACCGGCCAGCAAGCCGAAGGCGAAGGAATCGGCCGCCAAGAACGATCGGACGCCAGCGTCCAAGAAAGCGTCGAACCAGCACTCAGACCAACTCTCCCGCCGGAAGCCCCGCTGAGGTTCGTTGGCGGTTTCGGTGGCCATGAGGCATTCAGGACCATTTTGAGGGTATCACCGTGGCAGGGCATTCACACTGGGCCAATATCTCCCGTAAGAAGTCGGTGATTGACGCCAAACGGGGCAAGCTCTGGAGCAAACTCGCCAAGGCGATCATCGTGGCGGCCAAGCATGGTGGGCCCGATCCCGATGCGAGTGTCCGGCTGCGATGCGCCATCGATGCGGCCAAGGCCGTCAGCATGCCCAAGGAAAATATCCAGCGGGCCATTCGCACCGGCACTGGCGAATTGAAGGGTGGCAATCTGGAAGAATCGCTCTACGAGGGCTACGCCAGCGGGGGTGTGGCCGTGTTGTGCGAGATTCTCACCGACAACAAAAACCGCACGGCCCCGGAGATCCGCAAGATCTTTGAGGTGTGCGATGGCAAGCTGGGCGCCACCGGCTGCGTGGCCTATCTCTTCCAGCGCAAGGGATTGGTGCGGGTGCCGCTGGCTTCCTGCACCGAGGATCGGCTGATGGAAGTTGCCCTCGAGGCGGGGGCCGACGATGTGAAACATGCCGGGGATCGGTGGGATGTGATCTGCGAGCCGACCTCGATGGCAGCCGTGCTGGTGGCGCTTCAGCAGGCAGGCATGCCGGCGGAATCGAATGAGATCGTCCGCATCCCAACCAACACGGTGGACGTCGACGATGTCGATACCGCGCGGAAGGTGCTCGATCTGATGGAGCGATTGGACGACCACGACGACGTGCAAAGCGTCTCGGCCAATTTCAACATCCCGGACGCGGCCATGGCACAGTTGGAGTGATGGCCTCTATCGCTCGATCTCTACCAAGTCGCCGATACAGTTCCGAATAACGCGGCGCGGCTCAGCCGCCGGTGTTCGCAGCGGCCGGTGGCGCCACTGCCGCCGCTTTCTTCTCGGAGTGTTCGACTTGCGGCCAGTAGGTGTCGAAGTCGAACTGCGGGCTGTTGTCGAGATCGTGGCATTCCAGGCAGTTGTTGATGGCCCGCTGCTTGGTTTCCGGGGTGTCGAGCGCCAGTCCCAGTTCCGTGCGGAGCCGATCGCGTTCAATCGTGCTGGCCCGCACATCGCCCCGCTCCACGGCAGCATGGGCAGCCGCCGGGCCGTGACAATTTTCACAGCCTTGGTGGGCCAGGTGCGGGGTCGTGGCCATGCCAGCAAAGCCCCCTTCGAACGGTTCATACTTCTGCGGAGCCCAGCCAACCACATGGCAGGAGAGGCATTCCGGATCGCCGTCGCGGCGGGGGGCTTGGGTTTCCAGCGTGGTCAGGGCGGTGGCATGGGGCGTGTTGATCCAGACATCGTAGGAAGCCTGATGGCATTCCGCGCAGGCGGCGCTGCCGGCAAATCGGCGGCCGCTGGGATGCCTCACCGGAGCGAGCCCCAAGCCGGTCAGCCCGAGCGATTCCAGCTGGTTTTGGTAGGAGGCCAGCAGGGAGATCATGTCTTTTGATTCCCCCCACCGAGCATCGAGCGGCACGCGTTGTGATCGCACCGGCATCGCCTCATCGTCGAAGAAGCCGATGGCCACAGCGAACATGCCTTTGTGGCCGAGTTCAATGAGTCGCGCGACCTTCCCGGCCGGCGCCGCACCTGAGGCGGGGCTGGGGAGGAGGCGGGGTTGGGCGGGGGGTTCATCGGCGCCACCGGCGGTGGCGACCAGATCAAACTGCGGATACCTGGCAGCCAGAGCCTTGGTTTCCTCCGGATCGGCCCACGAGAGCAGCACCTGATGTGTGCAGCCAGCCTTGGTGAAGGCGGCGGCGGGGGCCGCCAACGCTTCCGCCGCCGGAATCACCTCAATGGCGTCATTGCGAACCTGCGCCGCCTGCTTGTCACCGAGGACGGCCGTGATGCCGATGCGGAGGCCGCCGACCTCCACAATCCTCTGCCGCGGAGTGATGTTGTTGGCGAGCCCCAGCAGGCCAACGTTGGCGCTGAGGAACGGGGTCGGTTGATCTCCCACGGCCGCCACCGCCGCCACCAGTTCCTCGGCAGGGAGCCGCAGGTCATCAGGTCCGAGGCCGACGCCGGCGTAATTCATCGTCCGCAAGCCGTCAGAGATCGACTGAAACTTCACCTCCGACTGCCGTCCGAACCGCCTCACCTGTCCCCCCAGATCGACTGCCACCACCGACCAGCCCACCGAATGCAGCGCCTGCAGGAAGTTTTCCCGCCGGCTTAATCCCCCCTTCTGATTTTCCTTGCCGGTACAGCCGCAGGGCTCGATGTAGCCGTCGAGTTCGCCGGTGAACACGACAACGGCGCGGGGCTGAGCCCATCCCTGAAACACAGGGCCGTTGCGTTCCTGGAAACGGGCCACGGTCTCGGGATCGATGCCCGCACCGCGATCAGGCACCGCTGGCTCGCCGCTGGCGGGAGGCGGATCGGCCCACGAGGGACCTGGCAGCCAGAAGCACAGGGCGACCAGCGCGCTGGCAGCGAGGCGGAGCGGGTGGAGCATGGGGGTTCAACGTGGGTTTCGGAGCGGTTCCGCAGGGCAGAAACGGCCAGAGAGAACGGTCCTGACAATTCTGGAAAACGGATGCCTTCAAAGGAATCCCATGCCGCGACAGCCAAGGCAAGACCACCCTGCACCGGTCCAAAAGAACCGGCGAGGAGTGACATCATTTTAGTGAGACTTGCGAAGATGCACAGTTTTCGGAGCGGGGCGGTCAGTAGGAACGGGCCAGAATGCTGCGACGGGCCACCGGTCCCCCCGTCACCACGCACACGCCCGGCTCATCTTCCCCCTCCATGGGAATGCAGCGAACCGTCACTTTCAGCGGTTCCAGAGCGGCGGCCACAGCCGGCACATCGGCAACATGCACGTGGGCGAATCCCCCCTGAATGGCTCCCTTGCCAGCCCCTGCCTCCTGCTCCGACTGGCCGAAGAATGCGATCACGTCTGCCATGCTCTCGAGCCGCACGGAGTGGGCTTCGCGGAACTGGCAGGCCTTCGCATAAAGCCCCGTCTGGAAGGCCTCAAGCAACCCCGGAGCGGCGGCGATGAATTCCGCCACAGGCATGCTGGTGCGCTCGCGGGGCGGCCGGTCCCGGCGGGACAGGCTCAAGGCACCCGCGGCCAGATCACGCGGTCCGATCTCCACCCGGAGCGGCACCCCCTGCTTGATATGCTGCCAGACCTTGTCGCCGCCGCGGAGATCGCGGGAATCGATCTTCACCCGCAACGGCTGATCGCCATACCGCGCAGTGGCCAGTTCGGCCGCCAGCGTCCGGCAGCAGGCCAGAACGGCCTCCTTTTCCTCAGCTGTTTTGTGGATCGGCAGCAGCACGATCTGCACCGGCGCGATGCGGGGGGGCAGCACCAGCCCATCGTCGTCGGCGTGGGTCATGATCACGGCGCCGATCAAACGGGTCGAAACGCCCCAGGAGGTTGTCCAGCAGAATTCCTCAACCCCGCTGGGGCCGGAAAACTTGATCTCCTGCGCCTTGGCAAAGTTTTGGCCGAGGAAGTGGGAGGTGCCGGCCTGCAGTGCCTTGCCGTCCTGCATCATCGCCTCGATCGAGTAGGTGTCGACGGCGCCGGGAAACCGTTCGGCGGCCGGCTTGGGGCCGCGGATCACCGGCATCGCCAGATCGCGCTGGGCGAACGTCGAGTACACGTCGAGCATCCGCAGCGTCTCCTCCACGGCCTCGTCGCGGGTGGCATGGGCAGTGTGTCCCTCCTGCCACAGAAATTCTGAAGTCCGCAGAAAGAGCCGCGGCCGCATTTCCCAGCGCACCACATTGGCCCACTGGTTGATCAACAGCGGCAGATCACGCCACGATTGCACCCATTTGGCGAACATGGCGCCGATGATCGTCTCGCTGGTGGGGCGGACAACGAGCGGTTCCTCCAGTTTGCCGGTGGGGATCAGTTTGCCGTCGGGGCCCAGTTCCAGCCGATGGTGGGTGACCACCGCGCATTCCTTGGCGAAGCCCTCCACGTGCTGGGCCTCCTTTTCGAGGTATGACAGCGGAATGAAGAGTGGGAAGTAGGCATTTTGGTGTCCTGTTTCCTTGAACATGCCATCCAGAATGCCCTGCATGCGCTCCCATACCGCGTAGCCATGGGGCTTGATGACCATGCAGCCGCGCACCGGTGACTGTTCGGCCAGATCGGCAGCACGTACCACCTGCTGATACCACTCGGGGTAGTTTTCGGCGCGGGTGGGGGAAATGGCATGATCGGGCATGGAGGTCTCCGGTTGGCGGTGGCGGGAACGGGGGGTGGAAAAGGGAATGTTCGGCTTGCGGCGCGAGGCAGGATTGTAGTCGGTGTCGGCCGTTTTTTGATCGGCTTTCCCCCCGCTTGGTAAACTGCCGGAGTCTGCGGCGTCGGTTGGTTCCCTCACACGAGGAGCCTGGCCCCCCGCTGTTTGCCCGTTTGAGCCACCCTTCTCTGGATTCTCGCATGGCTTCCTCTTCCCGCTACGAAACCACCGTTCCTCCCTCCAGCCCCGCGCGGGGGAGTGGAAAGCGGGGCGGTTCCGGACGCCGCTGCGCCACCGAACTCGGTCCGCAGACCACGGTCGATCAGGTCTTTCTCGCGACCCACAAGCAACTCCGGCCCAACCGCAACGGGCAGCTCTACCTGCAGGTGGAGTTGGCCGACCGCAGCGGAGCGATTACGGGACGCATGTGGAACGCCTCCGATGCCGAATTCGAGGCCTTCGACGACGGTGATTATGTCCGGGTGGAGGGCACCACACAGCTCTATTCCGGATCGTTGCAGCTGATCGTGGCGGCGATTGGCCGGGTTGATCCGCGGACGGTCAACGAATCTGAATTTCTGGTGCTGTCGCCGGCCGATGTCGAACGCCTGCGCGGCGAACTGGTGTCGCTGCTGGACACTGTTGGGCCAGAACCGCTCAGAGGTTTGGTGGCTGAGGTGCTCTCCGACTCCGAATTGATGAAGTCGTTCACCCGTTGCCCGGCGGGCGTCAAGCAGCACCATGCCCATGCCGGCGGGCTGCTGGAGCATGTGGTCAACCTGCTGCGTTTGGCCGATCGGGTGGCGCCGCTCTACCCGGCCATGGACCGCGATCTGCTGATGGTGGGAGTTTTGTTTCACGACATTGGCAAGACGATCGAACTGGAGAGCGAACGCGGCTTTTCCTACACCGATGTGGGGCAGTTGCTGGGGCATGTTCTGCTGGGGCTCGAAATTCTCGAGGCGAAAATCCAGGCCCTGCAGGTGCGGTCGGGCATCCCGTTTGACCATGAACTATCGATGCGGCTCAAGCACATGATCGCCAGCCATCATGGCCAATATGAGTTTGGTGCCCCCAAGCTGCCGATGACGCTTGAGGCGCTGGCTCTGCACCATCTCGATCACCTCGACGCCCGCATGGCCGGCGTTTTGCAACTCCTTCAAAACGAGGCGGCCATGGATGGTGGCTGGACCCAATACCAGCAAACCCTGGGACGCAAGTTTTTTCGCGGCCGCAGCTAGCCGGCCGCCAAGTCCACAGAACCCTTCAGCCCCATTGCACACGCGTGGGGCCAAGCCCCCGAAGCCCGCTCAGCACAACGGAACCCGACCATGGCCCGCCCCCATCCACCCCGCGACGGTAAAAATTCCGGCCGCCCACAGCCGCGTCGCGGGGCCGCGCCGCCGCCGCCGGCGGGCCAGCGCCCCCGGACGGGGAAGCCGCCAGCCGACACCCCGGCGGGAGAGCGGACTGCCAAGCCGGGGGATGTCATCGGTCTGTTTCGCCGGGCGGCCGGCGGCTATGGATTCGTGCATCCCCAGACCATTGCGGCCGGGGATCGCTCTGGCGACATTCACATCGCGCAGGCGGCCCAACTCGATGCCGCCAGCGGTGACACCGTCCGCGTCCGGGTGGCTCGTGGCCGGGATGTCCGGCGCCCGGGGCCCTCGGGGGAAATCGTGGAGGTGGTCGAGCGGCGCACGACACGGTTTGTCGGAACCTTCTTTCAGGCTGCCGGCAGCGGGTGGGTGCAGATCGATGGCACCGGGTTTCAGAAGCCGGTCTCGGTAGGAGATCCGGGGGCGAAGGGGGTGCGCGAAAAGGACAAAGTGGTGGTGGAGATGGTGCGGTTCCCCACCCACCTCCGCGACGGCGAGGGGGTCGTGGTTGAGGTTCTGGGACAGTCTGGGGAGCCGGGCGTCGACACGCTGACAGTGATCCATGAGTTTGGGCTGCCGGGCCCGTTTTCCGAGGCGGTGCTCGCCTCGGCCCGGGCGCAGGCGGAACGCTTCACGGAAGAGGTTCCGGACGATCGTCGCGATCTCACCGGGCGGGTCATCGTGACCATCGACCCGATCGATGCCCGCGATTTCGACGATGCGATCTCGCTGGAGCGCCTGGAACGCGACCACTGGCTCCTGGGGGTGCACATCGCCGATGTGTCGTATTTTGTGCCGGAGGATTCCCCGCTCGATCAGGAGGCGCTGGCCCGGGGCACGAGTGTGTATCTCCCAGATCGGGTGATCCCGATGCTGCCTGAGATCGTGTCGAACAATCTGGCGAGCCTGCAGCCCGGTCGCGTGCGCTATGCCCGCACCTGCTGGATCGAGTTTTCGCCGGAGGGCATTCCGGTCCACACCCAGGTGGAGCGATCGGCGATCAAGAGCGTCCGCCGGTTCACCTACGAGGAAGTCGATGTCTTCCTCGCCGATCCCGCCACGGTCGCGGTGGAGATGACTCCCGAAGTGCGGGCATTGCTCGGCCGCATGCGCGATCTGTCGCGTGTGCTGCGGCGACGGCGTTCATCGCGGGGGTCGCTGGAACTGCAAATGCCGGAAGTGAAGATCGATCTCGATCGCGATGGCCGCGTCTCGGGCGCGCATGTCGTGGAAAATACCGAGAGCCACAAGATCATCGAAGAATTCATGCTCTCGGCCAATGAAGCCGTGGCCGAAACGCTCGCTGCGGCCGGCGCCGGATTCCTGCGGCGGGTGCATCCCTCCCCCGATCTGCGGAAGCTCAGGCAACTCACAGAATTTGTTTCGGAGTTGGGCTTCGAGGTCGACACGCTGGAGAGCCGGTTCGAATTGCAGCGGTTGCTGGGGATGACCCGCGGCCGGCCGGAGGAGCATGCCGTGCACTACGCCGTGCTCCGCAGTTTGTCGCGGGCCGTCTATGGTCCACAGCCGGAGGGACATTTCGCCCTGGCCAGCGATTGCTACTGCCATTTCACCTCACCGATCCGCCGCTATCCCGATCTGACGATCCACCGGGCCCTCGACAGCCTCGCGCGCGGTCGGAAGGCGCCGGAGGAGGGGTTGGTGGCGCTCGGCGAGCAGTGTTCGCAACTGGAACGCCGGGCTGAATCGGCCGAGCGTGAACTGGTCAAGCTCAAGCTCCTCCTCTTTTTAAGCAGTCGCATCGGCTCAGAGATGGATGCAGTCGTGACCGGAGTGGAATCGTTCGGGCTGTTCGTGCAGGGACTGGAACTGCCCGCCGAGGGACTCGTCTCCCTCGATGCCTTGCCGAGTGATGTGTATCGGTATGAGCGGGCCAGCCACACCCTCACGGGGCGGCGTCCGGGGCATTCCTACCGGCTGGGCGACAGAGTTCGGGTGGTGGTGGCCAGAGTCGATCTCGACCGTCGGGCCCTGACCTGCCGGCTGGTGGAGCCTCCGGCGGCGGGCCCGCCGCGCAGGAAGACCCTCCCTGCGCAAGGCGCGGAACGTGGCCGCCCCGCCAAGGGGGCTGGGCGACGGCGGAAAAAGTAATTTCGTGAAAAGAAGAGTTTCGCGAGAGGCCGGGTGGCAGCTTTGCGACGCTTTCCTACAATCCTCACTTCAGTGGCCGCCTGTCAGGATTCCCGGCAGGCAGCCGCGCACACGTTCAACGACCCCTCGACTCCTGTTCGGGAAGGATCTCATGGAAGAGCACTCCGCGCTGCTGGAGACGCCGCTGTGCCGCTGGCACGAGGCGCATGGCGGGCGCATGGTCGATTTCGCCGGCTGGAAGATGCCGGTGCAGTATGCCTCGATCGTCGACGAACATCTGGCAACCCGTCAGGCGGCCGGCATGTTTGATGTGTCGCACATGGGGCGGCTGTCGATCGAGGGACCGCAGTCGCTGGTCTGGCTCGAATCGCTGCTGACGCGACGCGTGACTGGAATCGAGCCGGGCCGTGTTCGCTACACGTTGATTGCCAGCACACTTCCAGCCGCCATCCTCGACGACGCCTTGGTATCGCGCGATCGGGATGCACCAGACGGCACGCCCTGCATGGGGCTGGTCGTCAACGCCAGCAATCGCCCCCGCGTGGTGGCGTGGTTGCGTTCGCAGCTTCCTGCTTCCGGCGTGCGTCTGAGCGATCACACCGCCTCCACGGCGATGATCGCTGTGCAGGGGCCGCTGGCCATCTCCTTGGTCGGCAGTCTCTGCTCGCCAGGCGATGCGGCCCGCATCGCCGCTCTGGGCAACTACTCGGCGACCTCCGCCACCGTGGCCGGCCAGCCGGCGGCTCTCAGTCGGACCGGCTACACCGGCGAGGATGGCGTCGAGATCGTGGTGGCGGCAGCCGTGGCCGAGCAGGTGTGGAACGACATTCACACTGCGGGTGTTCCCCGCGGCCTGAAGGCCTGCGGGCTCGGAGCCCGCGACACGCTGCGGCTGGAAGCTGGAATGCCGCTGTATGGCCACGAACTGCGGGAAGAGAGCGACCCGTTTGCCATCGGGCTGGGATTGGCGATTCAGTTGGATGGACGGAGTTTTCCCAGATCCGATATCTTCGCCGCTCAGAAGGCCGGCCAGCCGGCGCGTGTGCGAGTGGGGCTCGAATTCGACTCGAAACGGAGTGCCCGCGAGGGTAACTCGGTGTGGGATGGCCAGCGGGAGGTGGGGATCGTGACCAGCGGTAGTTTTTCCCCAACTCTGGGCAAGGCTGTGGCAATGGCAATGGTGGATGAGAAGCTGGCGGCGGCGGGCACCAGCCTGGACGTCCTGATCCGCGACACGCGGCAGGCCGCCAGGGTTGTTCCCCTGCCCTTCTACCGGCGCAGGAAACCGACCGCGCAGGCATGATGGTTGGCTGCCGGCCACGGCGTGGCTGGTGGAGCCGAGCACAACGGGATGAAGAACGATTCAACAACCTTTGGAGAATGGTATGGCTGCCGATTTGAAGTTTGCGAAATCGCATGAGTGGCTGCGCCCCGAGGCGGGCGGGCTGGTCACTGTGGGCATCTCCTCCTACGCCGTGGAGGCCCTCACCGATCTGGTGTTCATGCAACTCCCTGCGGTGGGGAAAAAGGTGAAAGCAGGAGAGTCGATCGGCGAGATCGAGAGCGTGAAGGCCGTCAGCGATATCTACGCTCCCGTCTCGGGCGAAGTTGTGGAGGTGAATACCGCTCTGCCCAGCCACCTCGAAACACTCGGCAAGGATCCTTACGGTGACGGCTGGATCGTCCGCATCCGTCCCGATAATCCCCACGAAGCCGACCAACTGCTCAATCAGGCTGCCTACGACGCCCTCGTAGCCGGCCAATCGCACTAGCTTGAGCGCGAAAAAAGCCATCCATGGCCTTTTTTCGCTGAATCGCCCGGTGGAAACGCCAAGGGTTTCCACGGTCGACCGCATCGCCTCCAGCGATGCGTGGTTTGATGCGTGATCTGATGTTTGAAAAAGCCATCCATGGCCCCCGGTTGCCATGCAACCGGCCAAGCCAGTCTGCTCGGTCGCCCGGTGGAAACGCCCCTCCCCTCCTGATCCATAGTCAGCAGATCGAGCAGATTCAGAGAGCGTTGCCTGATGGCCAATAGCGTGCCGGTGTGGTGGGATGAACAGGCGGCTGGGGCCACGAACATGGGGGCCGATGAGGCGCTCGTGGCGGAGGCTGTGGCCCGGGGCATGCTGCTCGTCAGGCTTTATGGCTGGCAGCCGGCGGCGGTTTCGTTGGGCGCTTTCCAGCGGTTTGACGACGCGCGGCAGTGTTCCGGCATTGCCAGCCTGCCGGTGGTGCGGAGGCCGAGTGGCGGCGGGGCGATCATCCACGGCAGCGATCTGACGTACGCGGCGGCCGTCCCCAAACACCACCCCTGGGGCAGTTCGCCGCAGCGTCTCTACGACGCCTTCCACGGGGCCATGGTGGAGGCGTTGGCTGGTTGGAAGATCGTCGCCTCCCTCCATCCTGCCGCTGGCCCCGCGACTCCTGCTGCCGCTTCTGCGCAGGAGCCCTTTCTCTGCTTTGACAGACGGGCTGTGGGGGATGTCGTCATGCCCGATCGACGCTTGGGGCGGGAGCAGGCTCCGCCGGCGAAAGTGATGGGGAGTGCCCAACGGCGGCTGGAGGGGGCGGTTCTCCAGCACGGCAGTCTGCTCCTGACTGCCAATGCGGCCGCCAGTGGCTCCGCGCAGCACCCGGGCATTCAAGAACTGGCAGGTGACGGGGTCGAGATCCCCGCCATCAAGGATTTGGTCAGCCGGTGGTTGGAATTGGTGGCCACCAGCTTGGGAGCCAGCGTGGCTCTCCAGACGGGGTCATTTGCCGGAGCAGCCCGGAGCGAGGTGGACCGGTTGGCGGAGCGGTTTGGGCAGGTTCGTTGGACCGCCCGCCGGTGAGGAGACCCTGAATGGGAGCGGCGTGGCCGAGGTGCTGCCCTGCCCCGCGAACCTGTCTGGTTGGCAGAAAGCGATTTCTGCTATACTCGGTTTCGATTGGGTGGAGTCTGGACTGATTATGTCCATTGGGGGAGCGGTGGAATTCCTCCCCGGCCTCGGGAAGTGTCGGAACCATGATCACAAAGCTGATCGTCGCCACTGGAAAGAGCGCGGGCAGATCGATCTCCATCAAGCGGAACAAACTGCTCATCGGCAGAGCTGAAGAGTGCGATGTGCGGCCCCTCAGCGAGGATGTCAGTCGCCGCCACTGTGCCGTCCATGTTGGGCCGGCTGATGTGTGGGTCGAGGATCTCGGCAGCCGCAACGGCACGTTTGTCAACGGCGTGCGGATCGCCGCAAAGACGAAGGTTGCGTCCGGGGATCTGATCCGGGTGGGGGCTCTGGAACTGACTGTTTCGTGTTCGGAGCCTGCGGCCACCGGGGGGGATCAGGATGTCTCCAAGTGGCTGATGGCCGATGAGTCCCCCGCCGGGATGTTCGATACGACCCGGTCGCTCAGCATGCCTGCCGATTCGGCGCTCGATGATTCACGCGTCGTGCGTCAGCCCGCCGCCGAGCCGGCGAAACTCGCGGCGGAGGTGGTTGGTTCGGCCGATGGAGGCGGCGCGGCTGGAACCACGATGGTCGGCATGGCTGTCACCGGCGCAGCACAGCCTGCTCGTCAGGCGACTGCCGGGGTGGCTGAGGGCCCAGCGGCGGTCGAGGCGGCCGCGAAAGCAGCACCAGCCGCACCCGCCAAGGAAGCCCAGCCCAGCCCGGCTCCAAAGGGTGGGAAAAATGCCGCCGTGAACTCCCGGGACGCCGCCGCCGAAGCCCTGAAGAAGTTTTTTAATAACCGCTAGCGAACTGCCGTGAGGCTGCGGAGGGTTCCCCGCCCCGACCTGCTGTCGGTGGTCGGGAGGGCCGGGCTTTTTCCAGAGACGCCCGAACGAACCGGTGCCGTCGGCATAGACGGCACAACTGGGCCAGATTCTCTTGTTTGAGGCCTCTTCTTTTACCCCGGCCACAGATCTTGCCCAGCAGGCATGCTGCATACTTCCGGCAGAGTCATCCGATTGCCGCACAGTCGGGCCCCTCTCCCCACCTCTCCCGCATCACTCTCTATTGTGAAGGATCTTTCCATGCCCACCGCCTGCCACACGCTTCCCCACCGCCCGAGTCGTTCATCGATTGGCCAGGGCCCGGCCCGGTCCCGTCGCCGGCAGATCGATCCGACCACCTGTGAGCGCGATTACCAGCCCGAAGAACTGGAGTTCATGCGGGCCCTTGAGCAGTACAAGCGCACCAGTGGCCGCATGTTTCCCACCTGCAGCGAGGTGTTGGAAGTGGTGCGCGGGTTGGGGTATGTGCGACTCCCTGCTGGCGAATCCTGCTGACAGCAGCCAGGGGATGGGGGGGATGGGGGGAATGACGCTGGTGCGAGCCCGCTGAGCTTGTTCGCATTGGCCGCCATCGCTACTTTTCGCGGTGTGTGCGGCTTGAATCGACCCCGCTCGGAAGGCGCAACCGCCTCGGAGACTCCTCTGTGCCACCCGCCACTTGCCCGCCGGGCAGCGCAATCCAAAACGCAGCTGATCGACGGCCCGTTCGGCACGGGCGTCTCGCCGCCTGCATCCTCCTTGCGCTGCCGTGTGTGCTGGCTCTGGCAGGCTGCGGAGGGATGATGCGCAATGAAAATGCCGAAGGGGTGAAGCTCTACCAGCAGGGCAACTACCTCGGGGCGGTGAGCCATTTTCAGCAGGCCTTGGCCCAGCAGCCCGGCAGCCCCGACTGCTTCTACAACCTCGGAGCCACCTACCACCAGCAGTCCAAGCTGTTGGGGCGGCCGGCCGACATGCAGACCGCCGAGCAGTATTATCACCTCTGTCTGGCCCGAAACCCCAATCACCAAGCCTGCCAGCGAGCCATGGCGGTGTTGTTGGTCGAGGAAAACCGCAGCGCAGAGGCAGTGGCGCTCCTGCAGGACTGGTCGAGGCGGGATCCGGCCAACCCCGATCCGCAGATCGAACTGGCCCGGCTCTGCCAGGAGCATGGCGACATGCGGGAAGCTGAGAATCACTTGATCGATGCCCTCGCCATCGATCCAGCCAATCCCCGGGCTCTGGTGGCGCTCGGCCACCTGCGCGAGGCCTCGGGCGACTCCGGGCAGGCTCTGGCCAATTATTCCCGGGCTCTGGCGGCCGATGGGCAGCAGCCGGTGGTGGCAGCCCGGGTTGCCTCCCTGAGTGCCGGAAACGCGGGGAGCCCTCAGCAGATGACAGCCATGTCCCCCCCCGCGGTGGGTTCTCAGGCGGCGGTTTCCCAGCCTTGGACCGCCGCCGCCGGGCCCGGCACCACAGCGGCCTTGCCGATGCCTGCCACGCAGGGGAATGTCGCCCGTTGACCAGCGCGGCGGTGGGTCCTATCCTGCGGCAACCCCTCGGTTTCCGGAGCTGGTCGATGCAATCGCTCGCCGAGAGGGTTCCCCTCATGTCTGCCGGCAGGCTCTCCGCCCACCGGCTGAATTGGAGCCTCCTGTGATGGATCGCAGCCGCCACCCGGTCCCCGACCGGGTCTTCAACTTCTCCCCCGGTCCCGCCGTCCTGCCGCTGGAGGTGATGGTACAGGCTCAGGAGGAGCTGCTCGCGCTGCCCGGCGTGGGCAGTTCGATCCTCGAGATCAGCCACCGCAGCCCCGCATTCGACCGCATTCTCGAGGAGACGCTCGAATCGCTCAGGCGGTTGCTCTCGGTGGGAAGCGATCACGAGATCATCTTTCTCCAGGGGGGCGCCAGCCTGCAGTTTTCGATGGTGCCGATGAATCTGCTCCGTGGCAGCGGCAGCGCCGCCGACTATGTGCAGACTGGCACCTGGGGCATCACCGGCGCCAAGGAGGCCCGCCGCGAGGGCTCCGTGCATGTCGCCTGGGATGGTGCCTCCACGAACTTCGATCGGCTTCCGCCAGCCGGGGCGATCAAGCTTTCGGCCGATCCGGCTTACGTGCACATCACCAGCAACGAGACCATCCAGGGGGTGCAGTGGAAGCAGTTGCCCGATGTGGGGAACGCGCCGCTGGTATCCGACTGCTCCAGCGACTTTCTATCGCGGCCGATCGATGTGGCCCGGCACGGCCTGATCTATGCCTGTGCTCAGAAGAATGCCGGCATTGCCGGCGTGACCACCGTCATTATCCGCAAGGACATGCTGGAGCGTTCGCGGGATGATCTGCCCACGATGCTCGACTACCGGACGCATGTGAAAAACGGCTCCCGGTCGAACACCCCGCCGGTCTTCGCCGTTTACATTCTCGGTTTGGTCTGCCGTTGGCTGGAAAAGACGGTCGGAGGATTGGCCGCCATGGATCGCCACAACGTCGCCAAAGCCAAACTGCTGTACGATGTTCTGGATGGCTCCCAGGGTTTTTACGCCGGCCATGCCCAGCCCGAATGCCGCTCCGATATGAACGTCACCTTCCGTCTCCCCAGCGAGGCACTTGAGAAGCAGTTTGTCGCCGGTGCGGTTGAACGGGGACTGGTGGACCTGAAGGGACACCGATCCGTTGGTGGCATTCGTGCGAGCATCTACAACGCGATGCCAGTGGAGGGTGTTGAGTCCCTGCGCGACTACATGATCGACTTTCAGAAAACCCGGCCAGCCTGACGTTTGCCCGTGCGGGGTTTCCCCGCTGCGGGCCTTCGGCATATTCCCGTTTCCGCACTGTCCATTCCACCAGAAGAGATACCATGCCCTCCATCATCGTGCTCGACACGCTCAGTCCCGATGGTCTGGCCATGCTGGATGCGGCCGCTGCCTCCGGCATCACCTACGAAGTTTCCACGGGGCTCGCGGGGGATGCGCTGCGGGAGTGCCTCGCCCAGCATGACGGCGCCATCTGCCGCAGCGGCGTGAAGATTGGAGCCGATGCCCTGGCGGGCAATCATCGCCTCAAGGCGATCGTGCGGGCGGGCGTCGGCACCGACAACATCGACAAGGATGCCGCCACGAGGCAGGGAATCGTGGTGATGAACACCCCGGCGGGCAACACCGTGAGCACCGCCGAGCATGCCTTCGCGCTGCTGCTGGCGCTGTCGCGCAATCTCGCCGCAGCCGACGCCAGCCTGCGGAACCATCGCTGGGACCGCAACAAGTTCATGGGCGTGCAGGTGGCGGGCAAGACGCTGGGGATCGTGGGGCTGGGGCGCATCGGGCAGGCGCTGGCCAAACGGGCCCGGGCCTTCGACATGCGCGTGATGGGCTTCGATCCGTTTCTGTCGCCGGAGCGGGCCGCCGAACTCGGCATCGAACTGGTGCCGAGCGTGGCAGGCATGCTGCCACTGGTCGATTACGTCTCCGTGCATACCCCGCTGACCGAAGAAACGCGGCATCTGATCGGCATGCCGGAACTCGACATCCTCAAGCCGGGCGTGCGGCTCATCAACTGTGCCCGCGGTGGCATCTACGACGAGCAGGCGCTGGTGGAGGGGCTCAAGCGGGGTGTCATTGCCGGAGTGGCGCTCGATGTGTTCGAGAAGGAGCCCTGCACCGATAGTCCGCTGTTCGGCATGCCGGGGGTGCTGGTCACGCCCCATCTGGGGGCGAGCACAGAAGAGGCCCAGTCGCAGGTGGCGGTGGAAGGGGTGGGGTTGCTGGTCGATTTTCTCTCCACCGGCGCGATCCGCCATTCGGTCAACTCCAGCAGCATCGATCCAGCCACGCTGGATGGTGTGCGCGGGTTTCTCGATCTTGCCTGGCGTTTGGGACTGCTGCTTTCACAACTCGACGACGCCCCGCCCCGTTCCTGCTCGATCGCCTACCGCGGCGAAATCGCTGCCCGCAACACCAAGCTGGTGACGGCGGCGTTTGCTGCCGGCCTGCTCGAATCCGCCTTTGACGATGTCAACATCGTCAATGCGGAGATCCTGCTCCGTGAGCGGGGGATTGAGCTGGTGGAGCAAAGCCGCACCGATCCCGGGGCGTTCAGCTCCGTGGTGGCGGTTGACATCGTGTCTGGTGATCGTGTCCATCGCGCGGCTGGCACATTGTTTGGGCACTCGATGCCGCGGCTTGTGCAGTTGGAAGGGCATCGGCTGGAGGCCTATCTCGACGGCATTCTGCTGGTGTTCACGCACCAGGATGTGCCCGGCATCATTGGCCGGGTGGGAACCGCATTTGGCGGGCTGGGAGTGAACATCGCCCAGATGACCGTCGGGCGCTCGGCCCCCGGCGGCGACGCGATCGGCGTGCTGAATCTCGATCATGAGCCCTCTGCTTCTGCGCTGGAAGCAGTGCTGGCATGCCCTGGGATTCGCTCGGTGCGGGTGGTCAAGATGCCAGCCGCCGGCCAGTTGCCCAACTGGCTTGCCGCCTCCGCTTCCGCCGCGCGGTCAGGGCGCCTGGCACCTCCTGTGGCCGGACGCTGAGAGAGGCTGGGGCGGGTTTCTTGATCACGGGATGTGCGGGGCTTTTTCGGGGGTGACCGATAGCAGGCAGTGGATCAAGTGGCCCGCTGCTGGATGCGACTGAGTGGACTGTCTTCCATGCAGAGGGTCAGGGATGACTTTTTCCACGGACAGATAGAGGTCGATCATGGCGGTCCGAGCAGCCCATGAACGCAGTGCTGCAGCGCTTGATGCGCTGCGGATCAACGCCGGTGCCTGTCGCCTTCTCCGCCAGTTCGGGAGCGTTGCCCCGCTGGGATGGCAGGTATCGGGAGGGTGGCGGCAATTCCCGTTCGTCTGGCTGGTGGTTTGTGTGATCGCGCTGTCGGGGCGGGTTCAGGCCGAATCGACGCCGAGTGCACAGGTGGCCGCAACGGAGCGTCTGCTGGCGGCGCTGGAGCAGCGGCAGATGCAGGACGTTGCGCTGTGGGTGCTCGACCGATTGGAACGCGATCCGGCCACTCCTGCCGGCCTGCGGGGCGAGGTGTCCCTGCGGCGCGCCACGACGCTTGTGGCGCTGGCCCGCAGTGCCACCAATGCTGCCAAACGAACCGCCCTGCATGACCAGGCAGCCCGCGAGATCGAGGTCTTTCTGGCCACCGGCCCGACGGGCGAACAGGCGATCAATGCCTACTTGCAGCAGGGCAATCTGCGTCTTGAGCAGGGCCGGGCAAAAATCGAAGCGGCCAGTCGCCCCGGTGCGGCGGCGGCCACGCTCCGGGAGGAGGCACTCGGTTTTTTTGCCAAAGCGATCGATTCTCTGGAGGGAATTGAGCGCGAGCCAGGGAAGGAAAATGGCAGGGCTGCCAGCGCCGAGGGGGCGATTCTCAGTCAACTGCGCGAGGTCGATGCCCAGTTGGCCAGTCTCGATGGCGGCAAGTCTGGAGGGGGCCAGGAGGATCCCCCCCCCAAGGCGAAGAAACAGCCGCGCCGGCCGGTTGGGGCCGTGACGCGGCAGAAGGAGCAGGTGGAGGATCAGCAAGACTCGCTGCGGGCCCGCCTGCTGCAGACGCGGCTTCTCAGCGCGGGGGCCCGCTATGAGAAATCAAAGGCCTTGCCACCGGGCTCGGCGGAGTGGGTGGCTGTGCTCCGGGATTCCGCCGCCAGGTACCGGGCCCTCTACGAAAAATATCCCACCCGGGGTGCCGGGCTGTTTGCCAGGTATTTCGAAGGCAGAAACTACGTGCTGCTGGCGCAGGCGGCGCAGCAACCGCAGGAGCGGCAAGACTTGTATGCCTTGGCCCTCCAGACGCTCCAGAGCGTGCGGGCTCTGGAGGGTGAGACGGGGGTGGTGCCCTCCCTGCGGATCAAGGCGATGAGCAGTTCTCTGGAGTGTTGGTTGGAAACAGAGGACAACTCCGCCTTCGATGATCGGCTGCTGAAGATTGTGCTGGCACCCCTCCCCCCCCAACGCGTCGATGCCGATCACTTGGGAATGAAATACCGGGCAGCCATGCTGCTGAACAAGCGGGCCGCGAGCCTGCCGGACGACCAGAAATCGCGGCGGACGGGGCTGGTGCGCGATGCCCAGCGTCTGGCGCTGGAGGTGGCCAAAGTCAGGAAGGATTTCTCCAGGGAGGCTCGCCAACTGCTGGTCGACCTGGGCCGGGACCTGCCGGACGAGGAGAACGGGGCGACCGCCTCCTTCGCGACAGCATTCGATGTGGCGCGAGGGGCGTTGGCGGAGATGCAGTCTCGGCAGGCGGTGGCTCAGCAGGCGGCGGCAGCAGGGGATCCAGCGGCCGCGGAGGCGGCCAAGCAGGCAGCGGTCGAGCAGCGCGAGAAAGCGATCGGAGCCTTTCGACGCTGCCTTGCATTGGCAGCCGACAAGGATTCCGCCGAAGCGCTCAACCATGCCCGGTATCTGCTGACATACCTCCTCTATGACGCGCAGCGTTGGGCAGAGGCGGCCGCTCTGGGGGGGCTGCTGACCGAGCGGTATCCCAACGGCAAGGGGAGCCGGCAGGCGGCGAAGATCGCCCTGGCGAGCTGGCAGCAACTCGCCCGCGATCCGGCCTATCCCTGGAAAGCTGCGGCACGCGGCCGCGGGGCCGATCTGGCGGAGCGGATCATGCGCCTCTGGCCTGGTGAGGGGGAGAGTGTTGATGCGGCGCTCGTGGCGGTGGCGACCGCGGCCGAGGCCCGCGATCCCGCCCGGGTGATCGCCCTGCTCGATGCCCTGCCGACCGATGCTCCCTGGCGGGGGGAGGTGCTCCTGAGGGGTGGCGCGAGTGTGTGGCGGGAATGTTTGGAGCAGCTCCGCTTGCCAGAGGCACAGCGGGCGAGTGAGGAACTGCGAAAGCTGTGGCGCGAGAAGGCCCGACAGGCCCTCGACACAGGCCTGCAGGGTCTGGCCCCTGCCGCGCCACCTGGGCTCGCGGCGGTGGCGGGGGCTCTGGCCCGCTGTCAGATGGCGCTGGACGAGAACGATCCTGCTCTGGCGGCCCGGCTGCTTGAGCACCCGCAGTATGGCCCCTGGACGGTGCTCAACAGCGGCCGGGCGGGGTTTGCCACCGGACCGCTGGCGGAAAGTGCCGCCAGCGTGTCACTCCGTTTTTTCATTCAGTCGCAGCAGATCGAGAAGGCCCAGCAGGCAATGGAACGGCTGGAGCAGGCGGCGGGTACTGGATCTGGCGCCGCCGCTCGGCTCTCCGCGCTCTATGTGGCTCTTGCACGCGATCTGGAAGCCCAATTGACGAGCCTTGGAACCGGCGAGCAGGCGGCAAATCCTGAGAACAGGGCCACGGCAATGGCACTACTGGCTGGTTTTGAAACCTTTCTGGAGGGGGTGGCCCGGCGCGACACGAAAGTGACGGCGCGGATGTGGGTGGCCACCACCTATCTCGCCCTCGGCTCCGGCACAGGCACTGGATCGATGGTTCCGGGCGAGAAGGCGCAGGTCTATCTGGGCCGGGCCGCTGCCACGTATGAGGCCCTGCTGGAGTCTGGCGGGGAGGGAGTCGAGCCCTTGATTCCTTCGATCCACATCAAGCTGATGAGCGTCTATCGCAGTCTTGGACGCTGGGAGGAGGCGTTTGGCCACCTCGAATCAATCCTCTCCGATCCTCGTCGGGCCAACGGCCTCGATGTGCAGACGCAGGCGGCGGAACTGCTGCAGGCTGCGGGCGAACAGGTTTCCGACCGATCGGCGGCAGAACGGTATCTGCGGGAGGCGATCGCCGGCACCAAGACTTCCGGCGGCGGTGTCGTGTGGGGCTGGGGCGGGCTGGCCAATCGGCTGGCCCGGCAGGCTTTTGGGGAGGCGACGGCCCAGTCGGCCGAACTCCGCGGCCGGTTCTTCAGCGCCCGTCTCAATCTGGCCGCCTGCCGGTTGACACAGGCGGGGAAATCGGAGCAGTCACGTGACAAACTCCTCGGCATGGCGGAGAGCGACATCCGCCTGACGTACAAACTCTATCCCGATCTGGGGGGAGAGGCGTCGCGGCGACAGTTCGATCGACTGCTGAAAGAAATTCAGCGGGCGCGGGGTGTCGCCAGCCCGCAGGGACTTCCGGCTCTTGAAGCCGCCACGGCGACCGCACAGTGAACTGTTTTCTTGGCTCAAAGAGGAAAGATCATGAGCAACCGGCAGGGCAGAAGCAGCCCGACATGGCGGACGTGGGCAGGAGTCGCTGCGCTTGCCTGCGGGGTGCTTGCCTGCGGCGGAGGGGCGCTGGCGCAAGCCCCCGACCGGGTGATCACCACCGAAGGAGCGACTGTCGGAAAGGTGGTGGCCGTCTCCCCCGGGGAAGTGCAGGTGGAAGTGCGAACCGGCGACGTGCGCACCATCCCCGTCGAGCGGATTCGGGAAGTGCAGTTTGCCGGGGAACCGGCAGAGCTCAAGGCGGCCCGCGCGATGTTCCTGCGTGGTCGCCCGGCGGAGGCTCTCGACGAACTCGGCCGGCTCGATCCGGCTGATCTCGAGGGAGCGGACGAGCAGCTCATGGTGGAGGTGGAGTTTGTGAAGGCGGCTGCGGCCGCCCGGAGCGTGCTCGGCTCTGGCGCCGATCCCCGTGAGGCAGGGAGGCTCGTCAACGAGTTTTTAGCGAAGCGTGCCGGCAGCCATCATTTCTACGAGATGCAGGAACTGTTGGGCGATCTGTTGGCCCGGGCGGGCAAGCCCGATCTGGCTTTGGCCGCCTATGCCCAATTGGCCAAGGGGTCCCCTGCCCTGCAGGTGCGGGCCACGGCCGGCCGCGCCAGAACCCGATTTGAGCAGGAGCAATACGAGGAGGCCCTCCGGGAGTTTGACGCGGCTCTGGTCACCGCAGCCGGCGATGACTCCAGCCTGGCCCAGAAGCGGTCTGTTGCTTTGGGGCGGGCCCGTTGCCTTGCCCGGCTGGGCCGGGGGGACGAGGCCGTGGCGGCAGTGCAGCAGGTGATTGCTGCCGCCGATCCAGATGACAAAGACCTGCTGGCCCGGGCCTTTGCGGCCCTGGGCACTGCCTACCGCGCTGTGCCTGGTCGGGAACAGGATGCGTTGATCTCGTTCCTGACGGTCGATTTGGTCTATAACGCCACTCCGGAAAGCCATGCTGAGGCACTGGCCAATCTCGTGGAGCTCTGGGAAGCAGCCCAGCATCCCGAGCGGGCCCGGGAGGCGCGGCAACTGCTGGAATCGAGCTATCCTGCCACGCGTTGGGCGAAAGCGGCGCGGGGCAAGGGCTGAGGGCAGCACGGCGACGCGCGGTGTGGTTGTGGAAGGGCCCCTTGGCGTACGATGGAAGCGTTTTCAATCTGAGATGTGTCCCGGGGTTCGTCCTGCGAAGGAGCAGAGCATGCAGAGGGGAGCGAGTGAGCTTGTGGGCAGCGGAGATGGCGCTGGCTTGAGGGCCTCGATGTGGACTCAATTTTTCCGGAGCCTCATGTGGCTTGCCCTGCTGCTACCGGCCGGCACAGCCGTGGTGGCGCCTGTCCTGCTGGTGCCTCAGGCAGCAGTGGCGCAGGACGAGGCCGCGGCCGATGCAGAGCCGGTCGACGCGGGGGAGAACCTGCTCGTTTTCTACGTCAAGGCTCTGGGCCTGCGGTATGTGGTGGTTTTTCTGGTGCTCTCGTTCACGCTGGTGGCGCTTTTGGTGATGTGTTTTCTGCAGCTGCGCCGGACCGCCCTGATGCCGCCGGAGCTCATCGAGGCCTTTGGAAAACATGCGGAAGCGAAGGAATTTCAGCAGGCCTACGATCTGGCCAAGGCGGATGATTCCTACCTCGGGCATATGCTGGCCGAGGGGATGGGCAACATGCAGTCGGGCTACGCGTCCGGGCTGGCCGCGATGCAGGAGGCCGAAGACGCGGAGGCGATGAAGCTGGAGCACAGGATCAGCTATGTGTCGCTGATCGGGGCGCTGGCCCCAATGTTTGGCCTGCTGGGCACGGTGGACGGCATGGTGGCCGCCTTCATGGTCATCGCCCGTTCCAACACGCAGCCCAGGCCATCGGATCTGGCGGTTGGTATTTCGCAGGCACTGATCACCACGCTGATCGGGCTCTGGCTGGCGATCCCCGCCATTGCCTGCTTTGCGCTGTTTAAAAACTGGTTTGCCAGGCTCACAGTGGAGATCCACGAGGAGGCGCTCCGGCTCATGGCTGTTGTTCAGGAGGCCAGCAGGAAGTGAATTCCTGAGGCAAGGAGAGAAACGGACCATGGCCATTCGACGCGCCGGCGCACCAACCACAACAGACATCGACATGACGCCGATGATCGATGTGACGTTTCAGCTGATCACGTTCTTTCTCTTCATCATGAATTTCTCCGAGGCGGAGCAGGACGATCGGATCCAATTGCCGCTCAGCCAGTTGGCGAAGCCGGTAGAGGGTCTGATCGAGAAGCCGATCACCCTGCAACTGACCAACAGCGGGAATGTGATCTATGCCGGTGAACTCGTGGCTGTACGAGATATCGGCAGTTATCTGGAGCGCGAAAAGATGGCTATGCGCGACTCCGGCCGGGAGCCGAATGCCGCGACGGTGATCGTGCGGGCCGATGGGCGGGCTCAGGCGGGAGAGGTGCAAGACATCATCCGCATCTGCCAAGACAAGGGATTCGAGCGCTTTGCGCTCCGCGCCCAATATGACGAGGGGCGGTGAAACGATGCCCCGCAGGCAATCATCGCTCCCCGACAAGATCGCCATCGACATGACGCCGATGATCGACGTTGTGTTTCAGCTGATCTCGTTTTTCATGTTTTCGCTCAAGGTTGTCTCTCCGGAGGGAGACTTCGACATTCGCATGCCACTGGCCGCCGCGGCCGCCGCAGCCCCCGACGATCAGCAGGTGCCACCGGTGCGCGTGAAGCTCTCGGCAGCCGCCGACGGATCGCTTGCCAGTATCACGATGAACGGCAATCCTCTGGCCGGCTTCGACGAACTCCACCAGCAGATCATGGCCCTGGTGGGAACCGATACCGGTCCCAACTCGCTGGCGGAGAAGACGGAGGTTGAGTTTGACTGCGACTACTCCCTCAAATACGCCAATGTTGTGCAGGCGATCACGGCGGTATCGGGGCGGGTTCGGGATGGGCAGATCGTGGAGTTGATCCGCCGGATCAAATTCACCCCGCCGAAAAAACCCGCCGGCTAAAGCGCATTCGACTTCCGTGGCGCATCGGCTGCGTACGGGTAGATCAGACTACCGTGGCGCATCGGCTACGGGACGGCAAAAGTCTCGTCGCATGCGCTCACGAAAAGTTCGCCGACCCCTCCGCCTCCGTCGCCCTCTTCCTGATCGATGTTCGGGGAGGGGCTGCTCGTGCCCCAGGAGCCGGCGTAGGCGGCCAGCGGAGCCATGGATGGCGAAGCGCAGCCAACTTCGAGAGAGCGAAAGGCCTGGAGGGCCGCAGCGATCGTCCGGCGATGGGGCATGGGCAGTCCCGGACCTGGAGCGGTTACGAGTTCCGGAGTGCCCCCGGCTGCGGGACGGCAAAAGTCTCGTCGCATGCGCTCACGAAAAGTTCGCCGACCCCTCCGCCTCCGTCACCCGATGGGCCAGTCATCGCTACAGCTATCCCACTTGCGCTCGAAGCCCCGCGTGCTCTATCCCCGGGGGTGGAACTTGCCGTGCACGCTTTTCAGGCGGCTGGCGTCGACATGCGTGTAACGCTGTGTGGTGGCGATGCTGGCGTGGCCGAGCATCTCCTGCACGTGCCGGAGGTCCACGCCGCCGGCCACCAGATGCGTGGCGAAGCTGTGCCGCAGCGTGTGTGGGCCGATGTCGGGGGGAATCCCGGCGGCCACGGCATGTTCCTTGACGATCTCCCAGATCCGCATCCGGGAGAGCCGGTTGCCGCGGGAGGAGAGCAAAACCCAGCCCGGCGGGCTGGCCGCCTGACCGGCAAACAGCCCCCGGGGACCCGCCAGCCAGAGCTTCACCCCCTCGATGGCCCGCCGTCCCAGCGGCACCACCCGTTCCTTGTTTCCCTTGCCCCGGCAGGTGCAAAAAGCCTCTTCGAGGTGAATGTCTGTCATCCGCAGCGTAGAAACTTCCGTTACGCGGCAACCGGTGGCGTAGAGAAGTTCGAGGAGTGCCCGGTCGCGCTGGCCTGTGGAGGTGGTTGCCGAGGGGCTCTCCAGCAACCGTTCCACCTGCTCCGGCGAGAGCGTGCCAGGGATGGCGTCATCGCGTCGGGCAGCAGCGATCAGTTCCGCTGGGCTCTCCTGCAGCACTCCTTCGAGTTGGAGGAAGGCATAAAACGTGCGGAGCGTCGCCGCCTGTCGGGCCACGCTCGCCCGGGCCAGACCACGCTTCTGCAGCGCGGAAAAATAGTCCCCCAGATCGCGCACATTGAGCGCCGCTGGATTGCGCCCCGCCAGCCAAGCAGAAAAATCTCGAAGATCGCGCCGGTAGGCCAGTTGTGTGTTGTCCGAAAGCGCCCGTTCATGCCGCACGTAGTCGAGAAAGCGACTCATGTAGAGGGCCGTTGAGGCGGGGCCTGCGGGGGCTGCCGGCCCGGCATCGAGGATGATGCGCCGCGTGCGCGGACGTTTGCCCGGGGAGGGCTCCGGTGGCGTGCCGTCGGCGGAGGGGGGCTTTTTCATCGACCGGCACTCCCGCAATGTGTGAGACACAATCCGCCGTGGGGGGCGAAAGCACGCAGCACTGAAACGCCGCTGGCATCAGGGGTCGTAGCCGAGGTTGGGGCCCAGCCAGCGCTCCATCTCCTCCACCGGCATTCCCTTGCGGGCGGCGTAGTTCTCGACCTGCTCGCGTGTGATGCGATCGACGGCGAAGTAGCGGCTCTCGGGATGGGCAAAGAAGAGGCCGCTGACACTCGCTGCCGGCAGCATTGCGCAGCTCTCGGTGAGCGTGATCCCCGCCGCCTTCTCCACTCCGAGCCACTGGAAGAGCGCCCTCTTCTCGGTGTTGTCGGGGCAGGCAGGATAGCCGGGGGCCGGCCGGATGCCGCGGTAGCGCTCCTCGATCATGTCGTCTGGGGTAAGCGATTCTTCCCGGCCGTAACGCCACTCGCGGCGGACTTTCTCGTGGAGCCATTCCGCGCAGGCCTCGGCGAAGCGGTCGGCGATCGCCTTCACCATGATCGAGGAGTAGTCGTCGTGGTCTTTGTCATACTTGCGGCAGAGTTCTTCGCAGCCATGGCCGGCGGTGACGGCGAAGGCGCCGATATAGTCTTTGCGGCCGGAGTCAGCCGGGGCCACGAAATCGGCCAGAGCGTGGAACGAGTCCTGCCCCTTGCGTTCCCACTGCTGCCGCAGCGTGTGCACGCGACCAAATTCCTTGGTGCGAGCCTCATCGGTGTAGAGCAGCACGTCGTCGCCGCAGGAATTGGCGGCAAAAAATCCATACACTCCTCTGGCCTGCAGCGACTTGTCAGCCACAATTTTTTCGAGCATCGCTGTCGCGTCGGCGAAGAGCTTCGTGGCTTCTGTGCCCACCACCGGATCGGTGAAGATAGCGGGATACTTCCCGCGCAGCTCCCAAGCCATGAAGAAAGGGGACCAGTCGATATAGGGCACGAGCGCCTCCAGCGGCACGTCGGCCAGCTGGCTGACACCGAGGAACTCGGGCGTGTCGATCGGCGCCGCCGACCAATCGGTGGTCCAGCGTTTCTGGCGGGCCACCTCGAAGGGCACGAGCGTCGTCTGCTGGCGGCGTTTGAAGTTTTCCACATCACGCTGCTGGGCGAGCCGGTTTTCCTTGCCGAATTCCTCGCGCGAGACGGGGTTGATCAGTTTTTCGACCACACCGGCCGCCCGTGAGGCGTCGAGCACATGGACGATGTCGCCTGAGTATTTCGGGGCGATTTTCACGGCAGTGTGCCGGGCGGAGGTGGTTGCCCCGCCGATGAGAATCGGGATCTTCAGACCCTCGTGCTCGAATTCCGAGGCGACGTGCACCATTTCATCGAGGCTCGGCGTGATCAGGCCGCTGAGGCCGACGACATCAACCTTATGCTCCTTGGCCGCTTCCACGATTTTTGCCGAGGGGATCATCACGCCCATGTCGATCACCTCATAGCCGTTGCAGCCGAGGACAACGCCGACGATGTTCTTGCCGATGTCGTGCACGTCCCCCTTCACCGTCGCCATCAGCACGCGGCCGCGGCTCGACTGGGTTTGCCCCGAGGCGGCCTTTTCCTGCTCCATGTAGGGGAGGAGGTGGGCCACGGCCCGCTTCATCACGCGGGCGCTTTTTACCACCTGCGGCAGAAACATCTTTCCCTGGCCGAACAGATCACCCACCACCTGCATTCCCCGCATCAACGGGCCTTCAATGATCTCCAGCCCCGTGGCATATTCCTTGCGGGCATCCTCGATGTCGGTTTCAACATGGTCGGCCAACCCTTTCACCAGCGCGTGGCCGAGCCGCCCCTCCACGTCGAGCGTGCGCCAGGCATCGGCCTTGGCGGTATCTGCCGGATCGCGTTTTTTGACGCTCTCGGCATATTCGATCAGCCGGTCGGTGGCATCCCCCCGGCGGTCGAAGAGCACATCCTCGATCCGCTCGAGCAGTTGTGGCTCGATCTCCTGATAGACAGCCAACTGCCCGGCGTTGACGATGCCCATGTCCATGCCGGCCTGAATCGCGTGATAGAGGAAGGCAGCATGCATCGCCTCGCGCACCGCGTCGTTGCCGCGGAAGGAAAACGAGATGTTGCTCACACCGCCCGAAACCTTCACCAGCGGCATCGCCGCCTTGATCTGCCGGGTGGCCTCGATGAAGTTGAGCGCGTAGCGATTGTGCTCCTCGATGCCGGTGGCAACGGTGAGAATGTTGGGATCGAAGATGATGTCCTGCGGCGGAAAACCGACCTCTTCGGTGAGCAGTTTGTAAGCGCGGCGGCAGATGGAAACCTTGCGGTCGGTTTCGGTTGCCTGTCCCTCCTCGTCAAACGCCATCACCACCACTGCGGCCCCATACCGCCGCACGAGGCGAGCCTGCCGGAGGAATTCGGCCTCCCCCTCCTTCAGGCTGATCGAATTGACGATCCCCTTTCCCTGCACGCACTTCAGCCCCGCCTCCAGCACGCTCCAGCGCGAGCTGTCGATCATGATCGGCACGCGAGCCACATCGGGCTCGCTGGAGAGGAGCGTGAGAAACTTCGTCATCACGGCCGGGCCGTCGAGCATCCCCTCATCGACGTTGATGTCGATGATGTTGGCGCCGTTCTCCACCTGCTGGCGGGCGACGCGGAGGGCCTCTTCGTAGCGATCTTCTTTGATCAGACGGGCAAAGGCACGGGAGCCGGTGACATTGGTCCGCTCACCGATGATCGTGAAACTGCTCTCGGGACGGATCTCGAGCAGCTCGAGCCCCGAGTAGCGCGACAGCGTCGAGCCGGTCGGCGGGACGCGGGGCGGATGCTTGGAGACCGCTTCGGCGATCGCCTTGATGTGTGGCGGCGTGGTGCCGCAGCAGCCGCCGATGATATTGAGCCAGCCCTCGCGGGCGAAGTCGCCGAGGACTGAGGCCATCATCTCGGGGGTTTCGTCGAAGCCTCCCATCGCGTTGGGGAGGCCGGCATTGGGATAGCAGCTCACCGGAATCGGCGCCACCCGGCAGAGATCAGCCAGATGGGAGCGGAGCTTTTCCGGGCCGAGGGCGCAGTTGATCCCCACACTCACCAGATCGGCGTGGGAGATGCTCGTCCAGCAGGCTTCGACCGTTTGCGCGGAGAGCGTTCTGCCCCCCTCAAACACCGTGAACGAGGCCATCACCGGAACCCGCACCCCCTGCTCGCGAAACACCTCATCGATCGCAAACAGGCAGGCCTTGAGCACCAGCGTGTCAAACGCCGTTTCGGCCAGCAGGAGATCGACGCCCCCTTCGAGCAGCGCCACCACCTGCTCCTTGTAGTTGTCGACCATTTGATCGTAGGTGACATCGCGGTGGCCAGGATCGGCGACATTGCCGGCGATCGAGAGTTGCTTGTTGGTGGGGCCGATCGAGCCGGCGACAAACCGGGGGCGGTCGGGGGTTTTGGCGGTGGCTGCATCAGCCGCCTCGCGGGCGAGTTTGGCGGCGGCGAGATTGAGCTCGCGCACCCGGTCGGCCAGGCCAAAATCGGCCAGCGCCAGATGCGTGGCACCAAACGTATTGGTTTCCACGATGTCGGCGCCCGCCTCGAGGTAGGCGGCGTGAATCCCCCGGATCGCGTCCCCCTGCGTGAGCACCAGAATATCGATGCAGTTCTTCAGGTCGCGCGGATGATTGCGAAACATCTCGCCGCGGAAGCCCTCTTCGTCGAGGGCGAGGGCATGCACCATCGTGCCCATGGCGCCATCCAGCACCAGAATCCGCTGGGAGAGGAGGTCGCGAAAGAGTTGCGAGCGGGCTGCATTGACTGCACTGGTAGGCATGGGCATGGGTGGTTTCGGGATGGGAGGAGGCCTGCAGGCCTGCCGCCGCGAAAGAGGGATTGGGGGAACTGGCCGATTGGAGCGGTTTGGCGAACCTTACCAGCCTCACATGATAGGCACTCGAGCCGGAATGGACTACTGCGAAAACCCCGTAAACAGGCCTTTTGCAGCGGCTGCTCAAGCCCGTCCAAGGGCCGCGACGATGATTCTCCGGAGCGGTCCGTAGACGAAGCCGCTGGAGGGATGGCATGGGGGCGGCATGAACTGGCTGCCGCCGGCTCCCGCGAACCTTGCCCTGGCACTGGAGTCGATCGATGCAGGTGATCGCCTCCATTCCGACGCTCCCCTCGGTGGGCACTCGACCTCGGCACGTCGCAGTCGGCACCGCGGCTCTCCCCGAGCCGACTGCTGCCAGGCTCCCGTCGCGGGGCCGCCAACGCGAGGGAAGGTCTGGCCCACCCTTTCCGGCTCTGTCGGTTTGCGTGTTGGCGCTGGCCGCTGCGGGGTGTTGGGCGGCGGTGTGGTGGGCTGACGCAACGCGGCTGGCTGGGGTTCCGCAGGCAGACCAGCAGGCAGTTCAGCAGGTAGTGTCCCCCTCACCCAGGCTGGCGGCTCTGCCGGAGTCCGCCCCATGACGCTCGATCTGTTGGACCGGGCTTTTGTGTCGCGTTCGCCCGCTCGCCCTCTCCTGCCCTCGCGCAGGCCAGTGGCTGGGATGGGAGCAACGAAGGGGACGGGCGAGGCCCGTGCCGTGACCGCCACGGCTGCCGCAGAGCCGGTTGAGGCCGCAGAATTCTCGGCTGCATCCACGCCAGAGGCGGTCGCTGCCGATCTGGTCGATCGGTTGCTCGAGCAGGCCCACGAGGCTTGGCAGAGTCTGGCGGCACGGGTGGAGCAGGCGCATGCGGAGGGCCTTCGTGTGGTGGCAGTGGCTGGCGCAGAGCGCGGTGAAGGGCGTTCGACCGTCGTGGCAGGGATCGCGCGGGCGCTCCAGCAGCGGGGCCGCCGGGTGGTGTGCAGCACGCAGGCGCCGCTGGTGACGGAGGAGAGCGATGTGCCCCCCGATGACGAAACAATCGTGCTCGTCGATGCGGGTGTCTGGTTTCCGCCCGGCCCGATCCGCCGAAAAGTCCTCGCCCGCTGCGCCCTCGGCTGCGACACGCTGCTGTTTGTGCGCCGCCAGGATGTGCCGGAATGCCTCGCCTACCAACAGGCGCTCGCAGCGATCGGGATGCCGGTGCTCGGAGTCGTGCTGACATTTGCCGGTGCCGGGGATGGCTCGGCAACCTGACCAGACATTCCCCCCGATCTCCTCTCAAGGGCTGTCATGATGGATGCCCAACTCCATTCCGCCCCGCTCACTCCCGCGCAGCACGCTGCAGAGGCCCGGATTGCCTATGCGCTCGAAGCGCCGGGGGGAGCGGCGATTCTCTGCGGCCCGGCAGGCGTCGGAAAAACGTTGCTGCTGGAGCGCATGGCAGAAACCGTGGCCCTCCAGGGGCAGTGCCTGCTGGCCGATTCATGCGCCATCGCCCGCGACTGGGCCGCCGGCTCCGATCCAGCCGAGTGGCCCGGAATGCTTCTGATCGACAATGCCCACCTCGCCGCCGACAACGATCTGGCCGAACTGCTCGAGAACGTGGCCCAAGCTCAGGTTGCTTTGAGCCTCGTGCTGGCCGGTCAGGGACGCCTGCTCACGTTGGCCGCCCGCCATCCGCAACTGGCGAGGATCGTACGCGTGCGGGCCGTGTTGCCGCCGCTGTCGCTGGAGGAATCGCAGACGCTGCTGGCTCATCGGCTCGGTGGGCTCCTCACGCAGCCTGCCGATGCCGCCATGGTGCGCACGCTCCACGAGATCGCCGCCGGCATCCCGGCCGAGGTGGTGCGACTGGCCGATCTGGCAGGGCTCCTGCTCGCCGCCGATCCCACCCGGCCGCTTGTGGCCGACGACATCGAACTGATCCACCGCCGCGCCAGCCTGCAGGCGGCGTGAGCCGGTGTGTCGGGCGTTCCGGGCCAGCATGCGAAACTCGTCTGGGAACCGATGAGTGGCACACCGGGCCCACCATCCCAGATGACTTTCCCCATCGCATGCCACACAATAGTGCTGCCCGTGGCGGCACACATTCGTGTGGCCCCGGTTCCTCCTGCAGGACTTTTCCATGCCCCTCCGGACTGTCTCCCGGGTCGCTTTTTTTTGCTGCAAAGCCGAGCTTCTTTCTGGCCGGTTGGGCGCAATGGTGCTGCTCTGCCTGCTGGTAGCCGGCGGGCGCCACGGCTCCTGCGCACGGGCCGATGAGGCTCCGGGGCCCTCTGCGGCCGATCTGCTCCGCGATGTGAAGGCCCCCGAGGGATTTGCGGCAACGGTCTTTGCCGGGCCCGACCTCGCCCGCTATCCGGTCTTCGTGGCGGCGACCGTCGACGGCACGCTCTTTGTCTCCAGCGACGGCAACGGCTCGCTCGACCGCGAGCCACATCGCGGCCGGATTCTCCGGCTGCGCGATACCGATCAGGATGGCACGGCTGACGAGGTGAAAGAGTTTGTCACCGATGTGAATAGTCCCCGTGGGCTGGTGTGGGTGGACGATCGGCTGATTGTGCTCCACCCGCCCCATGTTTCGGCGTTTCGCGACACCGATGGCGACGGCACCGCCGACGAGCAGACCAGGCTGGTGAGCGATCTCGGGTTTGGTTTTGCCGACCGCCCCGCCGACCATACTTCCAATGGCTTGGCACTGGGGATCGATGGCTGGGTCTATGCGGCGATCGGCGACTTTGGCTTCCGCGACGCCAGCGGGAGCGATGGCCGCCACCTCCACCTTCGCGGCGGTGGGATCGTGCGCTTTCGGCCCGATGGCAGCGGTCTCGATCTCTTCGCCCGCGGCACCCGCAACAATCTGGAGGCGGCAGTCGGTCCACTCCTGCAGATGATTGCCCGCGACAACACCAACGATGGCGGTGGCTGGAATGTGCGGCTCCACTCCTTCAGCGGGCTGGAAGATCACGGCTATCCGCGGCGCTATCTCCACTTCGCCGCCGAGATCGTGGCGCCTCTGGCCGACTATGGCGGCGGCTCCGGCACCGGCGCCTGCTGGATCGACGAGCCCTGGATGCCAGCCCGCTGGAACGATGCCCCCTTCACCTGCGACTGGGGCCGCGGCCTGATCTACCGCCATCCGCTCGCGGCACAGGGAGCGGGGTTCACCGCTGAGCAGGAGGAATTTCTGCATCTCACCCGCGTTACCGATCTCGATGCCGATGGTGCCGGCACGATCTACGCTGCGAGTTGGCGCGACGGCACGTTCACCTGGACCGGCCCCCATGTCGGCTTTATCGCCGCTCTCCGCCCCACCGGCCGGCTCCCTCTGACCCCTCCCGATTGTTCCGCGCTCGATTCTCAGGCGCTGTGCCACCTGCTCGCCGGCCCCAGCCATCGGATCCGGTTGGAGGCGCAGCGGCAGCTGCTCCGCCGAGGAGATCGTTCGCCCGAGATCCTTCAAGCTCTGGAGGCTCAAGCTAGCGAAGAGGCTGCGGCACTCGCTCCCCGCGTGGCGGCTCTTTTTACCTGTGCGCTCCTGGGCCAGGGAGCGGCCCGCCCTGCGCTCGTGCGACTGGCTGATGACGCCGCACTTGCCCCCTTTGCCATTCGGGCGCTTGGCGATTTGGGGACGAGTGAGACTGAAGCTCGCTCGACCGACTCAGCCGTGCGCGACCTCTTCAAGGGGGCCCTCGCCGCGCCCGACCCGCGCACGCGATTGGAGGCGATCGTGGCCCTTGTGCGAAATGGCAGCGGGGCAGCGTGGCTCCTGCCGCTGGCAGCCGACGCCGACCCAATCGTGGCCCACACGGCGATCGAGGGAGCTGTGCGCCTCGGCACGCGCGACCAGCAGCAGTCGATTGCTGCCTGTGCGGCGGCGCTCGAGGCACCGGAAGAGACTGCTGCCTTGCGGGGTGCCTGTCGCGTGCTGGGGGAACTGCATACGCCGGAAGTGGCGGAACTGGTGGTGGCGCGGTTGGATCGCTTAGGCGACCAGAAATCAGCCGCATCAGGCGATTCCGCTGGTGGATCTGCCACGCTGCGCGAAGAACTGGTCTGGGCCGCCTCCCGGCTCTATCGGCGGGAGGGAGCGTGGCCGGGGGAATCGTGGGGGGGCCGGCCCGATGCCCGCGGACCCTATTATGCCGCCGAGGAATGGGCCGCTTCGCCACACCTGCTCGCCGCGCTTCTCTCGGCCGTCACGCCGGCTGAACTTTCGTCGCTGCCGAAAATAGGGCAGATTCTCGGAGCTCATCGGCTGCCGGTCGAGAGCATCGCTCCCGAACTGCTCAAGCGCGCAGCCGACGGGCCGCCGGGCGCGGTGGGCCTCGCCCGGTTTCTCGATCTGGAGGGCTCAGCATGGCCGCCGGCCAATGGAGTGCTCGAGTCGCTCAGCCTCAATTCCGACGTGGCTCCGGCAGATCGCCTCGTGGCGATCCGGGTGCTCTCCCGCTCTCCGGCTCCCGAACTCCTGCGCCCCCTCGTGGCGGCGACGCTCGCGCTGGAACCCGGTTCCGCTGCGGCAGTAGCCGCCCGGCTGGCGGTGCGGGAGAGCCTGGCTGCTGCCGCCGACCCGCGGGCTGCCGAGGCGCTGGCAGAGGGTAATCAAAATTCCAATCAAGAGCCCAGCCGAGCCCAGCGGGGATTGGTCGACGACATTCTGCTTTACGTAGCCGCCTCCAGCAGTGCCAAGAGCGCGCCGCGGGCGCAGGCGGCCGGGATTCTGGACGCCGCTTGGCAGGCGGGCCCTGCGCGGCGACTGGAACTTGTGGCGGCAAGTGCTCGCACGGCATCGGGAGTGTTGTCACACAAACTCGTGGCGGCGGCTGAGCAGAACGACGAACCCGATCTGAAGGCTCTGGCGGGTGAGACAATTCTCAAGCTTGGCATCGATGCCGAGGGGGTGCGCCGGGTGGCGGCCGACGCTGGGCCGAAGGTGAGCGAGCGGCCGACCGGCGCCGTGCTCGATCTGGTCGATGCCCGTCGCGGCGATCGGGGCGTGGGGGCGGAACTGTTTGTGGCCAGAAAATGTATCAGCTGCCATGCCGCCGGGGTGGATAGTTCGGGGCTGGGGCCGTCACTGGCCAATGCGGCCAGCATCTACAGCCGCCGGCAGTTGGCGCAGAGTGTGCTCGAGCCGAGCAAATCGCTGGCGCAGGGGTTTGCCACGGTGCTGCTCGAGCTGGCCGACGGCCGGCCGTTGGTCGGATTTGTGACCAGCGAAGCGGCCGGCATGGTTGTGCTGCGGGATGGAAGTGGCGTGGAACACAGAGTGAATAAAAGCGAGATCGAGGAGCGGGCGCAGCTTCCCACCAGCGTGATGCCGGAGGGCTTGGTGAACGATCTCTCGATTGCGCAGTTCGCCAGCCTCCTCGACTACATCGAAACGCTCGGTAAATAACGGGCAGATGAGGGGGCGGCCCCACTGCTCCTAGCCGTCCGTGGAAAAAGTCATCCATGATCTTTTTCCACCGGGGTGTCTGCCGCCGCCTCCGGCGGCAGAGCACTGTGTCCACAGCCTGTTCGCCGGCAGGGCGTCGTTCTTCAGCGACGCTTCATTTTCCCCCGCGCAGCGTTTCCAGCCAGGCGACGATATCAGTCAGTTCGTCAGCGGAGAGTGTCGAGGCCAGGTCCGCAGGCATCAGCGACACCGGCTGCCGCACCAGTTCTTCCAGTTCGGCTGTTTCAAGCGTCGTATCAAGCCCATCGCTCCCCCGGATCACCACCTGCTCGGGCGACCGCGACACGAGGAGCCCGCTGAGTGAGCGGCCATCACTGGTGAGTGCCGTCCAAGCCTCGTAGCCATGGCTGATCGCCGCGGAGGGGGCGAGGATCGATTCATAGAGCGCCTCACGCGACAGCTTCGCGCCGATGCCAGTCAGATCGGGCCCCACCATCTTCCCCTCCCCCCGCACCACATGGCATTTCGCGCAGCTGCCGACTCCAGTGAAAAGCCCCCTGCCCTGTTCGGCATTGCCGGAGCGTTTCAACAGCTCGGCCACTGCCGGGAGTGGTTGGCCGCCGCGGGCCGGCGGCAAGGGCAACACTTCGGCAGCCGCCTTCCGAACGTCGCCCCATGGGCAGGCCGACACCGCTGAGGCCGCAGCCTGCTGCAGGGAGCCGCCCAGCTGCCCCTCCCGCGCCAGTTCCACCAGCTTTCGTGCGCCCGGCTCGGAGCGGGCCAAGCCCCGCACCGCCGCAGCGCGCAGGTCGGGCGTGGCGGCAGCATCGCCGCTGGTTTCAATCAGGATCGCCAGCGCCGGGCCCTTGCCCCGCAGCCCGCAGAGAGCCAGGAGCCGCGTCGCTTTTTCGCTCTGGGATGAGTTGGTCTCCGCAGCAGAAGGTTGCAGATCGGCAGTTGCGAGTGCTTCCTCCGGGTGGTTAATCGCCAGGCGCACCTGCTGCTCAGCGCCGAGATCGAGCGCCGTAGCAAGCGCCGACGTGGCCAGTGCATCGGAAGTGGTTGGATCGGCGGCGAGGGCCACCAGCGCCAGCCTGCGATCGGTCATCTGAAACCGCCCCACGAGCTCCACAAACCGCTGCGTGCCCTCGCTCTGAGCCAAAACGGCAGCGATTTTCTCGGCAATGCCAGCCGCGGAACCGGCCGCTGGATCGAGCCGGAAGAGAATTTCAGGAAGAATCAGCCGAAGCTTGTCGTCCGCCGCCAGATTGTTTTCAGTGCTCAAGTCGGCAGCGATCACCACTTCCCGCAGCGCTTCTTCGCGGGCGTGCGGGGGCTGAAAGTCGAGAGCGCGAAGCAGCGCCAGGCTTTCTGCGGATGTGACGTTCGGATCGAGGAGAAGAGTACCAATCAGGTGGGCTGAAACTCCCGCGCGGCTGCGCCACACGATCTCGCGGCCCGCCTGATTCTTCCACTGCTCGCCGACTTTTCTCCGCCAGGCGGCGAGTCGGGCATCCCACAGGGTTGTGTTTTCCTGGCCTGTGGCGCCGATGCCCAGGGCCTCGGTGTCCCAGCGATCGCCGGGAGTGTGTGCCGCCGCAAGGTCGGCCCACACCAGATCGGCCCGCTCTCCTGCCACGCCCCGCAGGCTCACCGCCACCTCCCGCCGCACTGCCGCAGAGGGGTCGGCGGCGAGTTGTTCGGCAGCGGCCAGCAGATCGCCGCCTGAGGCCTGCACCAGCCGCAGCCCGACGATCCGCAGATCGGGGGATTCGTTTTTCAAAAGTTCTCTGGTTGCAAGCTGTCTGGCTCCAATGTCGCTGGTTTCGCTCGCATTCAAAACCATTCCGCGGGCCCAGGCGAGACGCGCGGCAAGGCGCGGGTTGGTGGCAGCGTGAAATGCGGCGGCGAGGATCGGTTCGGCTGCCGCTGGATTCTGGGCGAGTCGCTCAAGGGCCGTTGCCCGCGTGGAGAGATTCGGGCTGGCGAGTGCCGCCACGGCGCCCGCCACAGTGGAAAAATCGACGGGGGGCACCGTCCAGCGCGAGCCCTTGGGGGCGATGCGGTAGAGCCTTCCCTTCTCGGTGTCGCCCATGCCATGGCCGCCGACGCCCGGGTCATACCAATCGGCCACGATCAGCGAGCCATCGGGGGCCACGCAGACATCGCTCGGCCGAAACCAGCGGTCGGCCGCGCCGTCGGCAACGGTTTCTGGCTGGGCTTTGTATCCGGCACCACTGAATTGCAGATGGTAGGCGCGGACGATGTTGGGGCCGGCATCGCAGTGGATGAGCGAGCCGGAGAATCGCTGCGGCAGGAGATCTCCCTCGTAGACGCAGATCCCGGTGGGGGAACCGGCGCCGGTGAGGAGGAGGTTGGGAACCACGCCGGGATCGTTCTGATGCCAGTGGCGGAGGGGGATCTCCGCTTCCATGTTGGTGCGTGGCACCTGCCAGCCCTGCCCGGTGCGCTCGTCAACATAGCCATAATTCCCCCCCTCCAGAACAAAGTTGATCCTCACCCCCTGGTTGCCGTCATCGTCGTTGTCGCTTTGCCAGAGTGAGCCGAAGGAATCGACCGCCACCTCGTAGTTGTTGCGGAAGTTATGGCCGAGCACTTCGAAGGCGGAGCCATCGGGCCGGCAGCGAAAGACCATCCCCTGCCGGTAGGGCCGGCCCGCATCGCTGACGACGTTGCCGAGGAGATCGACGACCGGTTTGCCGTCGGAATCATGAACGGCGTTGCCCGTGTTTCCGAAATTGAAATACCAGCGGCCATCGGGGCCCACGGAAAAAGCGTGCACGGAGTGGTCGTGCTGCGGCTGGCCGGTTTTGGTGAAGAGCGCCTCTTTCCTGTCGGCCACGAGATCGCCATCGTCGTCGTGAAACACCCACACATCGGGTGCGCACGAGACGATCACCTTCATCCCCGGCCCGTCGCCAATCACGCAGATGCCCAGCGCCGAATCGACATCCCGCCCCTGGTAAAACACCCGGCTCGTCTCGGCGCTGCCGTCGCCATCGGTATCTTCCAGCACGAGAATCCGGTCGCCGGCCGGGCGATGGTCTTTTCGGCCGCGATAATTCATCACTTCGCACACCCACACGCGCCCCCGCGCGTCGATATCGATATTCGTTGGGCTGGAGAGGAGCGGTTCGGCGGCGAAGAGCGTCGCCTCCAGTTCATCGGGCACCAGCAGCGTCCCGGGGCCATCGCTGGCTGCCACAGGGCCGCCCGATTGGGCCGGCTTCGTCACTGGCTCGGCTGCATGCCCGACCGGGCCAACCAACAGTGCACCGAGAATGCCCAGAACGCCCGCGGCGATTCCTGCGCGCCGGCCATACGGCCTGAGGCATTTTTTCCGGTCGGCCGAGGAGGCTCGCGTGCCGGCGCTTCGCGACATTTTATTCAACAGATAGTGTGTCATCATGGCTCTGGTATAAACCCCATTTGGCTGCCACATGAAATACCGGGCTACGACCCCGCAACCAAACCGAACGATCGGCAAAACTCGGCATCGCAGCGGCGGGAGAGCAACCGGCTTTCCAATACAACCCGGGCCCGACGGGCGAGCGTGCGCTCGAGGTTGTCTCCGTGGCCCATTGTATAGGCGACCCCTCTGCCCGGATAGTTTTGAATGGAGACGCCGCGGAGAACTGCAAATTCGTTCAGACGCGTGTGGTCAATACCGCCGAATGAATGCCCTGCGGGGGTGCCGGGGTCGATCCACCATCGGTCTGAGGTGATGGCGGTCGATCCGCAGAAGCGATCAATTCCATCGAGGCTTCGGTAGCGGTTCAGCGTGGGGTAGTAGGCATAGCCGCTGCGCACCACGGCGATGTCGAAGGGCTCCATGCGCGACACCGTGGCGACGAAGTGCTCGTGCACGAGATCGTCAGCGTCGAGGTGGAACCAGTGGGTGATTGGATGCCGGGCGAGAAGATGCTGCATGCCGAGCTCTTTTTTCAGAACCTTGTCCCGCCGCTGTTCCGCCCGGTCCGCAGCTTTGGGCGGTGGAGGCGTCTCGAGCGTGACAAAAGAGAGATTGCGAGAAAGTGATTCGTCGAATTCGGGGCTCTCATGGCCAACGATCACGGCGGCAAAGTCGGTCGATGATTGGCGGCGAAGCGAGGCAACGGTGGCACGAAGGCGGGCTTCGACCTCGGCCCAAGAACGCGCCGTCGACTTGGACTTGAGCGGGATGACGATGCCCAGACGGAACGGGCGGCGCTCTTCCGCAGGGGAGTCGAGGCGATGGGTGGGGAAAGCGGGTGCCATGGAAACCAAAAGAGGTGCCACCAAAAAAGGTGCCAGCCACCAAATCTAGGGAAGATAGATAAAGGCCAGTTGTCGAGACCGCCCCAATTCGGTGGCTGCCACCGTGCGTCGCCACATGCAGCTTAACCAGCCGGGGGCAAAAGCCGATCGATCGCGACGGCCACACGCTCTCCTGAGTCCGCGACCACGCCGGCACAGGAGAGCAGTTCGTGCGGTTCGAGGCTCGCT
>CAISJI010000143.1 GCA_903885565.1 uncultured Planctomycetaceae bacterium
GACCGCAGCGCACCGAGGACGGCATCGATGTCCTCCCGGTTGCAGCGTTTCTCACCGCCCTCGAGGATCGCCGCCTGTGGTGAGAGACCGCCCTCGCGACCGCCTGCCACCGGCCAAGGTGCCGCTTCTTGTGCGCCGAGGGAATTCACTTGGTGCCGAGGTACCGCACATCGTGAAGGCCACGGAAGTCTTCGTCGAGCGTCCAAACCGTGGCGCCATGCTCGCGGGCTGCCGCGAGAATGATGCTGTCGGCTATCGGGAGCGAGTGGCGGAGGCTCAAAGCAGCGGCGTCGAGAGCCCGCTGCACGGTGAGATCGACGATGCGGCCGCGTTGCATCGCTGCCACGCCCTGAATCGCGGCCTCCTCGCCGGCCTCGCGGAGAAGCACCTTAAATACCTCGTAGACCGAGATGGCAGGTACAAGGAGCGATTCGATCTCCTCGAGCGCCGGTTCGAGCGCACGGGCTTGCCGGCCCCCGGCGAAGTATTCCAGCCAACCGGACGAATCGACCACGTTCACAGCCGGTCCCCCTCGCGAACGAAGTCGGTCTTGATTCCCTTCACGAACCCCTTCAGCTCACGGATGTCCCGTTCCGGCACAAATTCGACCCGCCCGGCATGCTCGATGACCTGCAGTTTTTGCCCCGGGCGCAGCCCCAGTCGCTCCCGAACAAGGCGGGGAATCACCACTTGAAACTTCGGCGAAATCGTGACGTGCGGCATAGGGCCCTCTCGATCGATCAATGAAACGTATGACGAAATTGTAATCGATCGCCGTGATCTGAGCAAGTTGCCAAAACGTCTTCTGCGTTGGCACCGTGGATCTGGTGCCAACAGCGGGCCCAGCGAGATCGAGATCTTGTGCCTCGCTCGCCGCCGGGGTGCTTTCCCTGCGGGAGAGTGGCCGCAGAAAAGCGGGCCGGGATCGCGGTTGCACGTCCTGCTTCGGCCCTGCTGGCCGTCTGAGCTTGTTGTTTTGCGGGGAGTGGCGCAGACTGCAGGCCCCGGGGGTTTTTTTCTCTGTCCGGATCTCTGTCCGGATCTCTGTCCGGATCTCTAGTCCGGATCTCTGTCCGGATCTCTGTCCGGGTTTCTGTCTGAAGCCGTTGCACGAAAGGCAATCTAATATGTCCCCAACCAATCGCACCCAGTCGCGCGTCTCGTCTCCCTGCCCGCTCGATCAGCGGCTCTTGGCCTATGCCCTCGGCGGCGGGGCGCTGGCGCTGGTGGCCGTGCCTGCCGAGGCCGTGCCGATCTTCAGCGGCATCCAGAACATCACCTTCGCCAGTTCAGGACCGACAAACGCGACTGAAACCACCCAAGCGGTCAACCTGATCCCGGGCGATGCCACCAGTCCGGTCTTCAACCTGACCTGGTTTACCCTGCAGGCCGGAGCAGACGGGGCGGCAGCCGGGGTGGGAACGGTCACACAAAACGGCCCGGGAGCATTTTCCTTCTACACCTCTTCCATCTTTGCCAACAATAATTTTGCTCCCGGGGCAACGGTCGATGCGACCCCGGGGATTAATAAGTATCCGAAGTATTATACGTTTGGTATCAATGCCTCGTACGACGCGAACGGTGATTGGATGGCTACATACCTCACCAGCCCTACCCTGATCTCGAACTGGACGGCCGGTGGCTCCGGGTACGTCGGATTCTCGTTTGTGGATACTAACCAAAGTCCTCACTATGGCTGGATGGAAATGACCGTGCCGACAACCTCGGCCGCCGGCCAAAACATCACGCTCGTGCAGTGGGCGACTGAGTCGGTTGCCAACACGGCGATCACGATTCCGGGAGGCGCTCCGGTTCCTGAGATCGATCCCGCCTCGGCCGGCAGTGCCGCGGCGCTTCTCCTTGGCGGGCTGGCGCTCGTTGAGCAGCAGCTCGGGTTTGCAGCCGGTGCCACAGGCCTGCGGGCCTGGCGGAAGCGCCGTCAGGCTCTGGCTGCCTGATCTCGCGACTGAAGTGTCGGCTCCACGGCGGCCCGCGGGGAGGTTTTTCCCGCGGGCCGCTGTCACTATTACTCCAAAGGTTTCTCCGCTATGGCTGCCCCCCGTAAACGCGTGCTTTTGGTCGGCTGGGATGCGGCCGACTGGAAAGTCATCCATCCGCTCCTCGACGCCGGGAAGCTCCCGGCGCTTGCGCGGCTGGTTGCCGCCGGGGCGATCGGGGAGTGCGTCAGTGTTACTCCGTCGATTGCGGCGCTTACCTGGACGACCGTTGTTACCGGCGTGCGGGCCGATCGCCATGGAATCCTCTCCGACCGCGAGCCCGATCCGGTCAGCGGCGACTGGCGGCGCACGAGCTGCCGCGGCCGCACCGCCAAAACGCTCTGGAACATTGCCTCGCACAGCGGCCTCCGCTCGATTGTCGTCAATCAGGCCGCCAGCCATCCGGCCGAGCCGATCCTCGGGGTAGGTGTCGATGAGCGGATCACAAGCGTCGCTGTGCCGCTCGGGGCGGAATGGCCGCTGCCGGAGGGCTGCATTCATCCGGCGGAGAAAGGCGCGAGCCTTGCCGAGCTCCGCCTCCATCCGCGGGAATTGCCCGTCGAGGAATTGCTGCCATTCATCCCCGGCGTAGCTTCCATCGACACCTCCAAAGACCCGCGGCCGGCGTGCGTGGCCGATGGCCTCGCCGCCACGGTCACCATCCATGCGATCGCCACAGAACTGCTCGCGCAGGAACCTTGGGACTTTGCCGCCATCCGCTACCACCTCCTTGAGCCACTTTCGCAGGTCTTCATGCGGTATCGGCCGCCGCTCCTCGCTGGGATCCCGGAGGAGGAAGCCGCGCTCTACGGCGGCGTTGTCGATGCCGGCTGCGTGCTTCTCGACGCCATGCTCGGGGCGCTCGTTGAAATCGCCGGCCCCGACACAACCCTGATCCTTGTCTCCGACCATGGCTTTCAATCGGGGGCCGGGCGGCCGCAGCCGGGCGTCGCGATTACAAGTCCGCTGGCTTGGCACAGTCCGCTGGGGATTGTCGCTATCGCCGGCCCGGGGGTTCGCCCCGATCAATTGATCCATGGGTCCAGCCTCCTCGACATCGCCCCCACGATCCTCGCGCTGCTTGGGCTCCCGATTGGCGCCGACATGCCGGGCCGGATCCTTGCCGAAGCCTTTGAAGCGCGGCTTAAGCCAGAGCGAATTCCCTCGTGGGAAGCGGTCGAGGGAGCCTGTGGCCGCCATCCCCCTGATGCGGTCGAGGATCCTTGGCAGGCCCGCGAGGCCATCCGCGAGTTGCTCGCCCTTGGC
>CAISJI010000144.1 GCA_903885565.1 uncultured Planctomycetaceae bacterium
AATGGCGATTCCCTCATGGTGGAGCGAGCCGGTCAGACGCTGCAGATTTTCCTGCTCCACCACCTGAAAACCCTTGCGGTGCTCGGCGCAGAAACGCAGCAGTGCCGAGGCACTGCGCCGCCGCTCCTCGGTGATGTAGACGCGGATGATGTCGTGTGGCCGGCGGGCAAAGAGCGCCTCACAGGCCCGCGCACCATGGTATTTCTCCTCCTCCCGCCGTTGATGGCGGCCGGCAGCCAGCGGCCGCTCGGGCTCGGCGGCTGGGGGGGCTGCCGGCTGAGCTGCCGCCGGTCGGGCTGGCCTGCCAGTCGATTTGCCCTCCGACTTGCCAGGAAACGGTTGCGAAGTCGACTTGCCAGTAAACGGTTTGGAAAACGTGCCAACAGGCTTGCGTGCCGGCCGGGCTGAGGCAGATGACGCTGGCGCTATCGGCTTCACTGGCGCAGAGGGCCCTCCCTCCGGGCGTCTGGTGAAGGGGCCTGGCGTCTGCGCCGGACGAACAGGCCGCGACCGCTTTCCGCTCGCCGGCTTGGAGAAGGGACGGGCAGGACGTTGCTGTTTTTTGGGTGGCTTCATGGCAGGCTTGGCGATGGGGGGGCAGACTCAAAAATGGAACGGAAGTGGTTTGTTACAGACTCTGCAGAGCGGATTTCAGGATCGGGAGTCAACCGGCAGGCGGCTCCGGCCACACCGGGTGTGCCCCGCCTGCGGGCGGCCTCGCGAACGGATTTTTTACAAGTGGAAAACCGCGCCGCTCGGGCACCCTGACTGCGATCGGGGCACACCCGGTGCGGCCGGAGCCTGCAGGAGCGATTCTTCCTGCAGGCATCCGGTTCACCATAGTGGGTGGGTTGAACGTGCTATCCAGCCTCCGTTGGGGCAGGGATAGGTTTTTATCTTTCAGGCAAAACTACAGCGCCCGGCGGTATTTCTTTCGCACGCGGGTGGCTGGGGCTGTTGCCACCGACCCATCTTCTGAACGGGGGCCTGCGGCGCGTTCGCCTGAGCCCTGAGCCTGCGCCGGCCGCGCGGCCGGCGCGCCGCCACTGCGGCGCTGCCCGCCTCCCGAGCGGCCCGCTGAGCCTTGAGCACGGGGACGACCACTCCGGTCGCCACCGCCGCCACCGGAAGATCCACGCCGGCCGCCCGAACGCTGTCCGCCCCCCTGCCGGCCGCCACTGCGCTGTTCTGAACGCGGTTCGGCAGCCGAGAATTCAACCTTCGGCAAATCGGGCAGATCGCCCCGATGGGGAATCGACTTCCGCAGCAGCTTCTCGATCGCCAGCAGCCGCGGCCGTTCCTCGTGGTCGCAGAGCGTGACCGCCTCGCCCGTCAGGCCGGCCCGGCCGGTGCGGCCGATCCGGTGGACATAGGTCTCGGGTTCGTGCGGCAGTTCGAAATTGACGACATGCGAAACCTCATCAACATCGATTCCGCGGGCCGCGATATCGGTGGCGATAAGCACAGGCGGCCGGGGGGATTTGAACTCCGCCAGCGCCTTTTCCCGGGCGTTCTGGCTCTTGTTGCCATGGATCGCTGCGGCCCGGATCCCCGCCCTGTCGAGATCGCGCTGCAGGCGGTTGGCCCCGTGCTTGGTGCGGGTGAAGACGATCACCCGGCTCATCCCCTCGTTCTTGAGGAGGTGGATCAGCAGGTGCATCTTCTGCTTCTGCGGCAGGAAGAAAACCGACTGCGCCACCGTCTCCGCGGGCGTGGCCTGCGGGGTGGTTTTCACCTCCAGCGGATCGCGGAGCATCGAATCGGCCAACTGCCGCACTTCGCTCGGAAGCGTGGCGGAGAAGAAGAGCGTCTGCCGCTGCCGGGGCAGCTGCGACACGATTCTGCGCACGTCATGGATAAACCCCATGTCGAGCATCCGGTCGGCCTCGTCGAGCACCAGAAATTCAACCGCGCGGATGTCGACCAACCGCTGATTGATGAGATCGAGGAGGCGGCCCGGAGTGGCCACCAGCACATCGACGCCGCGCTGCATCGCCGAGGCCTGCGGCCCCTGCCCGACGCCGCCGTAGATCACCGCCGTTTTCAGCTTCGCGTTGCGGCCATAGGCCTTGAAGCTCTCGTGGATCTGCCCGGCCAGTTCCCGCGTGGGCGCGAGCACCAACACGCGGCAGCCCCGCGGCGCAAGCGTCTTGGGATTGGCCATCATCCGTTCGATCAGCGGCAGCGCGAAGGCGGCCGTTTTGCCGGTGCCCGTCTGCGCGCAGCCGAAGAGATCCCGACCGGCGAGCACGTGCGGCACGGCCTTGGCCTGAATCGGAGTGGGTTGCGTGTAGCCCTCAGCGAG
>CAISJI010000145.1 GCA_903885565.1 uncultured Planctomycetaceae bacterium
CGGCACGACCGATTTCTTCCGATAGTTCGGAGTTTCTCACGGAGATGGCAATGATGACGCGGATCGTGCAGCAGACGAAAAAATGGCTGAAGTTCGCGGCCCTGATGGCGGCCGTGCTCCCGGGCGAAACCGGCTTCCTGGCGGCCGCCCCCTTTGAATCGCCGGAGACTCAGTCCTCCACAGCGAAGCGCGGCGCCCCCCAGGCAGGCACGGTTCTGCTTTCGGATGAGCCGGTCTTCCCGGGAAACTCTGGCGCCCCGGCCGCGGCCAACCCCCGCCTGGCCCTCCGCTCCAGGCAATATGAAAACGAGATTCCAGAGGGGATTGGGCAGGAACTCCCCGGCGAGATCTCTGGCGACTATTCAGCTCCGCAGGCTGAAGGCTATGCCACCGAAAACGCCCCGGTGGACGACGGCGGCTATGCCCCTTCTGAAGGCTACGCGCCGGCTGACGGGTATTCGCGGGGAGAGGGCTATTCGCAGGCAGAGGGCTCCGCGGGGGTCGACAACTACGCAGCCGTCGATGGCGGGGGTCTTTTCTCCGGCAATGGTGAACCGCTCATCTACGACGGTGCCTACGGCGGGAGCTATCAGGATGGCTCTGAGGGATCGGCCTGCGGCCCTGATGGCTGTGGGCAGCCTGGCTGCGATGGCGGCTGCTGCAATTCCCCCGGCCTGCTGCAGCTGCTGCACAACAAGAAAGGCAATTTCTGGACTGGCCGCGTGGAACTGCTGACGCTGTGGCGCAGCTCCCCGCAGGCCCGCCCGCTCTACAACTACTATCCCCAGGGGGACGTGGCCCTCAATGCCAACGCGATCCAGAGCGATCCGGCGGTGGGCCCACGATTCTCTGTGTTCCGCACCGATAGCTGCGGCAACGGCATCGAGGCGACCTATTTCCAGGGGGCCAATTTCCGCGGGCAGGCTGCCCTGCCGACGGTGCCGGAGGCCTATGTCACATCGCCTCCCGGGATCTATGGGAATCAGTGGGGCCCACCCTATGGCACCACAGGTCTCAACTCGGCCAGTGCCAATCTCGGCAGCGCGATCCGCAGCTTCGAGCTGAACGATCGGATCGCCCTCGGCTCCAACGTGCAGTTCCTGGCCGGCTTTCGCTGGGTGGAATGGCGGGAGAGCATCCAGATTTACGACACGTATCTCGCCGACCAGCAGGATGTCTACTCCACCGACTGCATGAACGATCTCTACGGTGGCCAGATCGGCCTCGATGCCTCGCTGCTCAAGATCGCCAATGTGCGCACGGAAGGCTTCGTCAAGGCGGGTGCCTACTACAACAACGCCTACCAGTCCTCAAACTTCCAATACGGCACCATCGGGGCGGCCCAGCCCGCCTTCTCCAACGGCGTCCGGACTGGCGGGTCGGCCTGCTCGTTTGTGGGCGAGGTGGGGTTAACCGGCGTGCTGCCGCTGACGAGCAATCTCGACTTCCGGTTTGGCTATCTGGCGCTCTGGCTCACGGGCCTGGCTCAGCCAACCAACCAGCTTTCGGGGCAAACCCTCACCCAGCTCCCCCCCCCCTCCGGCTCGCTCAACACGGTTGGCGGCGTGGTCGTGCAGGGCCTCACGCTCGGCCTGGAAGGCCACTGGTAGGCCGTTTTTGGCAGTTTGTGCCCCCGCCGGGGGTCCGACCGCCAGTTTTCGGACCGAAATTCCGATGCCAACAAGCGCAGATTTGAACAACCGAATGATTGCGACGTAGTGCAACTCAGTATCGAATGAACCGTTGAAGAGGGACGGGCCCATCCGCCGCACCCTCCGCCCATTCCCCGCAGCCCTCCCAGCTGCCCGTTCCAATTGCAAGGATCAAGCCCATGCTGCTCGGAAGCCTGTTTCAGAAGAATCGCTCGGCCCCCGTTCGGAAGTTGAGCCGGCGGACGAGGGAGGAACGCCTGGGGGCGGAGCCGCTTGAGCAGCGTCTGGCGCTGACGTTCAACTTAGCGACATTCCCGACGAACGCAGCGGCAACCGAATATGCCCAGTGCATCTTGATCGACGACGCAGTCGACCCCATCACCAATTTGGGCCGCGATGCCTATTTGCAGGAAGTCGTCGGAGGTGGATTCTGGATCGCAGACAACGCTTCGTTCATCAGTCACAGGACTGTAGGATCAGCCGCTAGCTTTCCAGGGCAACCCGCCGCGAGCAATCTGAACACGTTCTACGTGAACACTGGCAGCCAGGGAAACTACAGCGGAAGCATCGCCAACACCTTCTCTAACGGCCAGTACACATATCCGCTGCAGCCAAGGGTAATCTCTGCAACTGGCAACGCCACTATTACAACTTCAGCGCAGCCCATGCCGGGATCTGTTGGTGTTATTAGCAACGACCCTTTAAACCTCGTTCTAACAGGAAATTTTAACACTCTCCTGCTTGGCATGAACGTGACTGGCCCTGGCGTACAGCCCGGAACATTTATTACAGGCATTAATTACGGGAGCGCCGGCAATCCTCCCTCCGTAACATTAAGCCAAGCTGCCGCTCTCGGTGTAAGTGGAACCTACTCATTTAGCAGCGCGACGGTTTCTCTTGATTTTGGAGCATACCCAAGCTCCCCTCAGGCATCTTCCGCCCTCATCGGCTATGACGCCGCCGCCTGGGCGGCAAATGGTTACGGCAAGCCGACGATTAGTTTGGCGGGTAATTCCGTTCAATTCACGCTTCTGAAACCAGACGGCAAGCCAATTCAGGCCATATCATTCAGCATCAACGACATAGAATCATATCTTTTTTCGAACGTCACCGCGCAGACTTTTTCTCCGCAAAGCTTCACTCTTTCGCAGGGCCTGACCATCAACGAACGGGTGTTCTGCGACCTTGCACCGCCCAAATCCCAGATTAACATCAATTCTCCATTGCTTTCGACACAGGGAAGTGCCGGCGATCTTTTTGACGGCACCAGCGTTTTGTTCGCCGCCACCACCGTCAACGTCAACCAGCAAACAACCGGCGTTCGCGACATTAATCTGGGTGCTGCCAGTGGCACAACGATGCAGAATCTGAATGTCAGGGCCCCGATGAGCGCGCCGTACTTCGGCATTGATGTCTCTGGCACGCAAGCTGACCCTGGATCGGTTTTCCTTTCCCCGGCCGGCAGCATGCAAGCCAGCGCTGGCTTCACATTCATCAGCGAGTACACCAACGCCGAACTCCTCGGCCGGGTGTCTGCCCCCAATCAAACGTGGCTTCTGCAGGCGCCCAACTCCATCGACCAGTATTCCCTCACGACCAAGTCTTCGGCCAACGGCTCACAAGCGGGCGTGATTGGCGGCGGGACGGCGGTATTTACGCTAGCTCAACCCGCCGGCGGCACGGTCGATGTCCAAACCGATCTCGACACGCTGCGATTCAACACGGGCTCCGATGCCTACGGACTGCCTTATGCCTATACCACCAGCGTCGCTGAGAGAGACACCATTACGGTCGATGCCGTCGGTTCCAGTGCTGCTCCAATCAGCATCAAATCGAGCGGCGATCTGACAATTCTGGGGTCGGCGATCGTCACGATGAGCGATCTGGAACTGGCCACACCCGGCGTCCTCAATTTTAGTGGCGCCGTGGTGACTGGCGACGGCGATATCAAACTGCAGGCTGCCACGCTCGCCTTGGGCAGCTCCACGCTAACCGCCGGCGGAAACAGGAATGTGAGCCTCAGGTCGCTCTCCGGCGCCACTACGATCAGCTCGCAGGTGCGGGCTGGTGGCACGCTTAAGGTGGCTGTCGATGCGGCCACTACTGGCAATGTTGTGATCTCCGGCCTGCAGACGATCGACGGCGTGACGCTCACGGCAGGCCAGCGGGTGCTCGTCAAAAACCAGACCAATCCTACCGAGAACGGCATCTATGTCGTCGCGATCGCGGGCTGGTCGCGAGCAACCGATGCCAGCAGTTCGGCACTTTTGATTCCAGGCTTCACGGTGCCGGTTGTGGGGGGCAACACTCAAAAGGGGATTTGGACATTCCGCAACGCTGCCAACCCGATCATCGGCCAAAATGCCCTCTCGTTCGTCCCGACTACAGCCACCACGATTTTCCTACCGGTCGATGCCGCCACCACAGCCAATGTCGCATTGGCGGGCACGCAAACGATCGATGGCGTGTCGCTGACAACTGGCAAGCGGGTGCTCGTCAAAAACCAGACCGATACAAGCGAAAATGGGATCTATGTCGTGGCCAGCGGAGCCTGGAACCGGGCCAGCGACGCTGACACAAGCCTCGAATTGCGGGCTGGGGGCTACACGTTTGTCACCTCCGGAACCACTAACGGCGGCCAAGGCTTCGCGCTCGCCAACGACGTCGATCAGGTCGACACCACGCCGATCAGTTTTCTTCCGTTTATCAGCTCTTCTCCGCGCACGAATGTCTGGTCGCCGGCCAATATGCTGGCGAGCGTCGATGTTGCCACCACGATCGGGATTCAGCTTACCGGCCTGCAAACGATCGACGGCGTGCTGGTTTCAGCCGGCCAAAGGGTGCTGGTGAAAAACCAGACCCAGCCTGCGGAAAATGGCGTCTATATCGCCGCCGCCGGCGTTTGGAGCCGGGCGAGCGATGCCGACACTGCCGCCGAACTGCCAGTCGGAACAGCTGCGTTTGTGAAGGGGGGCACCGAAAACCAGAAAACGCTCTGGAATATCGACAACTCGATCGTCGTAACCGGCACGACGGTGAGAAACAGCGCTGTCGTGAGCAATCTGCTTTCGATGCAGGGCTTGAAAGCGGGCATGCTCGTCGTGGGGGCCGGCATCCCGGCCAACACCACAATTGCTGGGTTTAATCCCGACGGTACCGGCAATTCTGTCCGGCTCAGCGACAAC
>CAISJI010000146.1 GCA_903885565.1 uncultured Planctomycetaceae bacterium
AACCGGCATATTCAATCTCCCCGAGTTGGGCGGCGAGTTCCCGGTCGACGGGTGTGAGAAGCGCTGCGGCAGCAGCCGAGGGCACCGCCACCACCACTCCCTCCGCCCGGAGCGTTTCCGGCGGCGGTGAACCCCCTCCTGGCGTCTGCGATTCGACCGTCAGGCTCCAGCCATCGTTCGCCTGGCGCTCGAGTGTCTGGGCCGTTCCCACGATCCGGCGCACCCCGGCGGTCTCCAAGCGGGCGGCCAAGCGAGCCACCAGCGTCTCCATGCCTGAGGCGAGCGTCACAAACTGCCCGTAGCGGGCTCCTGAGGCCTCAGGTCCGGCGTCCCCCTGGCGCAGGCGGGCCCGTTCTCCCGCCGACAGGCTGCCGTGCCGCACCTCCATCTCCCAAAATTCCGGGCAGGCCGCCGCCATGCTCAGGCGGGCTGGATCGGCTGTCCAAATGCCGGCTACGAGCGGTTGCACGATCCGCTCAAACGCCTCCCGTCCGAGGCGGCGCACGGCGAAGGATTCGAGCGACTCATCCTCGACCGGAGGAGTGCTGCGGGCGCGGGGGGGTATCAGTCGTTCCATCAGCACCCGCCATTTGCCGGCGGGGGAAAGCAGTTCGCTGCCGATGATGCTGTCGATCCTGCCGGGGGCGAGAAGGCGGAATCCGGCGGGCACCGGGAGCGTGCGTCCGCCGCGGAAAATGAGCGCCCTTCGGACTCCCGGCGCGATGGGAAGCAGTTCGTCGCTCAGCCCGAGCCGGAGCACCAGCGCCATCCCCTCCGGCCGCGTTGCCAGGAAGCTGTCGGCGGAGCATTCCACCAGCCAGCCATCGCGACGCACCGTGCCGATCACCCCTCCTGCACGTGGCGCTTGATCGATGAGAGTGACATCTGCTGCCTGCCGGCCAGAGGGGGGGCAGGCGAGGGCTTCGGCCGCGATGAGGCCCGCCAGCCCAGCTCCGACAACGATGTACTGGGATGGCATCGGCCTGCCCTCCAGGGGCTCCTTGCAGCCTGCTTGGTCTCTCTGTGAACAGTGTAGCCGACGGGGCAATGAGCCCCTGACAAGCTGCGTGGTGGTGGGGGGCTGGGGGGGCCGGAAAGACCGGAAAACGTTTCCAATCTGGTCTGGACGTGGCACTTTCCGCGCCCTAATTTCCGCCCGAATCCCCGTGTCGTTTTTGGAGGACTCGTCGTGGCCATGCTGCGGTGCTCACGTGCTGGTGGTCTGAAATTGCTCTCAGTTGCCCTGCTGGCAACTGTGTCGGGGGAAATCGGCCTGTGGGCTGCGGAGCCTTCGCCAGCTCCGCGAACCCTGCTGCGGATGCCCCACTGGATCGAAATGCTGGGCGATCGCCGGGGCAGCGAGCCCTCCGCCCAACCACCGTCTGCCAAGCGGACAGACCCCAACCGCGTCAGCCGCGCCGAGGCGCAGGCTGCCCCTCAGCGAATTCCGGTCGCTCCCGCTGTACCGTCGGCTCCCGCGGAGAGCAAGCGGCCTGCGGCTGGAGTCGCTGCCAACGAGGGCGAACTCTTCCTGATTCCGGCCACGCCATCCTCTTCAGCTGCTGGTAAGCCGGGCCGGGCCCTGCTGCGTTCCAGAACTCCAGCCGACGTGGACGGGCATGCAACCCTGGCGAGCGGTTGGAGCGAACTGCGCCCCGATCAGTTGGCCGAAGGGGCGGCGACGCCCGTCGATTCCGCTGCGGAAGCAGGCGGGGCAACGGTGACGCTCGGCCCCGAATCGAGCGTGCTCGCCCCGGCGCAGCGAGTGGCTCCAGCCGCGGCCGCCGATCGTTTGGCTCCGCAGAGAGTCTCGCCGCCGCAGGCCCTGCCAAGCCCCCCCTCATCGGCCACACGCCTTCCAACTGAGGCAGCGGCGGCAGCACCGGCGGCCGCTGCGGTTGCCGACAGTGCTCCCGCTCCGGCTGCGGAGCCGACCATCGGCGATTACCCCGCCGCCGTGGCCCCACCTCTCCCGGCCACGCCAGAGGAAACGCCCAGTTTGTCGATCGATCCAGCGAGCTTTCGCGGTGTGTGGCCGGGACGCTCGACCCGCAGCGAAGTTGAGGCGGGGTGGGGGCCAGGCGAGGCTTTCACACGCGAGGATGGCACGGCAGGGTTTGTCTGGAAAATCGATCCGTTCGACCGGGTTGAAGTGACGCTCGATGGCGACACCGTCGGCTCCATCCGGATCAAGCTGGCTGAGCCGGTCGCCGTGGCCGAGTTGGCAGCCCAATTGGATATTGCTGACCTGCGCAACGTCTCGATTCTCAACGAACAGGGCGTGTCGATCGGCGAGGTGTTTCCCGAACGGGGCTTGATGTTCAGTCTCAAGCCCGGCACCCGTTCCGCTTTGGCTGTGATGCTCGAACCGCTCGACCCCGAAGCCTTCGTGCTGCGGGCAGAAGGGGAAATCGACTCCAACACCGCCTACGCCCTGGCCGACCTTCAGTATGCCGTTGAGATCGACCCCCAGCACCTGCGGGCCCAACGCCTGCTGCTGGTGCTGCTGTGCGAACAGGGCAAGTGGCGGCAGGCCGCCCAAACGGCCGAAGCAGCCGTGCAACTCGATCCTGTCGATATCTGGACACGGCTGAAATACGCCAGCGTGCTGATGGCACTCGATCGGCCGGCCGAAGCCAAGCAGACCGTCGAGAGCGTACGGAAAGAAGACAATATCCCGCCGCTGGTCTCCGCTCAGGTGGAGCGGATGTTGGGCCGGCTTGAGCTGGAGTCGGCCACGCCCGATTACCAGAAGGCGGTGAAGTATTTTGAAAATGCGATCCGCAAAGCGGCTCCGCTCATGGCCAACCGCTCGCAGTCGATCCAACGGGCTTCCCGCGAGGTGCTCCTCGATGCGCACGTGGGAACCGCCGTGGCGATTGCCAAGGGAACCTGGCAGCAGAAGGGGCGTGTGATCCCGAAATGGCTCGCTCGTGGTGAGGCCCTCGTGGCGGAGCTGAATGCCGATTCCGATGAGCACGACAGCTTGGACATCCAGCTTTGTCGCGGCGCCCTCGCTGCAGCCGCCGGTGCGCCAGATGCCGTCGATCCGCTTCCGTGGGTCAAACGGCTGCTGCAGACCCGCGATCGAATGGGCGCGGAGCTCACCGATCCCTGGCGGCGCCGGCAGATCGACTGGGAAATCGGCCACGGCCTCTCAGACGCTCTCTCCGCCAGTCAAAAACGCGGGGAAGCTGCCGATATGCTCGACAATGCCACGCTCACCGTCGCCTTTCTGGAACGCGGTGCCGAGCAGCGCGAAATCAGCGATGCCGACCGGGCCACGATCGGGGAACTGCTGTTCCGCATCGGCATTCTCCACAGTCTGCAGCACGGCGATCATGCCACTGCCGTGACCTGGTTCGACAAGGTTCAGCCGCTCTGGCAGAACAATCCCTGCTTTGGTGCCGGCGGTGACATCGGCCGGCTCGGCGAGTCGTACGTCAGCATGGCCATTTCCTACTGGCAGGTGGAGCGTCGCAAGGACGCGCTGACGCTGTGCAGCACCGGGGTTGAATGCATGGTTGAGGCAGTGGATCGCCACCAGCTCAGCGAGCAGGCCCTGGCTGTCGGGTATGGCAACTTGGCGATGATGTATTCCGAGCAGGGAGAGGAAGAGCAGGCCAAAAACTACGCCGAGATGGCCAGTCGCGCCGAATCGACGGGCCAGAAGGTGCGGTAGCCCGGCGCTACAGCAGGCTCTCCAGAAGCAAACGCATCTTGCGCAATTCAGCCACCTGATCGACTCCCTCCATCGGTGGAAGGTGGGCGCTGAGGGCCCGCTTGTAGCCCACCCGTTCCAGCTGGCTGAAGAGCTTTCCATACTCCACGGCCCCTTGGCCGATGCGAACCTGGAAGGTGTCGGGCTTGGTGTCGCGCAGGTGGACGTGGCAGACGTACTTGAGAATCGGTTCCCACGACGCCTGTTTCTTGTGCCCGTAGATGAAGTGGCTCGGATCGAGCGTCACTCCCAACCCCGGGACATTCCGGCAGAGCGAAGCGGTTGTCTCGGAGTCGTGCGTCATTCTCCCGGCTGCCGTCTTGACGCCCACCACCGCGTCGAGCCCGGCGGCGATGGCCACCAGCTTGCGCAGCCGTTCAATCTCGCCGTTGAAGGGTGTGCCCAGTTCTGAAGCCTCCACAACCATCGTCACCACGCCGAGCGATTTTGCCAGCTTGCAGCAGGCGGTGAAGCGGTCGTACATCTCGGGCGTGTCGGCCGACGCAAAGGAAACGGCGACCGGCCGCAGGCGCTGCAGATCGCTGCACTCCAGCACGGCCAATTCCGGATGGGCCGCCACCTTGTCTGGCTGCAGGTGCGAGCCCTGATCGTGCACGTCGATTTCCACCGCCGTGAATTCGAGTTCGGCCAGTCGTTCCATCGCCTTGGCCAAGGGCAAGTCCGGAAAGCACTCCGTGCTGACAGATACAATCACTTCGACACGCTCCTCGCTGGATGATGCGTCCGCCACGGCCCGCCAGGCGCTGCTGCCGTAGGACACCGCTCCAAGGTAGCCGCCCTCGTCAAAAACTGCCAACATGGATGGGTCGCATGAAGCGGCCCCAGGCCAGCCGCCCCAGACGGGGCGGTTCCTGGCAACGGGCCTGTGCCAAGGAGCCTGCCGCTGATGGATATCGAACGCATTCCTCCCCTTCCCACCTCCGCCGCCAGTCCGCGTGCCCGCCGGTTTCGGTGGGGCTTCTGGATCCCCTGGGTGATTGCCGGCGTGTCACTGCTGGTGGCTCTGGCCAGCGCCGGGACGGCGGCCCAGTATTTTCAGCGCGATTCAAGAGTCGTGGAGAAATACCATTCGCTCTCGCGGGTGGCAGCCACCAAGGTGGCGATTGTCGACGTCGCCGGCGCGATCATGAGCGGGCAGGGATTCGCCCGCTCCCAACTCGACCACATCGAGGAGGATGAGCAGGTCAAGGCGATCGTGCTGCGGGTCGATTCTCCCGGGGGCACCGTCAGCGGCAGCGATGAACTGCATCATCGGCTGGCCAAGCTGGTCGCCGCGCGAGACCTCCCGGTGGTGGTGAGCATGGGAGGCATCGCCGCCAGCGGCGGCTACTACGTGGCGATGGCCAATGGGGGCCGCGAGGGGGTGATCTTCGCCGAACCGGCAACCCTGACCGGGTCGATCGGCGTGATCATTCCCCATTTCGATGTCTCGAAGCTGTTGGAGAAGTACGACGTCGTCGATGACTCGATCACCAGCGGCCCGCTCAAGGAACTGCTCAGTCCGACCAAAAACAGGACTCCGGAACTCGCCCAAGCTGAGCGGAAGGTGCTGCAGGCGTTGGTCGACGACATGTTTGGCCGCTTCAAGGAGATCGTGAGTGCCGGACGGCCAAAGCTCGACAACGCGCAGGTGGCAGCGGTGGCGACAGGGCAGATCTTCACCGCCAATCAGGCGCTCTCTGCGGGGCTCGTCGATCGCATCGGCTTCCTGGAAGACGCCATCGACCGGGCCGTTGAACTGGCCGGACTCACCAAAGAGACTGCCCGGGTGGTGCGCTATTCCCGGCCGCGGAGCCTGGTAGATGAACTGCTCGGCGGCGCGAATCCGACGGCGCGGGTGGGCCTTCAGGATCTGACGGAGCGTTGGGGGGCCGAGATGCTGGCCGAATGGGCGGCACCACGGGGGTGGTATCTGTGCAGCCTCTGGCCGGCGCTGATGTCGAGCGGTCGGTAATTGTCGGCAGCTGAGCGGGATTCCCGCCGAGGGGATCCCGCCTCACCCCATCGCGATGCTCTTGCCGAGCGCCCCGAAGGCGGCATGGTCGGCCGGGGAGAGGCGTCGGCCGAGTGCCCGGGCCAGCGCCAGCCGGCACCAGCAGTCAGCTGCCGGCAGCGATTCTTCGGTGGCGCTTGAATCGGTGTGATGGGCTACCGCCAACACGCTCACGAAATCGCGCACCGCCGCGGAGAGGGCGCCGATCTCCAGTTGCCGCTCTGCCAACTCTCGACCATGACGCCGCAGCGCCCGGTCGATTTCCAAGCTGCAGGCTGCCAGCCCGCGGCGGGCCTGGCGGGCGTGGGCCCGGAGGCGGGCGTCGAGAATGCTGCTGTCGGCCCGGCCACTGCCGGTTCCCAGCCTGCCCACACGCCACGCCAGCCACTCGGCGGCGCGGCGCAGTGGCGCGGGGGCGGCCCGCCTGGCTGCCAAGGGGTGGAGTTTGCAGAGGCCCTTGAAGAGGGCCAGTCCCAGCAGATCGCTCTCCCCCTCATACACCGTCACAGCGAAGTGATCGTGGAGCGAATCGCCCAACGGATGCCCCACGAGAAACGCCCGGCCGCCATGCACGCCCAGCGCATCGATGGCCGCATCACGGACGCATTGGCTGGCGATGATCTTGGCCGTCATCGCCTCCAGTTCTCCCCCTTGCCAGTTCGAGGTGGCGTCTACTGCTGCCGCCGCCCAGGCCAAGAGACTGTCGCAGGCGACGGTGCTTGCCGCGATGCGTGCCAGCCTTCCCTGAATGAGCTGGCGGGAGGCGATCGGCTGCCCCCATGTCGAGCGAGCTTGCGCGTGATCGCGGGCCTGGCGCTTCAGGATGCGCAGCGTTCCGGCGGCCTGCGCCGTGAGCGTGACGCGCCCCCGATTGAGGCCATGCCAAACGATCGGCATGCTGTCGCCAGAGGGTCCGCCGGGAGGGGGCAGCAGATCGGCTGCGTCGATCTTGAAGTTTTCAAAGACCAGCGCGTTATTGTGGGCATGCTTGAGCGGGTGGAGGGCGTAGCTGGCCAGCCGGAAGGTGGGCGTGTCGCTGTCGGGAAGCTGCACCAGGGCAACAGCCGGTCGGCCGTCGAGTGTGGCCAGCACTTTGGCGAGCCGGCCGTGGGTGGCCCCGGTGATGAACATCTTCGTGCCGGTGAGGAGGATCTGGCCGTTGTCGCGGGTGAAGGCGGAGCGCACCGCATGCAGATCGCAGCCCGCTTCCGGTTCGGTGGCGCCGAAGATCGATAGCGGCCGGCCCCGGGCCAGGCCGGGCAGATGGCGCGCCTGCTGATCGGGCGTGCCAAAGGCGGCAAGCGCTGAAACGGCACCAATCGAGGAGTGCACCGCCAGCATCCCTGCGGCTGTCGGTGCATCGGCCGCCACCTGCGCGATGGTCTGGGCAAGTTCCAGCAGTGTGCACCCGCTCCCGCCAAACGCCTCCGGCACTGCCAGCCCCCACAGGCCAGCGGCGCCCAAGGCCTCCTCAGCCGCACGCGAGAAGATGCCCTGCGGACGGGCGGGGGCGTCGGCCAGTGGTGCCCGCGGCAGTTCGACCGGATGCGTGGGCGGATCATAAAGCCCTCCTTCGGCGCGCAACTGTTCAATCGCGCTGCGGCTTGCCTCGAGCAGGCCAGTCACGGAGTCTCGCTGCGGGAGGGCGGCCTGGGCCGCCGCCTCCGCGAAGGAGTTGCCTGCCGGCCCCCAGAGGGTGGCGCCAATCCAACGGGCTTTCTCGGCAGGATGTGAGCGGGGAACGGGGGGCGTGTTTGGCATCGGCTGCGTCGCATGGATGACGGCTGAAAAATTGTGGGCGATCGCCCGACGTTTGAGTTTCAGTGAGGGGGTCGTTTCACCATGCGCCTCATCCAGGGCTCGGCCGACCAGCACGATCTTCCGCACCCGCCAGGATCGGGGCAGGTGCTGCTGCCGGCGGGCAAGGCGTCGGGTGATCCAGGCGAGCACGCGCGGATGGGAAAGCGCCTGGCGCCGGCTGAAGACCCTCACTCCCATGCGTTTCATTGCGGCACGCAGCACGGCGGGCTCCGGCACCACCAGCGCCACCGGTCCTGCCAATCCCGTGCCGCAGACGCACACCTGCGCACAGGCCGGATCCTCCACCAACACCTGCTCAACTTCGGCCGGTGGCACCTTGATACCGCCGGCCAGCACAAGCGTATCGCCGATCCGGCCGGTGATGCGCACCTGGCCATCGGCATCGATCGTGGCCAGGTCACCGGTTTCGAGCCAGTCTGATGGTTCCGGCTGGGGAGTGGTCGGGGCGTGCGAATCAGAACCCTGCTCCGCCGGCCCAATCGTGCCCAGCGCCCGGCTGGGAGTGCGCACCAGCAACTGGCCGCCGGCATCGACACGCACATCCACGCCTGCCAGCGGCGGGCCAGCGGTTCCCGCGCGGGCATTGCGTGGGCTGGCCAGCGTGACCACCGGCCCCGCTTCGGCCAGCCCGTATCCCTGCACCAGCGGCACTCCAGCGGCGGCAAACGCGGCCACCGTCCGTTCCCGCAAGGGAGCCCCGCCTGACACACAGACCCGCACCCGTCCCCCCAGGGCCGCCGCCAGATCGGGAATAGCCCCCGACTTCACGCCTCTCTCCAGCCGCTCGAAAAATGCCGGAACGCCGAGGATCACCGTGGGAGGGAGCTGCCGGCAGGCCTGCAGAATCCGGCTCCTTTCGCTGACAACATGGAGGCAGCCGCCCCGCACCAGAGCCGTGTAGAGATCACCAGTGCGGGCCAGAGCATGGCTCAGGGGCAGCCACGAAAGCCGCACGTCGGCCGGCTCGTCGAGAAACACCTCCGAGGCAGCCGCGGCATTGAGTGCCAAGGCCCGCTGGCAGTGGCGCACGCCGTGCGGCCGCCCGGTGGTGCCCGAGGAGATGACCACCGTCGCGCACGCGCCGGGATCGCAGGCCGTGAGTCGCCGCTGCATCTCACGGGTGAGCCCCGGGATATCGCTCAGCCAAGCGTGCCAGCGGGCGCCAGCCAGGCGCGGCTCCGCGAGGCCCTGATTCTGCCGCATGTCGATCACCCGCAGCCCTGAGGGGAGGCGGCCTGAGGGGAGGCCCGGCCCCGTTCCGCTGAAGGCAATGGCCTGTGGTGCGAGCCAGTCGAGCTGGCGGAACTGCTCGGCGTGGGGGGCGTCGTGATGCAAGGCGGCATGCTCGATGCCGCTGAGCAGGCAGGCCAGATCGACCACGATCCAGTCGACGCCGTGGGGCCCCAAATGCGCCAGGCGGTCGCCCCGCTGAAGGCCCTGCGCCTCCAGATGCGTGGCCAGATCGACTGCGGCGGCGGTCAGTTCGCCCCAGGTCCACTCCCGGAGTGCTGCCGTGGTCGGCCCGCTGGAGGCCAGCGCCCGGCGCTTGGGGCTATCGCCCAGTCGCTTCAGAAGCAGTCCCACCAGCGACGCATCGGTGGCCGGTTCCAGCGGCTGTGCCCCGGCCCGCTGCAGCAGGCCATTGGCTGTGGCCGTCGTCGTCATGCCCCGATCCTCTCAAAGAGCACCGCGATACCCTGCCCCAGCCCGATGCACATCGTGGCCAGTCCCAGCCGGTGTTCACCCGCGCCGAGGGAGTGGATGAGAGTCGTGGCAATCCGCGCGCCTCCTGCCCCCAGCGGATGGCCGATCGCCAGCGCCCCGCCGCGCACATTCACCCGCTCAGGGTCGAGGCGGAGAGTGTCGATGCAGTGGATCGCCTGCGCCGCAAAGGCCTCGTTGAGTTCCACCAGATCGATGTCTTCAATTGTTAGCCCAGCCCGAGCCAGCAGTTTGCGGGTGGCGACAATCGGGCCGGTTCCCATCGCCGCCGGCGGGACGCCCACCACTGCCGTGGCGACAATGCGCACCAGCGGTTCCAGCCCCTGCCGCGCCGCTTCGGCCTGCGACATCACCACCAGCGCCGCCGCACCATCGCTCAAGGGGGCGCTGGTGGCGGCAGTGATCGTGCCGAGCTTGGGCAGGAAGGCCGGTTCCAGGGCAGCCATCGCCTCCAGGCTGGTATCGCGGCGCACCGACTGATCGTGGAACATCTCCTGCAGTCCACCGGCTGGATCGTGCCCCAGCACCGGCACAATCTCGTCGTCGAAGAGGCCCGTGTCTGTGGCTACCGCCGCTCGGGCATGGCTCTGCAGGGCGAATCGCTCCTGCCGCGCGCGTGTGATGCCGTGGACGCCGGCCAGATGTTCGGCGGTCATTCCCATCGACAGCACACCGCGGCTGGAGCGGGCCACCATCTGCGGATGGAAGTCGATCGCCGAATCCATCGGCAGGTGGTGCATGTGCTCGACCCCGCCCACCACCTGCACGTTCTCCGCGCCGGCGACAATTGCATGGCAAGCCTGCGCCAGTGCCTGCAGGCCCGAGCCACACAGCCGGTTGGACGTGGTGCCCGCCACCGACAGTGGCAGGCCGGCGAGGAGGGCGGCGGTGCGGGCCACATTCCCCCCCAACTCACCCCGCTGCTGGGTCACGCCGAGAATGACATCCTCCACCGACTCCGGATCGACACCGCTGCGCTCCACCGCAGCCCGCACCACAGCCGCGGCCAGTTCGTCGCCGCGCACATGGCGAAACAGGCCACGCAGCGGGTGGGCCTGGCCGATCGCCGTTCGGCAGCAGGCCACCACAACAGGCGTCGTCTCAGGGGAACGATGCCCGGGGGAATCGGCACGGGTGGAGGGGGGCCTGCCGCTGCTCATCGATTCACTCCGGATGGTGGCAGGCGGTGAACTGGCTGCCGGTGCGTGCCATTTCCACCAGTGACGCGGTCGGATGCATGCGCACGCCGAGATCGGCCAGCGGTTTCAGTCGCCGGAGAATCTCAGCGGCACCGAGCGTGTCGGCCCAGGCAAGCACGCCCCCCCGGAACGCCGGAAACCCCAGGGCATGAATCACCGCCAGATCGACATCGCGCCCGTCACGCACGATCCCCTCTTCCAGCACGCGCACCGCCTCCAGCACGATCGGCACAAAGAGGCGATCGCGGATCGTGGCATCGTCGGACGCTCGAGGGGGAAGGGCATAGGGCTCAAGCACGGCCGCCACTCCGGCGTCGGGGCGTTCGATCCGGGCCCGCTGGCTGCCGCCGGGGCCCTCGGGCCGGGCATAGTGGTAGAAGCCGGCGCCAGTCTTCCGCCCCAGCCGGCCCGAGCGGACGAGCGCCGGAATCACGGGGGATGGATCGATTCTGTCGCCGTAGGCGTCGTTGAGCACCATCCCCGCATAGAAGGCGGTGTCGAGGCCGATCATGTCGTAGAGCTCAAGCGGCCCCATTGGCATGCCGAAGGACCGGGCGAGGCGATCGATCCTGCGGGCCTCAAGGCCTTCCCGCAGCATCTCCACCGCCTCGTGGAGATACGGCATCAGCAGCCGATTGACGAGGAATCCCGGGCTGTCCCGCACCACGATCGGGCACTTGCCGAGGCGCTTGGCATGGGCCACGGCGGTGGCGATGGTGTCGTCGCTGGTGGCTGGTCCCCGCACCACTTCCACCAGCGTCATCCGGCGGACGGGGTTGAAGAAGTGGAGGCCGCAGAAGCGGCTCGGATCGGCCAGTACGCCGGCGAGTTTGGCGATAGGGTTGGTGGAGGTGTTGGTGGCGATGACCGTGGTTGGCCCGACCAGCCGTTCGATCTCGGCGAGCACCTGCCGTTTGAGATCGGTGCGTTCCAGCACGCTCTCAATCACAAGATCGGCGTCGGCAATCGCGGCGAGCTGGGTCGAGGTCTGAAGCCGACCTGCCAGCGCGAGCGACCGGGCGGGATCGCTCCGTTTGGTGGCCCGGTCCCAGGCTGCTTCGTCGAGGATGCCCGCCACGCTCCCGCAGAGCGCCAAAGCCTGCACGTCGCACAGCGCTACAGCAAATCCGGCCCGCAGGTGGCTGGCGGCGATCCCCGAACCCATGATGCCGGCCCCCACCACCGCCGGTCGGTGGATCTCCCGGGTGGTCGTCGAGGCCTGGGCTGCTGAGGATGCATGTGCAACGCCGGAGTCCTGTCGATTGCGCTCGCCCAACCGAAACACGCGCACCAGCTGCGCCGCCACCGGCCCGCTGGCGAGCGCCGCAAAGGCTGCCCCCTCTGCCGTGCCGGCCGCCACCGCATCCAGATCGAGGCCATCGAGAATGGTGCGGAGAATCGCCAGCGGCGCGGGGTAGTGGCTGCCGGTGCGGCCGAGAATCACCGCCGTGGCTGTCGATTCCAGAAACTCCCGCTCCAGCGGATCGAGTGGCAGTGGGGCCGCGAGTTTTTTTCGCCGCTGGAGGTATGCCCCGCTGGCGGTGTTCCGCTCGATCAGGATTTGGGCGGCAGCAAACGCCTGCTCCGGCGGTACGCAGGCGTCCACCAGTCCCACGCGGGCAGCCGCCAGGCCGTCCACCTGTTCGCCGGAGGCGGCCAGTTCCACAGCCGGGCCAGGGCCGATCAGCCGGGGCAGGCGCACGGTGCCTCCCCAGCCGGGCAGCAGGCCGAGTTTCACCTCTGGAAAGCCGAGCAGCGTGGCAGAGTTGGTGGTCGAGACCCGCAGATCGCAGGCCAATGCCAGTTCCAAGCCTCCCCCGAGGCAGATGCCATCGATGAGAGCCACGCTGGGCCAGGGTTGCGCCGAGAGCCGCCCCAGCAGGGTTCGGCCAACAGCGCACACCGCTTCAATCGACGCGGCCGTGCCCTGCGTGAGGAGTTCCAGGCGGGAGATGTCGGCGCCAGCGAAAAAGGACCCCGGGCGATTCGACACCACCACGATTCCGGTCGGTTCGGGCCCCTTTTCCACCAGGTCGAGGGCGCTGGCGAGATCGATCAGCACCTGCGGCGTGATCACGTTTTGGCGGTGGTCGGGCACCAAAAAACTGAGCGCGACGAGCCCGTCGGCCCGCCGGCTGACAGTGAGCGTCGGCAGCGTGGCCACAACGGTGGGAGTGGGGCAGGCAGGCGTGGCGGGGAGTTCGGCGGGCGAACTCCCCGGGGACTGCCGTCCGCGACGGTTGCTCGACATCATGCCTGCGCCGAATGTTCTTGCTGTGGGTGAAACGCCGAGGCCCGTAGGCGGAGGCACGCTCGCTGCCGTCCCCACACAGTCTAGCTGTCGGCGGAAAAAGTCTTCCATGACCTTTTTTGGGCTGAAGCAGCCCGAAGGGGGGGTGTTGGTTTTCTGCCGCGGCCCCGCGGCAGAGAACCGAATTCTGCCGACGGGGATTTTTTAGGAAGGGTATCCCTTCCTAATGGCTGTTCCGGCCTGTTAGAGTGTGGCCGGCGTGACGGGATACTGGCACCCTTGATGGCCCACTGCATGAACACTTCCGACGTTGATTCCCAGCAGTCCTCTGATGTGGTGAGTCGTTCCCTCTCCCCGGCCCTCCGGCCCGGGCTGGAGCGGGGCCGGCTGGCTGCAACCAACGCGGGGATGGGCCGTACAGAACAGCTGCTTTGGTGGACGGTTCTGGTGGCCGTGGCGGTCATTGGCCGGCTCTGGCAGCCTGCCTGGAACGTCACGCCGATGGCGGGCGTGGCGCTGGCTGCAGGGGCCCTGTTTCCCAATCGCTGGATATCGGCCAGCGTGCCGCTGGCGGCGCTGCTGGTCAGCAACAGCGTGCTGCCAGGCTATGGCAGTTGGACCATGGCGGGGGTCGTGTTTGCCGCCTCCATCTGGCCGATCTTGCTGGGTGGCATGGTGCGGCGGGGAGGCGTGTTCACTGTGGTTGGTGGGGCGCTGGCCAGTTCGCTGCTGTTTTACATCTCCACGAATCTGGCTCACTGGGGGCTGACCGCCGACTATCCGCACACGGTGGAGGGGTTGGTGGCCTGTTATGTGGCGGCTCTGCCGTTTTACCGCTGGATGCCGGTGGGGGATCTGCTCTGGAGCGTGGGGCTGTGCAGTCTCGCGACTGGAATGGCCGGCTCGATGGCCAACGTGGGAGCCCGGGCGGTGGCAGAGTGACGGGGCGTCCCATCTGGAGCACACAGGCTTGACGGCCCGCGAGGGCGGTCCAGAATGGGAGTGCTGTCTGAACGTTCCTCAACGTTTGGCAGTTCGGGTGGACGCGAATGTGTTGGTCGCCGGTGATGGATTGGTCAGTCTGCGGGAATGGCGGAATTGGCAGACGCGCTAGGTTGAGGGCCTAGTGGTAGTAATACCGTGCAGGTTCAAGTCCTGTTTCCCGCATTTGGTGGTCGTGTGATTCCGGTAGGCGGTCGCAGCAGAGTGCTGTCAGCCGTCGTTCTCTTCGGCACTGTGCCCCAACCGACCCCCCGTCGCCCCGATCCTCCCTCTTTCTTTCCGGCGTTCGGCGGGTGTTCTTCTTTTTCTTTTTTCCCTCTGCTGAGCTCACAGAATGACCGCTGATTCGCCCGCGTCTGGAGAACCTAAGAGCGTCGCTGCATCTTCGGCTGAGGGGAGCCCGCGGCGGATTCCGATCGGCACCCAGCGGCCGGGGATTACGCCTCCCAAACTCCCTCCCCGCCACCAATATGTGGTGCCCGGCGCCGGCCCCGAGACTTCGACGTCTGCCGCCGCTGCAGCGGCGGCCCCCGAGACTCAAGCCCTTTCCGCCGGTCTGCCCGCCACAGAGACCGCCCCGGCCGTGCCCGCAGAGAGCGGCGCTGCGGGCCGCGGTCAGCAGCGGCCGGAAGGCGGGGCTGGTGGGGAGCGACGGCCGCGGGGTGAGCGGCGTGGGGGAGGACCAAAAAATGCTTTCCCCGAAGTGGTGCAACCGCACAAGCGGGTGGCCATTCCCAACCTGCGCTCGGCTCTGGAAGATGATCTGGAGTCTGATTTTCTGGCGGCGCTGGAGGGAGTGTCGGTCGATGATCTGCTGGTGGGAGGGGGCCCGGCACAGGCCGAGGCGCCTCTTGAACCTGGCACCCGGATCGCCGGCACTGTTCTCAACGTCGGCCCTGACACGGCATTCATCGATCTTGGAGGGAGGCGCCAGGGAGCGCTCAAGCTGGCAGGGCTGGATGGGAACCCGGCAGTCGGCGAGGTGCTTCAGCTCTCAGTCGGGATCTTCAACGAGGAAGACGGTCTCTACGACGTTGCCCCGGCCAATCGGGCGGTGGCGGTGGAAGACTGGTCGCAACTGGCCGAGGGAATGATCGTCACTGCCCGTGTGACGGCTGCCAATAAGGGGGGCCTCGAATGCGAGGTGGCGGGCCTGCGCGGGTTCATGCCGGCGAGCCTTGTCAGCACCTGGCGGGTGGAAAATCTGGAGGAGATGGTCGGTCAGAACATTGAGGTGCTCGTTACAGAACTTGTGCCTGGCGCCCGCCGCATGGTTCTCTCCCGGCGCGCGGTCTTGGAAAAGCAGGCCGCCGACGCCCGTACGACCATGCTGGAAACCCTGGAAGTCGGCACGCTGTTCGAAGGCATCGTGCGATCGGTGCGTGATTTTGGCGCCTTTGTCGACATCGGTAATGGCGTGGAGGGTCTGGTCCACGTCAGCCAACTCTCGTGGGATCGGGTGGCCAATCCGGCCGACGTGTTGCAGCCGGGGCAGAAGATATCGGTCGTCGTCAAGAAGATCGACAGCCAGACGGGCAAGATCGCCCTGTCGGCCCGCGATACGGTGAATAGCCCCTGGAAGACCGCCGCTGAGAAATACCACGTCGGAGCTACGGTGCGGGGAATTGTGAGCCGGATCGCGCAGTTTGGCGCCTTCGTGAAACTTGAGCCGGGGATCGAAGGATTGGTCCATGTTTCGGAACTGGCTCACCGCCATGTGCGCAGCGTGGGCGACGTGGTCAAAGAGGGGGAGGCGGTGGAATGTCGGGTGCTGACGGTTGATCCCGACGAGCAGCGACTGTCGCTGTCGATCAAGGCTCTGGCCAGCGCACCGGCTGGCCCTGCGGCGTCAGGTGCCGACTCTGTGGACGAAGGCCCCGCCGACGAGACCCCCCCCGCTGCCCCGGCGCGACGATCGAACGTGCCGCTCAAGGGCGGCTTGGGGAGGAAGGGCGCGGGGGAACAATTCGGCCTGAAGTGGTGAGGTCGTCGTGACTGACATTGAGCGCAAGAACCCCGGCAATGCCGCGGCAGATGGGGGCGAGTTTGTTTCCCAAACGCTCAAAAGCGCCGCTGTTCTGGTGGTGGACGACAGCCGCGTGATGCGTGCGGTGCTCACCAAATCGCTGCGGGATCTGGGCTTCACCAACATCACCGAGGCCGTTGACGGCAGCGATGCGCTGGCAAAGCTGCGTGAAAAGCCCTTTGACCTGATGCTCCTCGACATGGAGATGCCGCAACTCAACGGCATCGAAGTGTTGGCAGCCATCAATGTCGACCACCATCTCAAGGGCGTGCCAGTCATTGTCATCTCCGGTGCAGAACAGACCGAGATGGCCGTGCAGTGCATTGAGGCCGGCGCCGAGGACTACCTCAACAAACCACCCAATCCCACGCTGCTGCGGGCCCGGGTGACGACGTCGCTGGAAAAGAAGCGCTTGCGGGATCTGGAAAAGCTGCGCATGGCGCAGTTGCAGGCTGAGAAAGAATTGGTTGAGCTCGAGAAGGAAAAGTCGGAGCGGCTGCTGCTCAACATTCTGCCCGGGGCGATCGCAGGCCGGCTGAAGGGGGGCGAGAAGGCGATCGCCAACGGACACGCTGTGGTCACGGTGATGTTTGCCGATCTGTGCGGCTTTACAGCACTCTCGCGGAAAACCAGCCCGGCCGATCTGGTGTCGATGCTCAACAGCATTTTCACGGCGTTCGATCTGATCGTGGAAAAGTATGGTGTTGAAAAGATCAAAACGATCGGCGACTGCTACATGCTGGTCGGAGGTCTGCCCACCAACCGCGACGACCATGCCGAGGCTGTGGCCGATGCCGCGATGGAGATGGTCGAAGCGCTCAAGAAAATCAACGCCACCAACGCCACCGACCTGCAGATGAGGGTCGGCATCCACACCGGTCCGGTCGTGGCGGGCGTCATTGGCAAGATCAAATTCACCTACGACCTGTGGGGCGATACGGTGAATGTCGCCAGCCGGATGGAATCCTCAGGAATGCCGGGCCGGATCCACGTTTCTGAACAGACCGGAAAAGCCCTGCACGGGAAGTTCGCCATGGAAGACCGTGGGTTTGTGGAGTGCAAGGGGCTCGGGCAGGTGCAAACCTATTTCGTCAACGGCCGCACACCGGGTGCCTGAGTGTGACAAGCGCCCTCGAGAATCAGCCATGCCCGCCACCAGCCCACACCGCGATCCCGATCGGCCGAGCTTGCGATTCTGGGGAGTGCGAGGCTCCATTCCCACTCCCGGCCCAGCCACGGCGCGGTACGGTGGCAACACAACCTGCATTGAGGTGAGCGTCGGTGGAGAACGGATCGTCATCGATGCCGGTTCTGGCATCCGTGGCCTGGGCGTGGCGCTCATGAAGGAATGCGGCCCAGAACCGCTTCATCTCACCCTGCTCCACAGCCATGCCCACTGGGATCATATTCAGGGGTTTCCATTCTTTGCTCCGGCCTACAGCAAGCAGACCCACATCCGGGTGATCGGTGGCAATGCCACCGCTGCAGGTTTGCCGCGGGTGTTCGCCGATCAGATGGACGGGCAGCGCTATTTTCCCTTCCCCTTTGCCGCTCTGCCCTCCCAAATCACGTTTGAGCACATCGACGCCCAAGGGGACCTCAGGTTTTCCATTGGCAGCGTCGCTGTGCTCGCCTGCCCCACCAACCACCCGGGCGGTTCGCTGGGCTACCGACTCGAGACGCCCCACGGCGGAATCGTTTTTCTCAGCGACCATGAAACGGGAGGGGCGGACGAGGAACGCATCAGGGCCTTCATTTCCGGAGCAGCCCTGATGATCGCCGATGCCCAATATGACTCCACCGAGATCCTCACCCGCCGCGGCTGGGGCCATGGCAGCGTGGAGGAGGTGGTTGGCCTGGCGGCCTCCAGCGGAGTGGGGAGGGTCTATCTCTTTCACCACGATCCTGCCCACGACGACGCCTGCCTCGATCGCATGCTGGCCGAAGGCCAGGCTCAAGCGCGGCAGCACCGGAGCGACCTGGTGGTCGACGCGGCCCGCGAGGGAGAGGAAATCCTGCTGTGAGGCCGGCGACCAATTACCCGCGGGGCGTGAGCCGGCTGGTGCCAACCCAGGGGACGAGTGCCTCAGGGACAACCACTGAGCCATCGGCACACTGGTAGTTTTCCAGAATCGCAATGATCGCCCGGCTCATGGCGATGGCGGTGCCGTTGAGCGTATGGACGAAGGAGGTTCCCTTCTCGCCGGGAGTCCGGTAGCGGATAGCCAATCGGCGCGCCTGATAATCGGTGCAGTTGGAGGTGCTGGTTACTTCGCCCCATTCTCCCTGCTCGCCGCGGCCCGGCATCCAGGCCTCGAGGTCGTATTTCCGGTAGGCCGGTCCGCCCAGATCCCCGCTGGCGGTGTCGATCACGCGGTAGGGGATGCCGAGTCCGTCGAAGAGGGCGCATTCCAGATCGAGGAGATAGGCATGCATGTCCGCGCTCTGCTCTGGCAGGGTGAAAGCGAACATTTCCACCTTCGTGAATTGGTGCACGCGGTAGAGGCCGCGGGTGGCCCGGCCGTGGGCGCCAGCCTCGGTGCGGAAGCAGTGGCTGATTCCACACAGCTTCAGCGGCAGTTCGTCCGCCTCGAAGATCCGCTCATGCATCGCTCCGCCGAGCGTGATCTCGGCAGTGGCCACCAATGAAAGATCGCTGCCAGTGATGGAATAGATCTGTGTCTCGGGGCCACGCGGCATGAATCCGGTGCCCTCCAGAATCGTATCTCTGGCCAGATCGGGGGTGGTCATCACTGTGAACTGTTCCCGCATGAGCAGGTCGACGGCATATTTCTGCAGCGCCAGTTCCAGCAGCACCCCTTCGTTGGTGAGGAAGTAGAAGCCGTGCCCGGCCACCTTGGCACCTGCATCGAAGTCAAACAGTTTCAGCCGCGCGCCGAGTTCGACGTGGTCGAGCGGTTTGAAATCAAATTGGGGGGAGGGGGTGCGTCCCCGGCGGATCTCCACAGAGGCGTCTTCGCCACCGGTGGGGGCATCGGGGTGGGTGAGGTTGGGAATCGCCCGGAGGATCTCATCCGATTCGCTGACAATCTGCTGCAGCCGTCCCTCGCTGGCCCCGATCTCCTCCCGGAGGCGCCGTCCCTCGGCCTTGAGGGCCTCGCGTTGGTTCGCGTCGGCGGCCTTGCCGATCGACTTGCTGACCACTCCGGCCTGTTGGTTGAGGCTGTCGATATCGGCCTGCATGCTCCTGCGCAGCCGATCGAGCTCGGCGAACCGGGCCACGTCGGCCGTGGAGCCCCGCTTGCAGCAGTTGGCGATGATGAGGTCGACGTTGTCAGCGACATAGCGACGATCAAGCACGGGCAGTTTCTCCCGGAAAAGGCAGGATTGTAAACCGACAGACGCTCGGGCTGGGGCGGGCCATTGGGCCGACGCCCCCACCTCTTATAATCAGGCTCGATCGGTTCATGGGGAATTTTCTCCTCGGGAGTGTGCCAGAACCATGCCAGCCACCGCCAGTGCCGTTGTGTTGCCCCCCTTCTGCGGCGGGCTTCGCTGTCCACGGATAGTGAGCGCTCAGTCTCAGGCAGTAGAGACGCCGGTGGCCGATCCACCCCCGGCTGTCGCCCCCGCCGATGAAACGCGTCCGCAGCGCCAGCCCCGCTATCATGTCGTGCTGTGGAATGATGACGATCACACCTATCAGTATGTGATTGCCATGCTCAAAAAACTCTTCGGCCATCCCGCCGAAAGGGGGCTGGCACTGGCCAAGGAGGTTGACCAGCAGGGGCGGGTGGTGGTGCTGACGACGACCCGGGAGCATGCGGAACTCAAACGCGATCAGATCCACGCCATGGGGCCCGACACACTTCTGGCGCGATCGAAGGGTGCCATGAGCGCCTCGATCGAGCCGGAGTCCTGAGAGTCTGCTTCACTCAGGCAGCGGCGACCCTACGCAGCCCCTTGCGCGGCCGCTCCGTCCAGGAAACCTGTGCCGGCTGGTTCTGTGCCGCAAACTCGCAACCGCTGTCCCGCACCACCTCCATCATCGAGAGGAGCAATTCCTCCTGGATCGAGAGAAATGTGGCGGAGCAGTTGGTGTGGGTGAAGGCGGAGCATTCAATATCCAGCGAGGCTGGGCCATGCGCCACGAACCGCGCCTGCGAAGAATTTCGTTCCAGCTGCGGATGGGCCATCAGCAGCTTTCTCAGGCGCACAAGCACCGTGCGCATCTGGGTGGTGGATGTGTCTGAAGCCAGCGCGAGCACGGCTTTGAAGAGAGTGTGGTCGCGGCGGGTGAAGTTGATCAGTTGCAGCTTGGCGAATTCGGCATTCGGAATGGTGATGAGCGTGCGATCGGCGCTGCGGATCCGGGTCGACCGCAGGCCGATCTCTTCGACCGTGCCGCGGACCGATCCGAACTGACACTCCTCGCCAATCCTGACCGGCTTGTCGGTGAACAGCACAATTCCGGCGATCAGGTTTTCGGTGGTGTGTTGGGCCGCCAGTGCCACAGCCAGCCCACCCACTCCCAGCCCGGCCACCAGTGGGGTGACTGAAATTCCCATCCGATCGACGGCATGGAAAACAATCCAGGCTGTCACCGCCACCGTTCCGACGCGGCTGACCAGACGAATCATCTGGCTATCGATGGCATCCCCCCGCTTGCCCCGGGTTTCCAGAAACCACTCGGTGATGCGGCGGGACGCCGCGAGCACGCCGATCACCACGCCGGTGAGCGTGACCGACTCCAGGCAGAGCTTCGCCAGCAGCACCCGTTCGCCGGTCAGACGCACCTGAAACGTGAGGAGGTAGTCGACGATGAGGCTGCTGGCAATCAGCGTCGCCGGAAAGATAAATGAACCGAGGGTGAGCATGCCGGGAGTGTGCGTGTCCCGCTGGGCCACGCGCAGGGCGCTCCGCACCGCCGCGGCGGCCAGCAGCACCAGCAGAAGCGTGGCGACCCATTGCCAGACCGTCTCACCGCCAATGGAGGTTCGCGCCCAGAGGGGGAGCGAGTGGAGGAATTGGTCGGGAATCATCCAGCCCCCGAGTGTGACATAGGCTTGGTGCAGACCGGGGCTGCCAGCGGTCGGCTTGTAGGGCAAGGCATTGACGCGTTGGAAAAACTCCTTGGCTCGGGAGACCGTATCTGCGGCGAAAACAAACTCCCCGGCCCGGTCTCCGGTGGCCAGCCGCACGAGCACGATTTCCGTGCCGGGCACGCGCCAGCGGGTGATGTTCTGCTCCCGTACGGCGTCGGCATCGGGAATTTCGCTGTCGGCGGGCACCGGCACGCGGTCGAGCACTTCTTTGAGACAGACGGCGGCCTCGCGCCCCTCCGTGATGACCAGCGAAGGCGCCACCGTCGAGAGATCGAGGCTCGACATCATCTGGCTGAACAGATGCTGCATGCGGGCCCGGCCGGGAGGATGGGTGTGCCGTTGCGTCACGGCAGAATAGATGTGGTCCATCGTGTCGGTGAAGCCACGCATGGTGCCGCGCGGGCTGGAAGTATCCAGCGGGGCGAGCAGTTCGGCGGCGCCCATCGGCGTGGGGGCGTATCGGGGCCCCTCCGCCCGGCAGGCGGTCGCTCCGCCTGCCGTCAAGGCTAGGAGGGCCACTGTCAGCGGGAGGCTGCCCCGGCGGGCAGGTGGCAGAAACGCAGGGATGGCGCGGGTCATGGATGCATCTCGTCGGGGCCCCGGTGGCTCAGGCCGCCGGACTCCGGGAGGAATACCGCGCTGCGCGTCGGTACGGCAATGGGGCTGCCGGAACCTTTTCTGCGGGGGTTCGCCAGATAACGCACGTCTCCCCTCTTGCCGGGCGTCGGCCGTTCCCGTTGGGGGGGATTTTCAGCAGGGCGGACCGGTGCGTCGTTGCGGCGAACCCGGTGGGTTGGGTAGAGTCTTCTGGAGAACCGGCGCCGAGCATTTCTGCCATGAATGAATCCCGTACGCCTTCTGGCGATCTTCCCTCCGATGCCCCGGTTCCCAAGGTCGTCGTGAGCCGACTGAGCCTCTACCTGCGCGAACTGCAGCGCTTGCAGTCGGCCGGGCAGCAGACGATCTCCTCGGGCCAGCTGGGCAATCTGCTCGGCTTCAGCGATGCCCAGGTGCGCAAGGACCTGGGGTTCTTTGGCCAGTTCGGCTATCCGGGCGTGGGGTACCGCTGCGATGAATTGATTCGTGCGATGCGCGACATTTTGGGAACCAACCATCCCTGGCCGGTGGTGATGGTGGGGGTGGGCAACCTGGGATTGGCGCTGCTTGGATACCGGGGCTTTGGGCGGCAGAACTTTTCCATCCGGGCGGCCTTTGACGCCGACCCGGCGAAGGTGGGGCAGACGATCCAGGGCATTTTGGTCCGGCCGCTCAACGAACTGCCGGCGGTGGTGCGGCACGAAGGAGTGCGATTGGGAATGATTGTGGTGCCTGCCGAGCGTGCTCAGGAGGTGGCTGATCGGCTGGTGGTGGCGGGGGTTGAGGGGATCGTGAATTTTGCGCCGGTCACCCTCGTTCTCCCCCCTCACGTGCAGAGCGTGGCGGTTGATCTGGCGATTGAGTTGGAGCAGTTGTCGTTTGCGGTGACCAACAAACTCGCGCGTGGGTTCGGCGAGTCAATCGGCGGCCAGGGAACACTGGCCACCCCCGAGCAATAAGTGACGCCGCGGCCATAGATGGCCCGCAAAAATTGGCTGGCGCCGCGGCCACGCCGTCAGGAAGACGGCGTCCGGGCATTCGAGGCACACCTTGGCTGTGCCTCCGCATGCCCCAAGCCTGAAGGGGCCATGGATGGCCCTTCAGGCGCTATATATAGTACATCGGTTCAGTCGTGGTCCGGGAGCGTTCCACCAGCGTGGCAAATGTCACTCCCTCCATCGCGGCGGTTTCCTGCGCCGCCACATCGCGCCAGGCTTCCAGCAACACCGACACGCTGCGCGATCGTCCGGCGAGATCGGCGGTGATCGATGTGATCAGTTCATCCGGTCCCTCGATCACGCGGAAGACGTCGTTGAGCGTGATCTCGGCAGGGGCCCGCGCGAGTTGGTAGCCGCCGGCAGCTCCCCGCGTGCTGGTGACGATCCCCGCTCCCTTGAGCTGCAGGAGAATCTGCACCAGAAACCGCGACGGCACGCCATGGGCTGCGCAGATCGAGCGGATCCTGACGGGATCTGCGGCGCCCCAATTGCGGGCCAATTCCAGCACGGCGATCGCGGCGTATTCCGTTTTGGCAGAGAGTCGCATGGGGAGTCCGGGGGCTTTTTCACCGGTCGAAGTGGTGGAACAAGGCCATGGATGGCGGTTCCCGCAGAAAGGTCAGTGATCGCGGGAATGGAGGCCGCATTCTGTCTTGGCGGTGCCGCTCCATCGGCCGGCGCGTTCATCCTCGCCAACCACCACCGGCCGCGTGCAGGGGGCGCAGCCGATGCTGACATAGCCCTGATCGTGGAGCGGGTTGTAGGGGATGTCTTCTTTCACGATCAGGTCCCAGATGCGGGCCTTTGTCCAGTTTGCCAGCGGTGAGATTTTCACCACCCCAAACTTGTCGTCCCAGCCGACAACCGGTGCGGCAGCCCTGTCAGAACTCTGGTCGCGGCGGATGCCGCTCATCCAGGCGTCAAACCGGCCGAGCACCCGCTTGATCACCGCGATCTTACGGTCGGCGCAGCAGCGGTTGGGATCGGTGGAGTGCAGCGGGCCGCCATGAATGCGTTCGTATTCGGCCACCGTGGTGTCGGGGCGTTCCAGCGACACCTCGATTCCATACCGCTTGGCGATGCGGTCGCGCAGTTCCAGGGTCTCTGCAAATTGGTAGCCCGTGTCGAGGTTGAAGACGAACGTGCGGGGGGCCAGCTGGGCCAGCCAATGGAGGATCACGCACCCTTCCGGCCCGAAGGCGGTAGCCATCGTGAGGCGATCGCCATACCGCCGGGCCGCCCACAGAATGATGTCGGAGGGTTCAGCATTCTCCAGCAGACTGTTCGCCGCGGCGAGTTCCGCCAGCAGGGCGGCCGCCACGTCAGGCCTCTGGAGATTGATGACGTTCAAGCCCATGCCGCCGGCCGCTTTCTGGAACCCGGTTCCTGGAATCAGAGGGGAATCCTACAAATGTTTCCCAAACAGGTTAACAATAGGCTCTGGTGAGACAAATATCGACCCTGCCCCCTCCCCAACAGCATGCCGGGGGCGGTTTACCCGAAAAGTTTGGCAGCCTTACCCGGTTGCTTGTGGGGGCCGGACCGGCTGCGGGCGGGGAATGGGGCTCCCCACTCGTCAGCCGCTGGGAAAAGTGAACAATGCCGGCTGGCTCATGATCGACGAACTCTGCAGAGGATTCACCGCGTATGGCACGTTCTGTGGCTTTGGCTATCGATTTGGGGGCTTCCGGTGGCCGCGTGGTTTCGGGGGCCTTTGACGGCCACCTCTTGGAGCTGGAGGAGATTCACCGGTTTGAGAATGCCCCGGTGGCGATGGGTGGACAGTTGGTGTGGGATCTGGTGCGGCTGTGGCAGGAGATTGTGCAGGGCTTGCGCGCAGCCGCTGGCCGGCACGGCAGTCAGGTCGCCACCGTCGGTGTCGATACCTGGGGCGTCGATTTTTCGTTTCTGGGGGCTGACGATGTGCTGCTGGCCAATCCGGTCTGCTACCGCGATGCCCGCACCCGCGGCATGCTCGCGGCGGCCGAGAGGATCGTGCCTCGCGCTGAAATCTTCGCCGCCACAGGCTTGCAGTTCATGGAGATCAATTCGCTCTACCAACTCCTCAGCATGCAGGAGCAGCGGTCGAGCGTGCTCGCCGCGGCCGACCGCATGCTGATGATTCCCGACATCATGCATTGGCTGTTGTCGGGGGTGCGCTCCAACGAACGCACCAACGCCTCCACCTCGCAATGCTTCGATCCGCAACGTGGCACCTGGGCCTTCGATCTCCTCGATCGCTTTGCCCTGCCGCGGCACATCTTCGGGCCGATCGTTGAGCCGGGCACCGTGCTGGGGCCGCTACGGCCGGAGCTGGCTGTGGAAACGGGGCTTTCCGGCGTGCGCGTTGTGGTTCCTGGCACGCACGACACCGCCAGCGCGGTGGCCGCGGTGCCCGCCTCGGAGCCGCCGAGCGACCGACCCGACTGGTGCTATGTGAGTCTTGGCACCTGGGCTCTGGTGGGAGCGGAGCTCTCCCGACCGCTGGTCACCCCGGCCTGCCTGGAGCGAAACTTCACCAACGAAGCGGGAATCGGTGGCACCACCCGCCTGCTCAAAAACATCTGCGGCCTCTGGCTCGTGCAACAATGCCGGGCCAGTTGGCAGCGCTCGGGGAAGGAATGGACCTGGGAGCAGTTGACGGCTCTGGCGGCAGAGGCTCCCCCGCTGGTGACGCTCGTCGATCCCAACCATCCCTCGCTGGTAGCGCCTCACGACATGCCGGAGGCGATCCGGAGCCTGGCCCGGGAGACTGGGCAGCCCGTTCCGGAAACCACTGCCGCGGTGGTGCGGACGGCGCTGGAGAGCGTGGCGGCGGCGGTGCGCCGGACCGTCGAAGAACTCGACAGCCTGCTGGGCCGTCGGCTGGGACGGATCCATGTTGTCGGCGGTGGTGTGAAAAACGGAATGCTCTGCCAATCGATCGCCGATGCCTGCCAGCGGCCGGTGATTGCCGGCCCCGTGGAGGCGACTGCCATCGGCAACCTGCTGGTGCAGCAGCTTGCCAGCGGCGGAACGGTCGATCTGCGCAGCGTCCGCGAGGTGGTGCGCAACAGCTTCGAAATCACCCGCTACGAACCGAGAGACCACGCCCTGTGGAACGCCCGGCTCGCCCAGCGGGCCTGACGCAAGCAGAGCCTACGCAGCCTGGAGCTTGGTGGCCGGACGCTTCGTGATCGTGCCATGCTCAACATGGAGGATCGAATCGGCCAGAGCCAGCGTGCTCGCCCGATGGGTAATCATGATCACGGTGCGATTTTCCACGTAGAGCGAGAGGGCATCGTGGATGAGTCGCTCGCTCTCCACGTCGATCTGGCTGGTGGCTTCGTCGAGCACCAGGATTTCCGCATTGCGCAGAAAGGCCCGGGCCAGGGCGATGCGCTGCCGCTGCCCGCCCGAGAGCCGGAAGCCGTTGGGCCCCACCATCGTGCGGTAGCCATCGGGGAATTCGCTGATGAATTCGTGGGCATGCGCCTTGCGAGCAGCCTCCTCGATCTCCGCGTCGGTGGCATCCCAGCGACCATAGCGGATGTTGTACATGATCGATTCGTTGAACAGTTCTGTCTGCTGGGTCACCATGGCGATGCGCCGCCGCAGATCGTGGAGCGACAGTTCGGTCAGGGGCACTCCATCGAGCAGCACCTGCCCCTGGGTCGGGTCATAGAATCGGCAGATGAGATTGATCAGCGTGCTCTTGCCGCCGCCATTGGGGCCCACGACTGCAATCCGCTCCCCGAACTGGATCGAGAAGTTGGCGTCGCGAAGCACGGTGTCGATCCCGTCGTAGCTGAACGACACGTCCTGCAGGCGGATCTCGCGGTGGGGGGAGGGGAGCCGCTTGGGGTTGGCCGGTTCGGCCAGTTTCGACGGCGTGTCGAGCATCGGATAGAGGGCCTGAGCTCCCACGATGCCGACATTCACGCCGGTGAACACGCCAGAGAGCTTGCGCACCGGATCGCTGGCACCGATGAGCATCCCGAAAAAGACCATGATGCCGGGAACGGTCATGGGCCGGTCGGTCATGGTGAAGCCGAAGATCTCGGTCTGCTGGTTGATCACCAGCCACGCCCCCACGGCGATCGATGTCGCGACCATCCCAATGCCGAGGATTTCGGTGATTGGATTGGCCAGGGCGAAATAGAACGTCTGCCACATCCCGACCTTCATCGCATCGGTGGTGCAATGGCGAAACCGCGTCCGTTCGAAATCCTCCATCGTGTAGGCCTGCACGGTGAGCACATTGTTGAGCGCTTCGAGCAGCACATGATGAAAGCCGAGCGAACGGGTGAGGATGTTTTTGGAAACATTGCGGATGCGGCGGTTGAGCCAGACCATCAGGAAGCCGACCACCGGCGCCAGCGTGAGGCAGGCCAGCGTCAACTGCCAGGAGATGAGAAACGCCCCGGTGAGGCAGGCGAGGATTTTGAGCGGCTCGGTGATGGCCCCGCCATACACGCTGGTGATACCGCTGGAGAGCATGTCGGAAACGCCCGTTACCTGCGCCATAAAGCCGGCCGATCCGTTGCGCATAAACTGCACCCGGTCGAGCGCCAGCGCCTTGTCGAAAACCTTCACGCGGATGTCGCGGCTGATGCTCATCGCCACCCAGGAGACCAGCAGCGTGCTGGTCATGAGCAGCGCATGCTTGACGAACGTGCTCACCACCACGAATCCCACCACCCACAGCACGGTGGTGAAGGGATCGAGCGGGAGAAATCGGTCGATCCAGGGGGCCAGCTGGTGGGAGGTGGAGAGCAGGGCCTCGTCATTGCGCACGCCGAGGGCGATCGCCTCCAGCCGCGTGCGTCCCGAGGCCGCCTGATCTGCCGGCAGGCCAGCGGTTTTCAGCCAGTCTTCCAGCCGGGTCCGTTCGGCGGTGTTGTGCTCAAGGCGCGTTTGGGCGTCTTTGATCCGCCGGTTGTTCCAGGTCTGTAGCGAATCGCCGTTGAGGGTCACCTCGATGATCGGAAACAGGGCGGCGATATTGGCCCCCCACAGGCTGGCCACACCGCACGAACAGAGGAATGAGGCCAGCAGAAGCGGCCAGCTCTTGGCGGCGTCGCGCAGAGCGCGAAGGAAATAGTGCATGAACGGAGATCCTTTTCAGTTCCTGGAGGCGGTGCCTCTGCTGTCTGTGGCCCAAGGGCCTCGGGGCCCTTGGCCACGCTCTCTATCGGCGCAAAAATCTTTGGGGGAGTGCTTGCCACTGGCGCCGATCGCCTCAGGCTCATGGGCGCAGAAAGCAAAGACCCTGCTTGGGAATCGGATGGAACAACTACGAAAGCCCAGCCGGAGGGTCTGAAAGACCACCCGGGTGATCTGGCCCCGAAGCGGCAACATGGGGGGTTGCGCGAAACGAGTGCCGGTCTACCGGGTCGGGAAGGTAGTGATGCGGGCCGCCGCGTTCAAGGGCGGGTTCTGCGGGGGTTCTGGGCAAACCCGGCAGGTTCGGCAGCTGTCAGGTCTGCCGTGGGGCCCGGGAGCCGAGCCGCAGTTCGGCCGCCAGCAGCGTGTTGGAGAGGAGCATGGCGACGGTGAGCGGCCCCACTCCCCCCGGCACCGGCGAAATCCAGCCTGCCACAGGAGCCACTGCGGCGAAATCGACATCCCCCACCAGCCTGCCCCCCGGCTTTCCCTCACTGGCGATGCGGTTGATCCCCACATCCACCACCACGGCCCCCGGCTTGACCATCTCCGCCGTCACCATCTGTGGCCGCCCCACGGCCGCCACCAGAATGTCGGCCTGGCGGGTGAGGGCGGGGAGGTTGGCTGAGCGGCTGTGGCAGAGGGTGACGGTGGCATCCCCACCCGGGCCACGCGAGGCCAGGAGGAGGGCGAGCGGTTTTCCCACGATGTCGCTGCGGCCGATGATCACGGCATGCTTGCCGGCCGTTTCGATTTCCGCAGCGAGCAGCATCCGCTGCACCCCGGCCGCCGTGCAGGGAATGAAGCGGGGGCGGCCCTGCGACAGCAGGCCGGCGTTCTCCGGATGAAAGCCGTCGACATCGCGATCAGCCGGCACGGCATCGAGCACGGCTGTGGTATCGATGTGGTTCGGGAGGGGGAGTTGCACAAGGATCCCATCGGCCGGGCGATCCGCCTCGCTGGCGATCTCGTGGATCAGCTTGACCAAGGCTTGGGTCGTGGTGCCGGCAGTCACGCGGACCACATCGGCATCGATCCCCACCCGCGCGGCCGCATCGGCCTTGCTTTTGACATAGGAGGCGCTGGCCGCCATCTCGCCCACCAGCACAACCACCAGCCGCGGCGCCCGACCCACCACCCCCGCAAACGTCGCCACCTCGGCGCGGAGCGATTCCTCGATGCTGCCTGCGAGTTTTCGGCCATCCAGAATTGAGGCGGTCATCGGGAGGGGTCTTTCGGTGGAGAAGGAGCCGCTGGGATCGAGGGTGCCGGGCCGCCGCTGCTTTTCGGGTGCGCCCACTGCTGCCACCGCTCCTCCACGCGCGCTCCCTCCGCGTCGAGAGTATGAAAGACAAATCGGTAGCGCAGTTCCAGCGTGCCGCCGGCGGGAATTGTGTAGTCGCCGCTGCCGGGTGGGGCGCCGGTGAAATCATGGATGCCGAAGGGATTGGCAGCACAGAGCCCATATTCGCGGGCATGCCACAGCGCGGGATGGCGCAGATTGGTGGGATGATCAAAGGCCGCCACGCCAATCGTGCGGCCGGCAATGGGAGCCGAGTAATCGACCCAGCGGGCCGGCTTGCCCCAGGCGGCGCCATCGATCAGCCCCGAAGAATTCACAATCTTTCCCACCGCCCCCGTCGATTGGTAGGCATCAACAGGCTGCAGGGCCGAACGCACCCGCAGGGCCATCGTGCCCTCTTTGGTGTCGCCGAAGGTCACCGGGCCATGGTCGGCCCGCAGCGTGATCAGATAGTCGAGCGTGTGGGCTGCGGCGTCGCCGGAAAACGCCAGCGTGCGGGTATCGGTGCAAACCACCGTGCCGTCGGCGGCGCACCAGCGGTTGTCGGCTTCGAGCAGGCCCTGCGGGCCGCTCTGGCAGACGCGGAGGTTCACATGCTCAATGCGCGGTGTCGGCACGCCCGCGGCATGTTTCCGCGCCCAGAAGTCGATGCCGTTGACCAGGCCGTGGCAAAACCAGAGCGATTCGTGGTGGACATGGTCATGCGCCTCTCCCTCCACGTCCGGCACCATCGGCCAGGAGCGGGTGATCGTTTCGCCGCCGGGCACCCGGATCGGAAAGAGGATTGGCTGCGCATGCCCCTGAAAGATATAGCTGGTGAAGGGTTCCCCCTCGACCGTCACGTCAACCCGATCCTCCCGGCGTTCCAGCACGACGTCAGCCTGGGCCAGCCGGGGCGCCAAGGCGCACACAATGGCCAGGGAAAGGGCCACGACTGGTGCCAGATGGCAGAGGACCGCCAGCAGCCGGCCTGCCGCGTTGAATTCCCGTGGGCAGGGCAGGCGGCGGAGGCTCATGATGCACCCCCGGCCGCGCCCGAGTCGTTCATCACCAGCATGCGGAGTTGATGCTGAACCTCCTCCAGCACCCGGCGCTCGTCGGCGGAGAGGTTTCCCGCCGTCTTCTTCTCAAGCATGCCGAGCATGTCAACGAAGTGTCGGGCGGCGGGGAGATTGCGGTGGGTTTTTTTGGTGATCGGATTGGGAATCCGTCCCAGCGCCATCAATGCTTGGGTGAAGAGTGTGTGGACCAGAAAATCAAACGTGGCCGGCGGCGCCGGCAGGGGGCCGGTATCCCCCTCTGAAACCATGGAGTTTTCGTCCTCTTCATCTTCTCGGTCGCTGGCAGACATGGCACTTGCTCCTGCGGGGACAACACAACAAGAAAACGCGAACAGGAAACCCGCTCAGGCCCCGGCCACTGAAGCGCTGCCCGAGTGACGCGCCACCGCCGCTGCCACGAAGCCGGCAAAGAGCGGATGGGCGGCGGTTGGCTTGCTCTTGAACTCCGGATGAAACTGGACGGCGACAAACCAGGGGTGGTCAGCCAGTTCCACAATCTCCACCAGCGCCCCATCGGGGCTCGTGCCAGCAATCACCAGCCCGGCCGTTTCCAACTGCTGCCGGTAGCGGGCATTGAATTCGTAGCGATGCCGATGCCGCTCGGAGATGCGGGCAGTGCCATAGGCCCGGGCCGAGAGCGTGCCGGGAGTGAGCACTGCCGGCTGGGCACCCAGCCGCATCGTGCCCCCCTTGGCCACAACCCCCTGCTGCTCCTCCATCAGGCAGATCACCGGATGGGGGCTGTTGCGGGCGAATTCGGTCGAATGGGCTCCCTCCAGCCCGGCCTGATGCCGGGCCACATCGATCACGGCGCACTGCATCCCCAGGCAAATCCCCAAGAACGGCAGCTTGCGCTCGCGGGCAAAGCGGATCGCCTCCACCTTCCCCTCAATCCCCCGCTCGCCGAAGCCGCCGGGAACGATCAGCCCGTCGAAGCCGGCCAGCAGCCGCTCCGCGCCGTCCCGCTCGATATCCTCGCTTTTGATCGGCTGCACCCGCACCTGCGTGCGGTGGGAGATGCCGCCATGGTCGAGCGCCTCGTAGATGCTTTTGTAGGCATCGCGGTGCTCGGCATATTTGCCCACCAGAGCGATCGAAACCTCATGCTCGGGGTTGCGCAGCCGGTGGAGGATGTCGTGCCAGGCGGCGAGATCGGCCTGCGGGGCCTGCATGCCGAACCGGCGCAGCACGATGTCGTCGATGCGGTTGGATTGCAGCGAGAGCGGCACCTCGTAGATCGAGAAATCCTTGTCGCGTTCCTCGATGACGCAGTCGAGCGGCACATTGCAAAACAGCGCGATCTTTTCCCGATCTGACACGTCCAAGCTCCGTTCCGTGCGGCAGACGAGCACGTCGGGCTGGATGCCGATCTGCCGCAGAATGCCGACCGAATGCTGCGTCGGCTTGGTTTTCAGCTCGCCGGCGGCCTTCAGGTAGGGCACGAGTGTGAGGTGGATAAACAGGCAGTTTTCGCGTCCCACCTCCAGCGGGATCTGTCGAATGGCCTCGAGAAACGGCAGACTTTCGATATCGCCTACTGTGCCCCCGATCTCCGTGATCACCACATCGGTGTCGGCGGAGGCGAGGTTTCGCACCATCTCCTTGATTTCGTTGGTGATGTGCGGAATCACCTGCACCGTCTTGCCCAGAAACTCCCCGCGGCGTTCCTTGTTGATCACCGACAGATAGATCTGCCCGGTGGTGTAGTTGCTCATCCGGGTGAGCTGCGTGGAGGTGAACCGCTCGTAGTGGCCCAGATCGAGATCGGTTTCGCTGCCGTCGTCGAGGACATACACCTCCCCGTGCTGGTAGGGGCTCATGGTGCCGGGATCGACATTGATATAGGGATCGAGCTTCTGCATCCGCACCCGGAGGCCGCGGGCCTCTAGGAGCATGCCGATCGAGGCGCTGGTGAGCCCCTTCCCGAGCGAACTGACGACGCCGCCGGTCACGAAGATATGCCTGGTCACGGTTGCGAGTTCCTCACTCTTCGCCTCTGCCCTTGCTCCTGCCCTGCGCGGCCGCAGGCCTAGCGGATTGAACCAGCGTTCGCAGAGCGGGTCAATCGACCGGCGTCCCCCGGCCACCTGCGGCGCGAGGGGCGGGGCCTCCGGCGCTTTTTCGGGGGGTGGCAGCCTCGTGAATCGGGCCGGTCGTGCCGGCTGGGCCCCGCGGCCCGGCTCAGGGTAGGGCAGGGCGAGCGCTGCCGGAAATAGGGCGGAGCCAAAAAATGGTGTAGATTGAACTCTATGAACCCCACTGCCAATGCCCGTCCAGCCGGCCATCCTCCAGACTGCGCCGCCACGTCAAATCTCCGGATCAGGAGCCTCGAGCCGCTGGTATCCCCATCCCGGCTGATGGCGCAGTTTCCGCTGGATGAGGCGGCCACCCGCACCATTCTCGCCGGGCGGCAGGCCGTGGAGCGGGTGCTTTCGGGAGAGGATCCCCGGGTGATCGCCGTGGTCGGGCCCTGCTCGATCCACGATCTCGATGTGGCGGCTGATTATGCCCAGCGGCTTGGCACGCTGGCCGAGCGGGTGGCCGACCGGATCCTGGTCGTGATGCGGGTCTATTTCGAGAAGCCGCGCACCACCGTCGGCTGGAAGGGGCTGATCAACGATCCGCACCTCGATGATTCGTTTGACGTGGCCACGGGGCTGCGGTTGGCCCGCGGGCTGCTCATCGACTGTGCCCGGCGGGGCATCTCCACCGCCACCGAGTTTTTGGAGCCGATCACGCCGCAATACATCGCCGATACGATCGTGCTCGGGGCGATCGGGGCCCGCACCACCGAATCCCCCACCCATCGCCAGATGGCCAGCGGCCTCTCGATGCCGGTGGGATTCAAGAATTCCACCGACGGCTCCCTGCAGGCGGCGGTCGATGCCATGCAGGCTGCCCGTACGCCGCACAGCTTCCTCGGCATCGATAACGACGGCGGCACCTGCGTTGTCTCCACCACCGGCAACCCGTGGGGGGTGCTGATGCTGCGGGGCGGCCGCAGCGGCTCCAACTATTCACCGGAAATCCTCCACGAGGCCCGCACGCGGCTGGAGGCGGCCGGCTTGGCACCGCGCGTGATTGTCGATTGCAGCCATGCCAACTCAGGCAAAGACCACCGCCGGCAGTCGATCGTGTGGCGGGATGTGCTCGAGCAGCGGGTTGCCGGGGATCGCTCGATCGTGGGAGTGATGCTCGAGAGCAATATTGCGGCGGGCAGCCAGCCGGTAAAAACCAACCGGGCCGAACTCGCCTACGGCGTGTCGATCACCGATGGCTGCATTGGCTGGGATGAAACAGAAAGCCTGCTCGTCGAGGCCCACCAGCGCCTGGGCCAGCAGGCCTCCTGAAGAGCGGGTTTTTCGAACTGCGCCGCCTGAGTGCTCTGGTTATTCCGGAAGCGCATGATCGATATGCGCGGGCCAGGATTACCTCCTTGCCCCGGACGTTCCCCTCGGCCCTCCCGGCCTCCTGTGGTGCCCAGCGGTTAGCCCCGCGGGGGACCAAACGGCAAAATTCGGGGACGAATCGCCAACCGATTTGCACGAAACGGGCAGATGCGCGCACGAACAGGGCAGAGTGTGACTCTCGGGCGACATTACGAGCGTTATCAACCAGCCGGTGTTGGGGAGTGCCGCAGTGAACTTTTGAATATATTCCCCGGGAAAATTTGCCTGACCACCATCTCGGATGTACGCTCCCTTGAGGATTGGTGAAGACGGGTAATCTGTAGTAGCGCTGGCGTTCCAGCCGGTGGCCGCTCCCCCAGCGGCGAACGCCTGTCTGCCGCCTGTCCGCTGCGCTGGTTTGGCTTCGGCTCCGTTTCTCCCCTTCCTGCCGGCTGGCGGTTTTTTCCGCCGCCCACACAGATCGCCCACATCGATGAGCACGGACCGTTTCGCCATCATTGCCAAGGCCAAGAAACTGCTCCAGCAGATCGGCTTGGAATTGGCATTCGTCGATTCCGTGAAGGAGAACGGCGTCGATGGGATCAACGATCTCATCAAGCAGCTCGAAGCGGTGCTCGACGGCACTGAGCCGGAGCCGATTATCTCAGCGATGCTGGCAGTGCGCCATTGGATCGACGATCGCGTCGCCGCCGACAATCGGCTTTCGGCTGTCTCTATCGCCCGGCTGGGCGACTGGCAGCCCTGGATGGATGCGGCGCTGATGTCGTGGGAATATCAGCTTCCCTATCCCGCCCTGCCCGAGGGCTGGAAAGTGCCAACTGGCGCTGTGAAGCCAGCCCCGGCTGCGAGTGCGTCGAAAGCCACTACTCCGCCAGAAGCGGTAGCAGCATCTTCTAGCGCTGCCCATGCCCATCCTGTGGCCACTGCCGCAGTTGCTGCAGAAGCCCTTCCCGAACAGACAGTCGATGTTGTGCCGGCCGATTCCGATACCGAAATGCTGCAGCTGTTCTGCGCCGAGGCGCAGGATCTCCTGCAGGACATTGAGCAGGGAGTGCTGGTGCTGGAAGAGAATCCGACCGATTCCTCCTCGATCGACTCGCTCTTCCGGGCGTTCCACACGTTCAAGGGCAACGTCGGGGTGATGAAGCTCAATGTGCTGCAGCAACTCACGCACGAACTCGAATCGATGCTCGATGCGGCCCGCCGTGGCACTTATAAGCTCGGCAGCGATTCGATCACCGTGATTCTGGCCGGCTCCGACATCCTCAAGCGATTTGTGGCGGAGCTTTCGCAGCAGATCGGCGGCGTGGAGGCGGGCCGACAGATCGCCCTGCCGATCCCCCAGCTGATCAGGAATGTGCATGCCCTGCTGGCTGGCGAAAGCCTGCCCGGCGCCGCCCCGACCGTTCCAGCCGCAGCCCCCCCTGCTCCTGAGCCGGTGGCCGCAGCCCCGGCGGCGATCGAGGCCGCCCCAGCCCATAGTGCGCCAGCCCCTGCCGCCTCTGCCCCTGCTCAAGGAACGCATGGCGAGCCGTCCTCCGGCCCGGCTGGGTTTGATGAGGCTTCCTTTGCGGCAGTGTTTCATCAGCCAGAGGCTTCTGCCCCGCAGCCTGAGCTTCCCTTTCAGCCTGTCGCTGTGGCTGTCGAGGAACCGGCGCCGCAGCCGGCTGCTGCAGCGCGAAAGGCTGCCAGCAGTGCCGCCGCGGCCCCGACCGGCCCCGTCATCGGCACCGGCATTGTGCGGGTCGACACGCTCAAGCTCGACGGCCTGATCGATCTGGTGGGGGAGCTGGTGATCGCCCAATCGATGGTGGTGCAAAACCCCGAACTCAAAACAATCTCCAGCGCCCATCTCTCCCGCTGCCTCGGCCAACTCCGCGGCATCACCTCCGATCTGCAGCGCACGGCGATGTCGCTGCGGATGGTGCCGATCCGCAACACCTTTCAGAAGATGGCCCGGCTCGTGCGCGATCTGGCCCTCCAGCAGGGAAAAGAGATTCAGCTGAATCTCGAGGGTGAAGACACCGAACTCGACCGCAACATTGTCGAAGAGCTGAGCGATCCGCTGGTTCATATGATCCGCAACTCGGCCGACCATGGCATCGAGATGCCGGAAGTCCGCGTGGCGGCCGGCAAGCCGAGCGCCGGCACGATCACCCTGCGGGCCTTCCATCAGGGTGGCTTTATCGTCATCCAGATCGAGGACAACGGCCGGGGCCTGAGCCCCAAGAAGATCCTCGCCAAGGCGATCGAGCGGGGAATCGTCAAGCCGGAGGAAACGCTCGACGAACGCGAAATATTTGAGCTGATCTTTGCCCCCGGATTCTCCACGGCCGAAAAGGTGACCGATCTCTCGGGCCGCGGCGTGGGGATGGACGTCGTTCGCCGCAACATCGAAAAGATGCGCGGCAAGATCGAGATCGATTCGATCGAAGGCCAAGGCACCACATTTACGCTCTATGTGCCGCTCACGCTGGCGATCATCGAGGGGCTGCTCGTGGGGGTGGGCGAGCAGCGGTATGTGATCCCCACGCTCTCTGTGCGCGAATCGTTTCGCCCACTGCCGGGCATGGTCACGGCCGTGCAGGGGCGCGGCGAGGTGGTGAGCGTGCGCGGCCGGCTCACGCCGATTCTCAGGCTCGGTCGCCATCTCAATACTCCCCACACCGCCGATGATCCAACCAAGGGGATCGTGGTGGTGGTTGAGGCGGGGCAAGACTCCCGCTGCCTGTTGGTCGATGAACTGATCGGCAAGCAGGAAGTTGTGATCAAGAGCCTCGGCGACATGTTCCGCAATCAAACCGAATTTGCCGGGGCCGCAATCCTCGGCGACGGCCGCGTCGGACTGATCCTCGATATCAACGCCTTGGTGAAACTCAAACCCAAAAATAACGGCGAAGCCGCCTAGCCAGCCATCAGGTCGATGGCTTTGATTCATTCAGGCCCCGTGCCCGATCCCCAACTCCCGAACACTCCGCCCCACTGGCCATTCACTGAAGCTTGAGAACCCAGCCATGAGAGCCACATCCGTCCAGCAGCAGGGCCATCATCAGGGCCAGCCGGTTGCCCAGCCGGGCAAGTATCTGACATTCACGCTCAGCCAGGAGTCGTATGGGATCCCTGTGCTGAAAGTGCGGGAGATCATCCGCCTCTGCCCGATCACGCCGGTGGCCAACATGCCGGAGCATGTGAAGGGGGTGATCAACCTCCGCGGCAAGGTGATTCCGCTGGTCGATCTGCGGTCCAAATTCTGCCTGCCGATCGCCGCCGATAACGATCGCAACTGCATTGTCGTGACGCAGATCGCCGCCACCGGCGGTGGCACGAGGCTCTATGGCGTGATCGTCGACGGCGTCGAGGAAGTGGCCAACTTCACCGCCGCCGACATCGAGCCCACCCCCGACTTCGGAGGCGCGATCGACGCCATGTTCATCACCGGTATGGCCAAGTCGGGCACCACCGTCAAAACCCTCATCGACCTCGACAAGATCTCCGCCGTGGATGGCACGATCGCCATCGCGGCCCTTTCCTCCGCCGCCACTTCTCCGGCCAGAAAATAAGCAACTATGAGCACCTGGACTATCCCGCGTCGTATCTCGTTCGGCTTCATCACGCTCGTTCTGCTCTCGCTGCTGTTGGGCGGCTTGGGCCTCTGGCGGGTGTTGGCCGTCAATAAAAACGTCTTCAATCTGGCGACCAACTCCGTCCCCTCGGTGGTGACGCTCAACAAGATCATCCAGTTCAATAACGACGCGGCCAAGTATGTCCGCAAGATCGTCGATCAGGCGGCCGACGAGAAGGTCGTGGCCGCTTCCGAGGCCTCGTTTCAGGCCGCTCGCAAGGGGGCCGATGAACTTATTAATGCCTACGAAAAGCTCTTCTCCGATCCCAAGGATGAGCAGCTTTTTCGCGCTGCCCAGGCATCGCGGAATACATTGATGACCGCCTCCGACAAGGTGATCGATCTGGTGCGCAGCAAGCGGGTGGAGGAGGCTACCAACCTCCAGCGGGCCGAGATCGAACCGGTCCTCGATGCTGCTACAAAGGGCTTTAATGAAGACATCGACTACAATATCAAGCTCGCCGAAGATGAAGCCAAAATGGCGCAGGAGAAGGTGACGGCCAGTTTCTGGATGATTCTCCCCACGCTGGCTACAGCGGGCCTGCTCGGGGCGATCATCGGCTGGACAATCATCCGGGCGGTGAGCAGGTCGCTCGGCCAGATCTCCGATTCGCTCGAGGAAGGGGCGACGCAAACGGCCAGCGCCTCCGGCCAGCTTTCCTCCGCCAGCCAGTCGCTCGCCGAGGGCTGCCAGGAGCAGGGCTCGAGCGTCGCTGAAACAAGTGCCGCTCTGGAAGAGATGTCGGTGATGATCCGCAGCACCGCCGACAACGCCGAAAAGGCCAAGTCGTTTGCCAACGAGGCCCGGCTGGCGGCTCAGACCGGTGCCCAGACGATGGTGGAGATGAACACCGCCATGCACGCCATCGAGGCCTCCAGTGCCGAGGTGGCCAAGATCGTGAAGAATATCGACGAGATCGCGTTCCAGACCAACATCCTCGCCCTCAACGCCGCCGTCGAAGCGGCCCGGGCAGGGGAGGCTGGAGCTGGATTCGCCGTGGTGGCCGACGAGGTGCGTTCGCTCGCTCAGCGGAGTGCTGCTGCCGCCAAGGAAACAGCCGAGAAGATCGAGGCGGCGATCGCCAACAGCCAGCGGGGATCGATCAGCTGCACCAAGGTGGGCGAATCGCTCGAAGAGATCGTGGCGAAGGTTGCCGCTGCCGATGCCCTCGTGGCTGAGATTTCCACCGCTGCCAAGGAGCAGTCGCAGGGGATCCAGCAGGTGGGCGTGGCGATGACGCAGCTGGATAAGGTGACGCAGGGCAATGCCACCAATGCCCAGCAGAGTGCCAGTGCCGCCGAGCAGCTCAATAGCCAGGCCCATGTCCTGCAAGACACCGTCTCCTTCCTCCGCTCCCTGATCTCGGGAGTGCAGGCGGGCAGCCGGAATAGAACTGTCGCTCCGCGGGCCAGGGCGACGCTGCGGCAGCCGCAGGCTCTCCCGAGCCGGGCCTCTGGCCGGCCGGCCCTGCGGTATGAGGGCTCGGCCCGGCCGCTGGCCGACGCCCGGCGGGCCGGATCGCAGATTCCAATGCCCGAGGACAAAGGCGGGGCCGATCAGGAAGACCGGAACTTCACGAATTTCTAAGCCCTGGCTCTGAACCGTGATTCTTCCCGGGGCGTACGATGGAGCATGGCCTCACCGGCTGCCGGGGCCCATCCCTGTTCCCCACAGGGCTGGGCCGAGAATGGATTCCCCCCACTGGCGGCTCCGCAGCGAGCCCGCAGCGCACCACCATGCTCTTTCCCCACGAAGCTCATCTCTCAGCCACCGCCTACGATTTTCTGGCCAACCTCGTTTATGAGCGGAGCCGGATCAGACTCGGTCCCGACCGGCAGACGCTGGTCACCGGCCGGCTACGGCAGCGGGTGCAGTCGCTGGGGATGGCCGACTACGAAGAATACTGCGAGTTGCTCAAGTCGCCCGAGGGGGAGGATGAGGTCGATTCGCTGATCGATCTGATTTCGACCAACCACACCCACTTCTTTCGCGAAGCCTCCCATTTCGACCTCCTCACCCGGCAACTGCTGCCGGGGCTGGCCGACCGTGCGGTGGCGGGAATGCGGGGCCTGAGGTTTTGGTGTGCCGCCTGTTCCTCTGGCGAGGAGACCTATTCCCTCGCGATCGTGCTGGCCGAATTCTGCCGGCTGCGGCCGGCGGTGCAGTGGCATATCGACGCTTCTGATATCTCGCAGCGGATGCTCGATCGCTGCCAGCAGGGGATCTACGACGGCGATAAGGTGAGCCTCCCCGCTCCGGAATTCCTGGAACGCTATTTCCAGCGGGGGTTCGGCGAACGTGACGGCTATTACAGGGTAAAATCAGAGCTGCGGCGGCATGTCAGCGTGCGATACGTTAATCTCTTCCAGGATGTCTATCCGGTGCCGTTGGCTCAGGATGTCATCTTCTGCAGGAACGTCATGATCTATTTCGACGTGCCGAGCAGGAAGATTCTGGTCGACCGACTGACCGATCAGTTGGCTCCGGGGGGGTATCTGTTTGTGGGCCATTCGGAAAGCCTTATCGGCATCCGGCATCGGCTCAAAACGGTCGGCCCAAGTGTCTATATGCGTCCTGACTGACAGCCGTCTGAAGAATCATCACGGTCGTTTCTCCAGCATTCTGCACGGTGATCCATGAGCATCCTCCAACCTCCCCCCCGGCTGCGCGTGCTGGTCGTCGACGATTCGGCGCTGGTGCGCAAGGCGATCACCGATGCCCTCAATCAGGATCCCGAGATCGAGGTGGTGGGATCGGCCTGCGATCCCTACGTGGCCCGCGAGAAGATCATGCGGCTCAATCCCGATGTGATCACGCTCGATCTGGAAATGCCCCGCATGGACGGGCTGACATTCCTGCGGATCCTGATGCAGCACCATCCCATGCCGGTGGTGGTTGTCAGTTCGCTGGCGCAGGCCGGCTCGCAGGTGGCGATGGATGCCCTCGATGCCGGTGCTGTGGATGTGCTCGCCAAGCCGAATGGCACGATGTCGGTCGGCGCTCTGGCCGGCCGGCTGGCCTTTCATGTGAAGGCTGCCGCCGCGGCGAGTCGCTTCCGTCCCTCCCGGCTCCGCGAGGAGCGGGCCGCCGCTGTCGCTCCGGCCACCCCCGCGGCCAAGCAGGCTCCCGAGGCTGCCACGCCGCAGGTCCCGCTGGCCCCCTACACCGGCAAAATCGACAGCCGGCAATTGATCCTGATCGGCGCCTCCACCGGGGGTGTTGAGGCCCTGCGGGCGGTGCTGCCGCATCTGCCTGCCGGCCTGCCGCCGATCGCCGTCGTGCAGCACATCTCCCCCTACTTCTCCAAGGCGGTCGCGGGACGGCTCAATACGATCTGCCAGATGGAGGTGAGCGAAGCGGAGGATGGGATGATCCTCAAACGCGGCACCTGCGTGATCGCGCCGGGAGATTTTCATCTGGCCCTCTCCTGGCAAGGAGAGGGCTACCGCACCCGGCTCACCCAGAGCCCTCCGGTGCACCATTGCCGCCCCTCGGTCGATGTGCTCTTCCGCTCGGCAGCCGAGGCGGCAGGCGCGCATGTCGTCGCCGCCCTGCTCACCGGCATGGGGAGCGACGGAGCGATGGGAATGCAGGCGATTCGCAAGGCGGGGGGCCGCACGATCGCCGAGCATGAAAAGACCTGCGTCGTCTACGGCATGCCGAGGGCGGCGATCGAATTGGGGGTCGTCGACCAGATTCTGCCCCTGCCGCAGATTGCCGGGGCCATCTTTGAGGCCGTCACCCGCCGGCTGGCTCCCGTCCACGCCTGAGTTTTCTCGCGGCAAACGCGGAAAAAACTGGAATCGACCCCCACCTCCCCGGCGGGCTAGACTTCCGGCTTCATCTTCCGCGAAAGGACTCGCCATGCGATCGAAACTGCTCAGGGGGTGTGCGTCTGTGGTGGCCGGCTGGATGCTTCTGGGCACGGTTTCGCCCGAGGCCCACGCGCAGTTCGCCCAGGCCAGCGGCGCCAGCGAAACGCAAACTGTGGTGGGGGCCCGCAATGCCCTCGATCAGTTTTTCGCGATCCCGATGGAATCGATCCCCCCAGCCATGCTCGCCGCTGCGGAGGGGGTGGCGATCTTCCCGAACATGATCAAGGGAGGATTTATCTTTGGGGTGAACTACGGCAAGGGGGTGCTGCATGTGCGCCGGCCCGACCGCAGTTGGAGCCCGCCGGTGATGGTGACGATGGGAGGGGGCAGCGTTGGATTCCAGGCGGGAGTTCAGGCCGCCGACATCATTCTTGTATTTGCCACCCCCCGCAGCCTGCAGGGGATTCTGAATGGCCAGAAGGTGACGCTCGGGGCCGATGCCTCGATCGCCGCCGGACCGATCGGGATGTCGGCCAACGCCGGCACCGATGCGAGACTCGGCGCCGAGATCTATTCCTACGCCCGCAGCCGGGGACTGTTTCTGGGGGTTTCGCTCGGTGGCAGCGATCTCTCCGTCGATCACAATGCCGATGCGATGCTCTACAGCCGGTTCAATGTGACCCCCGCCGATGTTTTCGAGGGGCGTGGCTTGGCAATCCGTCCGGAAGTGCAGCAACTCATCGACGACCTCAATTCCAAGTCGCGGCCGGCAATCGTGCAGGCCCCGGGAGCCGTTCCCTTTCCGACCACCCAGCCAGTGCCGGTGCAGCCCGTTTCGGCGCAGCCAGTTCCGCTGCAGCCAGGAGCCGTGCAACCCTTCCCCTACCAGCCGCCGGCACAAGTGCCAGCGGCCCCGGTCGCGGCGCCGATTCCAGTCGCTGCGCCAGTGCCTTTTTCCCCGCCATTGAGCCCTGCACCTGCGGCAGCCAATCCACCGCTGGTGCCGATCCAGCAGTAGGGGCCAGCAGGAGGCGAGCCGGCTGCGTCGCTATCAGGCGTTGCGGGTGAGCTTGCGGTATTTCCGCTCGAGCCGTTTGCGGATGCTGAAGATCGTGGCCGGCACCCGGTGGAGCCCGAGCGTTTGCAGGAGCCCACGGCGCCGCGCTACCGGTTCGATCGGCGTTTCGAAGATGCGAGTGAACTGCGCGAGGATGCGGTCGGGATCGACACAGGCGGGCACCTGGTTGTTTCTCAGCCAAGGCTCTTCGACAACCGCGCGGTAGAGATCGGGATTGCGATCGACCTCGATCACCCGCTCCACAAGATCTTGAAGCGTGGGGGAATCATGCGCGGAGAGAAAACTCCGCGTGTTGAAATCGCATCCCACCAGCGGATCGCCCCAGTAGATCGGGACCGAATCGACGAGCATCGGCTCGACAACTTTCTCGGTGGTGTAGCCGGGATGCGATTCATTCTCAAACGCGATCGTGAACCGGCATTCTGCCAGAAAGGCCCGCTTGTCGGCCACGCGATGGCCGAGCGTGTTAAACACCTTGCCGCCGGAATCGACCGGCTTGTAGCGGGAAAGCCGCCGGAAGAAATTGTTGCGCGTCCGGCAGAGCGGATTGGACACCACAAATCCGCAAAATCGGGTCTTGCGCGCAAGCATGGCATCGAGATCGCGCCCGAGCGGCTTCACGAGCCGGTTGGGATCGGTGTAGAGCGCCCACAGCGGAAGCCGGAAGTGGCGCGGATGATCGGTGTATTCGAACGTGAAGGCCCAATCGCAGGCGAGCCAGTCGGGCGGGACGTTTTCGCCGGTGTAGAAGATCCGCACGCAGTCGTATTTGAGAAAATCTTTCCGCCGGCTGCCGATGCAGGAATAGATGATGTAGTCGGGGGTGTCGCTGATCTCCACTCGATACCGTTGCTGCAGGATCTGCGTGAAGAAGTTGTCTTCAGTATTAAAGTCATCCCAGAAGCCGACGAAGCGGATGCGAACAACCGGGCGTGAATCGGTGGACTGCGGCTGGAGTGGCACGGCCTGTCTCCTCATGCCCCAGCCGCCAGCAGCGTGGAGAGCCGCTGCCAGAGAGTCCACAGCCCAATCGCAAAAAACCCGGCTGCCGAGAGGCAGATCAACAGATCCCAGGCAGGAGACGGCCGCAGGCGCTGGTCGATCGCCCAATAGCGGAAATAGAGCACCGCCACGCCGAGCGCTGCCAGCATGATCGCTTGGGCGATGCCGCTGGCGAGCACCATCGCCACCGGCTCGCGAATCCAGAGGGCCAGCCCGAGGGCCATCAGGGGCCAGAGCGTTGAGATCCGCCGATTCCACCGGCTGCGAGTGGCGTCGTCCCCGGGCAATCTGCCGGCGAGGATCAGGCCATCCACCACCATCCGGGCATTGCCGGCCGCCGCCACGAAGAGCGTTGAATAGAGCACGGCGAAGGCACCGATCAAAAACGCCCCCGCCGCCCACTGCCCAAACACCGGGGCATACATCGCTCCAAGCGTGCGCACCATCTCGCCGCCGGAGGGGCGGAGGTTCAGCCGGCCGAGCGTGGCCGCCCCGAGGAGATAAAAAGCGACGGTGACAGTCGTGTAGACCACCATCGATACCCAGGCATCCAGATGCATCACCCGCAGCCAACCGCGGGCCCGCTCGGCCCAGGCCGCCGAGCCATCGCGCGGCCCGACCGCCCTGCCGTAACCTTTTTCCAGGCACCAGTAGGGGTAGATCATCAGTTCGCTCGCCCCCACGCCGATGATCCCCAGCGTGGCAAGCGCCGTCATCACGGGGGATCTTCCGCCGGTAGCCACCGGCAGCGATGGCATCAGACCGCTGGCAAATTCAGGCCACGAAATGGCCCAGGCAGGATCGGCCTGCAGCAGGCCCAGCGCCAGCAGCGTGACGAGCGTGAACGTGCCGACGAGCAACACCGACACCACTTCGATGAGCCTGTAGCGCCCCACCGCCAGCAGCACCGCCGTGACCACGCCGGTCACCACCGCCCAGATCGATTCGTCGGGCGGGATGGCCAAGCCTTTCATATCGGACTCGAGCTGAGCGAGCCGTTGTCGGGATTCGGTGGCTCCGGTCAGATCCCCCTGACGCTCCCGGGCCGCGGCCGCAATGCGCAGCGCCGCGGCTTCGTCGTGACCGCTGTTCCAGGCCCGCCCGGCGGCTGAAACAGGAATGCCGGCAGCGAGGGTTTGGGCGACGCCCGCCAGAATGCCCCCCTGCTGCACGAGAATGAGCGTCGTCATCACGGCCCACGCCCAGTAGATCCAGCCGCGCCCGGCGAAGCGGGGACCGGGCACGCGATCGAATGCCGCCAGTGGCGTGCGGCCCCAGGTGAGCGTGGCGCGGCCGATTTCGATCTGCGCCGCCACCTTGATGGCGCAGCCCAGAATGATCAGCCAGAGGAGCACGAATCCTGCCTCGGCGCCGACGGTGGTGGTGGCGATCAGTTCGCCGCTCCCCACGATCGAACTGGCCAGGACGATTCCCGGGCCGAGGTGCTTGAGTGCCGCGCCGAGCGTGCGCGGTGGATCGGACGTTTCAGGTGGCTGAGGCATCATCGGCAGATTTCATCCATTGGAGCATCTCGCGGAGGGCATCCTGTGTGGAATAGGGATGAACGTACCCCGCCGCGACGAGCTTGTCGCACGGAAAGATGCTCACCTCCTCGATCGCCCGCAGGCGGGAGCTGGTGAGCGGGAAATCGCGTCCTGAAAGAGCGCAGAAGAGGTCGCCCAGCGGCGCCACGCAGCAGGCCAGCCACGCAGGCACCCGGCGGGGAGGAGGGGCCGCGGCCAGCGTTGCAATCAGCGTGGCGAGGTCGTGGAGCGAGAATGTTTCCCGATCAGAGACGTTGAACGTTTCGCAGCCGGGGCTGGCCAGCCCAAGGGCAAACCCAATCGCGGCGGCGAGGTTGGTGCGGGAGACGACTGATTTGCAGGTGGCGCCCCGCCCCACGAGGCAGGGCCTGCCGGCCCTGATCTGCCTGACAAAGGCGGCCAGATTGGCTTCGTTTCCGGGCCCATACACCGGCGCCGGCCGGAGGATCGAGGCGGTGCGCCGGGGATCGGCAGCGGCCCAGCGGCGCACCCGTTCCTCAGCCCGCGCTTTGGAGCCGCCGTAGTTTGCCGCTGTTTCCAGGGGAGCCTCTTCGAGACGCGGACTGGAGTCGGGGGCGACAGCTTTAATCGAACTGACGCAGACAAACCGTCGCACTCCCTGCCGGGTCGCCCAGTCGAGCCAGTCCTGCGTGCCCCCCCCGTTCACCTGCTCAAAGGACTCCAGATCTGCCGCGGTCGGTTTGGGCACATGCTGCCGCACCTCCAGATGGACCACCGCCTCAATGCCAGAGCCAGACCTCGACCCAGAGAGAAATTCCTCGCGGGTGGCCCCCTGCCAGCCCGCGGGGAGGGAGTCGGGCGGGGTGCGGCCGGTGGCCCAGCCACCATGGCCGGCGGCAGTCAGCCAGGGGATAAGACCCCGGCCCACAAATCCACTGGCTCCTGTGACGAGCACATTCATGACACCATGATCCTCGGGCAGGGGGGCACTTTTCCCACAGCCTGTCAATGCGCCAACTGTTCCAGCCACTGCGCCAGGGCCGGGTAGGTTTTTTCCCTGTCAAAAACCGCTTCGGCCATGCGTCGGGAGGCTTGGCGACAATCGTTGAGAAGGCGTCTGTTATCAGCCAAGCCGGTAAGCGCGCTGGCCAGTGAGGCCGCATCGCCACAGGTGTAGGGGACGCCAGCGCCGTAGTGATCGATCAGCCCAGCCAGTTCGCCGGGCAGGGAGTTGACCAGCGCCAAGCCCGCAGCGGCAAAGTCGCAGGCTTTGTAGGGCACAGCCACCAGCGATTCCGGTTTCACCAGCACCAACCCGACGTCGCATCTGGAGAGCAATTCAACATAGGCGCTGCGGTGGAGGAGCCCATGGATGATGACCCGACAGGATCCCGTCACGCTCGACGCGGCAGCGCGGAGCGACGCTTCCATCCGGCCGGTGCCGGCGATATGAATCTCTGCGGGAGTGCCGGCGGCCGAGAGCCGTTTGGCTGCCGCGATCGCCGTATCGACGTCTTGACTGAGTTCCAGCGTGCCCGAGTAGACGCACACCAGCGGTTTTTGGGCCACTGGTTCGCTGGGAATCTCGTCGGCTGGCGGGAGCCGTGGAGGAGGCAAAAATTCCTGCAGATAGGCCCCCAGGTAGCAGACGTGCAACGGCTTCTCGCGGGCTGCCGGATCCTCAGGCGCCATATCGTTGAGCACGGTATCGGCGTAGGTTTGGGTGGCAGAGGAAATGGCATCGGCAGAGCGGATGATTTCCCGCCGCCGTCGCTGCATGCCCCCGAGAAAGAATCGGGAGAGAAACGGCCGGAGCCAGCGGGGGCCGGGGATGAGTCGGTCGAACGTTTCCGGCCAGAGGTCCATCAAATCGACGACAAACTGGGAATCCATCCGGTGGGCGAGTTTGGCAGCGGCTTCTGGTCCCTCCAGAGGCGGCAGGCTTGAGAGAATGATGTCGGGGCGTTCCAACTGGCCGCTGGCCACCCCCTCCAGAGCCATGCGCTCCAGGGCTCTGCCAAAATCGCGGTGGCTGCGGAATCGGGACCACGACACATTCTTGGCATACGGCCGAACCGGCACGAGACGGACGGAAAAGCCCTCGTTCGCCACGACGCCGACCGGATTTTTCCGCACAGCCTTCCGCCGGTGGCTCCACGTTGAGCTCCACCAGATCACCTCGTGGCCACGGCCGGCCAACACCCGGCAGAGCGTCCAAAACCGCAGTGGCGGCAGGGCTTCGCCCGGGATGTCATCGAACGGATTGACAATCCAGATGGAGAGGGGATGGGGAGGAGGATCGAAACGGCTCATGAGAGGAGATTATCAGATGCGGTCCTGCAGGCAGAGCCTCCCCTGCCGCGCAGCCGTTTGGCAGCGGTCTGGGGCTGCCATGCTCGGGTGAGTGCACCCGGGAGGCCTACGTCCAGTCGCCGAGGGCCTCGACCGCTGCCGCCGATCCATCGCGCAGCCAGCCGTCGAGTTGGGCGATGTCCTTGAGTTGCTGGCCCCGCTGGCGTGGCACCACCAGAAACCGGCACGACACCTCCGGCAGGGCTGTCATGTCGCCCCACAGCTTTTCAAACTGGGCCACCGGGAAGATGTCTTCCTGCCCCTGTCCCCAGCGTTTTTTCACGTCCTTGAGCGTGACGTAGGTGGGCATCTTCGCGGCCACAGCCCTGATGCCGGCATCGATGCGGGCCGCGATCTCACCTGCCCGTGGCCCCACGCTGGCCAGCATGTCTGCCCGCGACAGTCCAAACACTTTCAGCAACTGATCAATGTCGATCCAGGTCGAGAGCGTGTTGTAGTAGCGGAGGCGGAATTCGTCTTCCTCGCGCGGCATCGCCAGCCCCTCGACCAGGCGCACGCGGCCGTTGACACGCGCCAAGCCGCCGCCGCGATCCTCGATCCGCCGTGGGATGACCTCGAAGCTCAAGGCCGATCCCCCACTGATATGGCAGCCGAGCAGAGCGGGATCGAGATCGGCCCCCACGGTGTCGATGTTGTGCAACAGAAGCCACCGCAATTGCGGACGCTCTGTGAGGAGCCGCGCCAGCACCCCGTTGCGCAGCATGTTGGGAATCTCATACCAGTGTCCCACCGGGTGCAGGCACTGCTGGGAGATATTGTCGGTGTAGTCGTTGCCTTCGCCCGATGTTTCAGCCCAGTTGATCAGCGCCGCATGGATGCTGTCGCGAACCTTCTGCTTCTGTTCGTCCAGAACCTGGTGCGACAGTTCTTCCCAGGCGAAGCGCAGATCGCGGGCCATGGGAATCATGCGCAGACCGACGGCCCTGCCCGGTGAGAGGATGACAGGCAGACCAGCCTCAGCAATCTGCCGGTGCGTGAGATGGCTGGTGGTGACGATGTGCGGCACATCTCCGCCAGCCAGCCGGGCGATCCGCTGCGTTTTGGCAAGGTGCACATCGAGAAAGCTGCGGTGTCTGCCGGCGATGCGGCAGAACGGATGGAGCGCTTTGACGACTCCCGCCCCTTGCGTCCAGCGGCTGCCGATGCCGGCGGCGAGTGTCACCACGGCGGCCTCGCCACGGCCAATCGCTTCCATCCCCAGTCGCCGCATGGTTTCGTCGGGAACCGCCCCCCGATCAAAGCCGGTCACATCCTGATTCTGCACATCTTCAATCACACTCGAGGCCGGCAGCCGGTTCTGCGCCAATCCAATCCGACCGCTGTGCAGATCGGAGCGGATCTGTTCGTGTTGCACCTCGTCGAAGCCGAGTTCGGCCAGAGTCGCCCGCAGCTCCCCCAAGTTCGTCCGGCCGCCGACTTCGCGGGGAAACAGCCGGTCAAAAAGGGAGTGAATCATCCCGGAAAGCTCCGGCTTGGTGCGGCAGGCCTCACCAAAGGAGTCGAGTTCGGCACGCCGCGAGGGGGAGAGTTCGCGACGGTCGGTCTTGAGCAGTTGAGGAATGGTCAGGACGTAGTAGCCCGCCGGCATGATGGCCTGTGAGCCATCGAGCAGATCGCACCAGGTGCCATGTGTGTTGACGGCGAAGTCATACACGACCGGTTCCATGGCAAACGGCAACGCATGCTGCAACTTTCGCTTGGTGTCGGCCATGATCTCGGCCAGCGCCGCCTGGGCCTCCGCCTTCACCTCCGGCGCGACAATGAATCCCATCCCGCCCCCCGACATGCCGCCGAGCATCCAAAACCCCCAGAACCGGCTGCCGAACCGCTCGCGCACACGGTCGATCAGGGTTTCGGTGTAGATGTTGGTGGCCCAGGGGATGATGGTTTGGATGGGACCAAAGAAATTGCGCGTCGTGGCGGCTGAAATTCTTGGCACGTCCCCCGCTTCCACCGCCGAGATGATCTCGTCGAGCACCTCCCCCGCCTCCACCCGCGCGTTCCACTCGGCAGCGGAACGCAGCAGGTATTTCTCGGTGACCATCTCGAGGATGGGGCCCACATTCTGTGCCATGCCGCCATGCACGAGCACGAGCGAGTCCTGCAGGCTGGCGCCCAGAGGGACCGGATCGTGACGGGGCAGGAGCCGGCCACGGCTGGCGCCAAACTCAGGATCCCCCTCGGTCGCTACGACGCCGCGGATCAGCTTGGCGGCGGGCCAGATGCCGCCGGAATCCTGCCAGCCCCCGCCGCTTCCCCCCAGCCATTCCCCCAGAATCGCCCGGGCCGCAACCAGCCTGCGTTCCGCTTCCTCAAGCGGGCCGGTGAGCGATCGCGCCTGACCGGTGGCCCGCATGCAGACAGCGATGAGCGCCGCGAGCAGATTGGTCGAGACTGCCAGCCGCGAACCCTTGGGAATATTATTGACGCTGCTGACCAGTTCCAAGCCGAGCCCCGGGCCCACCACCCGGGCCAGCAGATCGGCGAGGCTCGCCCCCGAGCCCTCGATTCCCGGCGGGACGATGCCAGCGGCAATCACCGCCGCCTTGAGCAGGCCGAGATGATCTCGGGCGAAATCAAACACCTCCCCGAGATCGCTGATCTCGGCAGATGCCCCCAGATCGACACTCGTCAGCCGCAGAACCGGGGTGTCGATCACCCGCAGATAGGCTTCCACCGGTGGCTTCGGCGCGGCGTCGCGGCCATGCACGCCGAGATCGATCGACACATTGAGAACCCGGGCGCCCTCGGGATGGTCCATGCCCAGAAAGAAGATGTCGCTCCAGCCGGCGTGCGAGAGGTCCATCCGCACCGGCGTCGATTCGCGGAGCACTGGGAAGGTCTTGCCCTGCTCCGCAGCTGTGCCGCGCGATGCCAGTAATTCCGGGCGGATGCGCAGCGAATGGTCGGCCGGATGGCCGACGCGAAACATCCACTGGTTGCCCCGCAGCGACCGAACACTGCGGCGCACCTGATTGGCGAGCGTTTGCAGGCCAAGTTCGCGATAGCTGACCGCCAGAGCACTCGACAGGGCATCGGAGGGGCCATGGTCGGCCTGATGCTGGAGGAAGGCCTCGATCGCTTCCTCAAACCGACGGTTGAGCAGCAATTCGTAGCCGGCGTGGGGGATCAGCGCTGCTCCCCTCCCCACGAGCGCTGTTGGCAGGTGATAGCGATGGATGCAGGACAGAAAAAACAGCGCCCGCACACGCTCATAGAGGCTTGGGCTCTCGCGCCGGAAGGCCTCCAGGGCCGCGCATTCGGCAAGCAGTGTCTCGGGGGATGCCCCCTGGCAGACGCTTTCGATGGAGCGGTTGCGCTCGGCAGGATCGGTGGCGGCGATAATCGCGACGAGTGTGCTCATGAAGACCCTGGTTGACGAGCGAGGAGTTCTACCAACTGGCTGAGCACGTCGGCCCGATCCTTTCCCGCCAGAGCGAGGGCAAACTGAGCCGTCAGCAGGCCATAGGGAACCCCCAGGTTGTATCGATTGCCCTGCGTTTCGAAGGCCAGATAGCGCTCTCTGCCGGCGAGCTTCCCCAGCGCCGATGACAGCTGCCGGCGTCCGGCGTCTCCGCCGTTTTCGAGCAGTTCAAAGACTGTCGGCGTGAGGACATGCATGCCGAAGAAGCAGAGATAATGGCCGGCACGCAGGCCAGGCACAATCAATTCCTGCTCGGCTTGGGTGGGAGTCGGTTTCTCCAGCACCGTATCGATGTCATAGAGATTGCGGCTGTGGGCCACGCGACGGCCACCAATGGCGCCGAAATAAGGAAGCATGTTTTCCCGTGTCGGCTGCACCGCCGACACAGCACATTCCTCCGCCTCGGCAACAGCGACCAACTGCTGCGCGCAGCGGAGGCTTGAATCACTCACATAGAGATGATCGCCCACGAAATGGAGGAAGGGTTCGTCGCCGACGAACCGGTGCGCACAGCAGACGGCATGGCCGTAGCCCAAGGGCTCGGGCTGGGGGATGAGTTCCAGTCGCGTCGGTGACTTGCCGGCGGCGGCGCCAAACAGCGCCTCATCTCCCGGACGCACCACCACGGCGATTTCATGAGCGCCGGCCGCGACCGCCTCTTCGACAATGATTTCCAGCGCCGACTTCGCGACGCCATCGCGGTCGACCAGGCGCTGCAGGGGCAGTTCCTGCTGATCCCGGCCCGCGGCGGTAATGACCGCTCGTTTGATCTTCATGCAGTGTACTCTGGAGGATAGATAATCTTGAGCATTGCGTAGGTGATCCGGGAAAGCAACTGGCCCCCGCGTCCCAGCCGAAGTCCAGTTTTTCGGGCCGTTGCGAACGCCTGCCGGGCACAACTCCAGACAACGCTTGGTAAACAGTGATGGCTGCCCAAACGCCCAGTGTCAGCGTGGTGCTTCCGGTCTTTGACGGGGAGGCGTATCTCGTTCAGGCGGTGGAGAGCATCCTTGCCCAGTCGCTGAACACCATCGAACTGATCGCGATCGACGACGGTTCGCGGGATCGTTCGCTTGAGATATTAAGGGCCCATGCTGCGGCCGACCCGCGTCTGCGGGTTGTCACCCGCGGGAATCGCGGACTCGTGGCGACGTTGAACGAGGCGATTGCCCTGGCAGAATCGGAATTCGTCGCGATCATGAACGCCGACGATGTCTCGCTTCCCACCCGGCTGGAAAAGCAGCTGGTTTTCCTCCAGACACATTCGCAGGTGGCGGTGGTGGGGTGTCAGGTGCAACTGCTCACCAGCGGCAGTGCCCCATCGATCGTCGCCAGACTGCCGGTGGAGCCGGCAGCGGTCAGGGCGTTTCTCCCGCTGGCCTCGCCAGTGGCCCACCCGGCGGTCATGTTCCGGCGTCAGGCGGTGATGGCCTGCGGGCTCTATCGAGAGCAGATGATGCCGGCTGAGGACTATGACCTCTGGCTGCGGATCTCGGAGCACCACGACATCGCCAACCTTCCCGAAGTGTTGCTGCAGTATCGGCTCCATGCCGGGCAGGTATCGGCCAACCGCTTTGAAGCGGTGGCGGCGGCGACGCTCGCGGCACAGATGGCGAGCCGGTGTCGGCTCCGGGGGGAGCCTGATCCGCTGGAAGGCGTGGCGGTCCTCTCCCCTGCGGTGCTTGAGCGCATGGGGATTGAGCAGGACCAGATCGCCCGGCAGACGCTGAGGAACGTGCTTTGGAGAGCCGAAATGCATCTGGCTGCCTCGCGGCGTCCGGCCGATGCCCGCTCCCTGATGGATGCGATGTCGGACCACTGGGCGGCCGCCATGCACCCACGGCTTTGGCGTGCCTCCGCCCACTGGCTGGAGGCACGGTGTGCCGCTTGTGAGCGGCGGTTCCTCACCGCTGCGGGCCTCGGAGTGGCTGCCATCGCCGAGGACGAGGGACTACGGCGCAGAGTCATCAGTCGCGTCTGGCCGGGAGCCACTCCCCGCTCTGGGTGAACTGCATTCCCCGGCCTCAGCGCGAGGGATCAACGTAAGGCCTGGAGAATCTTCTCCGCAGCGATCGGACCAAAAGCCGCACACAGCCAGCGGTAGAGCGGCCTGCCATGGCTGGCGGCAGGATCAAGGTTTCTCGCCTCCTGAAAATATTTCCGGGCGACGGAGGCGTTGCCCTGCTGGGCGATCCGTCGGCCATTTTTCCACAGATAGATGGCAAACCCCCGGGCCAATGGCGGCGGAAGAGGCCATCCGAACCGCTCCTTGGCCAGAGCCACATGCCTGCGCAGGGATTCCAGCCTGCCTTCGGCCACCGCTGCCTCGCCGTCCCGGCTGCTGATCCGCGGGCCGGCATGCTGCCGGTAGCAGTAGACGTTGCCCGGTTGGTGATGGAAATCGATGCGGTGAAGCCACATGCGGACATGCAGGTCGTGTTCCTGACCGCGGGGCACTCGTTCATCGAAGCCGCCCACCTCCCTCACCAGTGCCGTGCGGTGGAGCGGAGCGCTCGTCAGCGGGGCGTGCAACACAAACGACTCGCCCAGCCTGATGCTGGCAGCGGCGCCGGGAGGCTGCGCGATCGGCTGGCCCGTTGCATCCACCCACAGCACATCGCCAAAGACGGAAACGCGGGCACCGGGCATGGTTTCCAGAGAGCGCACCTGCTCGGCCAGAGCGCCAGGAATGAGATAGTCATCGGCGTCGAGAAATTTGACATAGGGTTTCCGGCAGGCCGCCAAGCCGATGTTCCTTGCCCGGCAGGCCCCCCGGCCTTCTCCCTGCAGCACGCCGATTCGATCCCCGTAGGTCGATAGCAGCGAAAGGCTGTCGTCTGTGGAACCGTCATCGACAACCAGCACCTCAACTGCGACGGTCTGCTCCGCCAGCGCAGAATCGATCGCCTCCCGGAGGAAATGCGCCTGGTTGCGGTTGGCAATCACAATGCTGACGCCCTGTTCGGCGTCGCCACATCCCGCTGAAGGACCAGGAGCAGGACCAACCGCCTGCGTGTGCTTCGCCGTGAGGATGGCATTGGCAGGATGGGCCACGGGATGTCTCGATGTACGGTCTGGTGTGAGATTGCTGCGCCACAGCGGCGCAGCTACCGGATCTTTTTTTCCCGACACGCGTCGCCGGCCGCGGTCAGCCAGCGTGTCGCCCATTCCTCGGCGGAGTAGGGGGCGGCAAAATCTCTGGCCCGGCCGCCGATCGCAGCCAAGTCAGGGGCGTGGTGGACGCGGAGGAGGGCTTTCTGCAGTTCGCCCGCGTCTCCAGTGGCACAGGTAAATCCCGAATACCCATCCCGCACGATTTCGACCGCGGAACCGCAGGCATTGCTGCAGATAACCGGCAGACCCGCAGCGCTCGATTCCACCAATGCCAGCGGCCAGGGATCGTAGCGGCTGGGGAGGATGAATGCCCCGCTGCGCACCATCTCGGCATGCACCTCGTGCGGCTGGAGAAAACCCCGATCGACCACGCCATCGTGGCCGCGCAGTGATTGGGCCAGCGGCCCCTTTCCACAGCAAACCAGCGGCCAGGGATTCTCCACGGCCCGCGCGTATCGGGCGTAGGCATCGAGGAGAACGTCGAGGCCTTTTTCCGGGGCATACCGCCCGGCAAAGAGAAATTGCCGCGGCCATGGGCCCGCCGCAAGCCGCTGCTCATGCAACTGTGAAAGGGGGGCGTAATCGACTCCGTAGACGCCGCGGCGGATGTGCGCTTCGGGAAAGCCGAGCCGACGTGCATATTGCCAGCAGCGTTCGCCGGTCACCATCGCCACATCGATATGCGACAGATAGCCGCGGAAGGCGTAACGGGCCAAATGCTGCCTGAGCGTGCCGCGCCAGGGCGTGTCCATCCCCATGAAGAAGCGGATGTGACCAAATTCCCGGCGCGACGCGAGCGACCGGTAGGCCGGATTCAGCCAGCCCGCGAGGATCACGACGTCCGGATTGAAATCATGGACGTGCCTTGCCAGCAGCGAGGCATCGAAGCGATCGGCCTCGTTCAGCGGTAACCAGTTCACTCCCTCCATGAGGCTGTGGGAAAAAGCCGTGGCCTGGCTTGAGTCATAGGCGGCAACGCGAACGTCAACTCCCTCACGGCGGCTCATGGCGCGCCAGCAGGAGGACATGTAGCCAGAGATGTCGGTCCAGAAGACGTGGATTTTCATCGCGTTCAAGGATTTCCTGGGCCAAGCATGCGTTGCCGATCACGCGCGGAGGGCCACATAGGCAAGATAACCATAGCTGAGATCGAGCGACTCGAATTCCTGCTCCAAGCCGGCGATGGCCGGATCAACTGCGGTGAACAGCGGGGGGATCGGTTCAAAAGACCCGGTCCAGGGGCCTCCCCAGTTGTTGCCCGGTGCTAAAGCGACAGCAGGAAACTCAAGATAGGTCTGCAGGTGTTTCGCCAGATTTGCCCGGTCAGACGTATTTGGCGGCACGAGAAGATGCTGGCCGGCGCCGCACCAGCGCAGCAGCGGCTCAAGAACCAACCGTTTGGCGGCCTGTCGCGGTTGCCAGGCATAGGCGGAGGTCATCTGAAGATGCGGATGCCCGCAGCCTGCCTGGAGATGGCGCAGCGAATAAAAATCCCCCTCGCCGCATGGATAGTTGTCTTCGAAGATCGCGTGGCGAAAACCGAGCCAAGCCATATCTTTGAGCCGGCTATAGGCGTTTTGATGATCGTCAAAAAAAAGGACTGCCTGAGCGACATCACTCCCCGACCAGTCGATGCGGGTGAAGTCGTCGGTCGTATAGCGGACCCTGGGACTGGAATAGATCCTGCGCTCCGGTCGTGGATCGATGGCCACGATCTCCGCGCCGGGAGCGGCCTGCTCAATGAGCCAGGTCGAATGCCCCCTCCAGACGCCCGACTCCACCACCAACCGCGGCTGCATCTGTCGCAGGATGAACCATGTGGCAAAGGAATGGTTCAGCCCCATGCCCCCGGCGTTGTCGAGGATGGGGCGGCGCCGGTAGACCTCGATGAATTCCGGCAGGCTCTCGCGAGCACGCTGACAATCGAACGTGAAAGCATCCATACACAAAGCGGGCCAGCCCGAATTTTTTCCCAGGAGGCGAGGGTCGACACAAGTCACGCTGGCATGCGCGCGGTGTGAAGGGACGCTTCAGCCCCCTCGATCTGACTGGAGGGACGCCAGCGAAACACGTTCACGGAGTCAAAGCAGTGGTCGCCCAGGATCATGGCCGCACCGGTGAGAATCCAGCCCAATTGTCCCGGACCGCCCAAAGCAAAGAGCTGAACCTCTCCCAAGTTGGTGAAGAGAACGGCAAGGAAAACCGTCGTGCCAGGAATGTTGCGTTGGCCGATGAGATATCCCAGAAAGCCGACAATGAAGATCACAAAGCAGGATGTCCCTAAAATCCCCGTCTCCTCCAATACAGCCGTCGGCAGAAAACCCTTCTCAACCGGAGCCGAGAGCAGGGTGGCTTTCTTGCGAAACTCCTCGCCGTAAGAGACCTGAAAACCGATGCCTGTGATGGGATGGCTTTTGAATAATTCCCAGCTCTGGTTGATCAGCGCCTCGCGGGATTGCATGACCTGCTTCAGGTCGATTGTGGCACTTCCATCCCCCCCCTTGTTCGCGAAGGCGACAACGCCTTTATAAATCCGGCCGCTGGTCAGAGTGTCGCCGACAACGACCACCAGAAGGAGAGCCGTGGCATATCCGAAAAGAGTGCCGGACGACAGGTTTCTGCGGAGCCTCGTCCCCAGTTTCCGAAAAGCCGTCAGCGAGCAGGCGTAGCCCGACAGAAGGCCGAGAACAAGCGACGCTGCTGAGGTGCGCGATCGCGTCAGCGTGATGAAATAGATCAAGAAGATGGCCAGCACGAGGCAGATCCAGCGGTTCTTGTATTTGCCATAGAGCCACACGCTGGCCAAGAAGGCCACCACCGCGACCGCAAAGGGGCCGAGGGCATTGGAGTGGTAGAAGGGACCGTTGAAGAGGCCTTTTTCGGAGAGTTTTTCTGACAGCATATTGAAACCAATGCCGGCTACGCGGCTATAGATTCCCAGCAGCGTAATAGCGGCAGCCATGGCGACAAACCATTCTGTGAGGTCGGACTGTCGTTTTCGAATCACCTCCACGGCCGACAGGATGCCAGAGACACCGAACCAGAAGGTGGCCAGTTTCAGCATCGATATGTTGATGTAATATCCGCCGGCAATGCTGCACAAGCCAGTCACAAGGCAGAAAAGATTGAATGCCAGGTAGTATTTGTAGCGAAAGAGGGTCTTTCGCTGAGCCTGTAAATCGGCAAAGAACCGCAGTGAAGCGACCACCAGCAGGAGCAACCTTCCGGGGGCCATGATAAATGACTTGGGGCAGATGGCCGTGTTCGCAGCGATGGCAAGCATCCCGATCGTCAGGGCCTTGAAGGCCGACTCCGGGCTTTTGGCGACCATCCAAAACATCAGGAGATAAAAAACTGCAGTACCAGGCGGTCCGAATTTGTTGATGAACAACAGCCCAATGATGAGCAGGGCCTGATAGCAGATTCGCTGTGGCGAAAGACCCCGGATAGCCTTCGTTTTCGGCAGCCCGCGAGCCACCCCAGCGGGTTGCCCAAACCCTGGGCCGATCTCAGGCATGAGTGCCTGATGGAAAGGGTCGGTGTAGGTATGCATCGGAAGAGTCGTGGTGGTGTGCCGCCCATTCAGGCCGAGGGAAGATGTCGCAGCGACATCTCAAAACGTTCGCGGGAGAGGGTGTCGCTCGCCCACATCCTGCCCGCCCTGCCCATGGCGCGAAGCCGCGGTTCGGACGATCGGTCAAACCCGCTCATTGCCTCCACTGCCGCTTCGCGCGAGTCGTTCGGCAACAGCCAACCACAGTCTACCATCTCGACGTCCGGTCCAAGATCGTTTCCCGGAGAAAGAATGACCGGAATTCCGCTGGCCAGAGCATCTGCTGTGCTGTAGCCGAAGTTTTCGCGGAAGGAGAGCGACACAAATCCGTCTGAGCCGAGGTAGGCCTCGGTCAAAGCATTTCCGTGGAGTGGGCCGACGAGATGCACCCGGCCCGCAACTGCCTCAGGCACGCTGGCGGCGACCCCTTCCCGGGAGAGATTGCCGTCCATTCCGACCATGACCAGATGCGTGCGCTGCGGCATCGCCCGGCAGAATGCCTCGATGGTTTCCCGCGGTCTTTTCATGGAGTGAAGTCTGCCCACAAAGAGGAGCACCCGGGCATCTGCGGGAAGGGAGAGCCGCTGTCGCCACTGCTGCCGCGCCCTGTCCCGCCCCCCCTCGTCCGGAAGGGTGACCGGCCAGGGGATCACGACCGACTGCCGTTGAGACACCCATCGAGCAGCTTTTTCACGTTCCCTTGTCGTGGCAAAAATGACTCGGCTGGCATGCTGCAAATAGGAGGTTCCCACCCACGAGAGCCAGAGCCGCTTCACGAGCGCCCGCTGCTTGAGCCCCCACGGATCGAGACAGCCATGAGGAACTGCCCAGTAGGGGCGGCGGTGGCGCCCAGACCAGCCCTCGACCCAGGTGTTGTGTGCGCGGAAGAGAGAATGACAGACCAGCCAGGGGGCGTGTTGTGTCAGGGCTTCGGCTGCGGCCGCTGCCCGGCGCGACACATGGTGGGCACCCCGGAGGAACAGGCCCCCCCGGCAGGGAATTGTATGGATGCCTGGGCCGGCGGGCGGCTCGCCGACGGCTTGAGGGGAATGGCCCAGCCCCCCTTCATCGAAGGACAGAATCGGAGCCGACAACGCGCGCGAGAAGTCGTTCACGCAGCGGTGCAGGCCACCGTAGGCATGGTGATGGGTGAGACAGACGTTCCACGGGGGCGGCCCCGAGTCGGGTTTCACAGCAGCCATTGTTGCATTCTGACACGGGTGGCATCCGGGCCGCCAGCAACGGTGGCCAGAAAGAATTCGGCAGCCCGCGACGCGGAGAAAGAGGCGGCAGTCGCGGCGAGCTGGGTTCTTCTGACGGTCTGCACTGGCCCGCCACCAATGGCGCTTTCGAGCGCGGCTGCCAGAGAGGCCACCGATCCTGCCTGAACCACCCTTCCCATCTGATCGTCTTGCACCAGACAGTTCGCGCCACAGCGATCGGTGCAGATAACGGGCGTGCCCACGGCGAGCGATTCATTCACAAGAAGCCCCCATCCATCGAAGCGGCTCGGCAGAAGAGTCCAGTCGGCACGGGCCAGCAGCGGCGGCAAGTCATGATTGGGCACCACGCCGTGCAGGCGGATCCGCTCACGCATCCGCGGTTGCTCGAGCAGCGTTTCAAGGCTGGTTCTCAGGGGCCCATCCCCATAGGCATCCAGGTGCCACTCGCCGCTCCCGATGGTCGCGATTGCCCGCATCAGAATGTCGATCCCTTTGCGCGGCACAAACTGCCCCGCATAGATGAAACGCACTCGGCCGGACGTCGTCTGCTCCAACGGTGGCTGATGCGCCGAGCCCTGTGCCGGCGCTCGCGAAGGCGGGGCCCTCTGCCCTTGGGACTCAAGCGGCGGGGACTGATCGGCCAGGAAATAGCCGAAGGGAAGGACTTTGTGAGGTGAAAAGCCGCTCTGTGTAAAGAACCTGCAGCCCATCTCCCCGCACGCCAGCACGCAGAAAAACCGGTTCTGCCAGCGGGTTGCCAAGGCCCGCCCACGCAGCCGCTTGATCCAGCCGTTCCACCAGGGCTGCTCCGGCGCCTCCGAGAAGATGGCCAGCCGGGCCGCTGAGCGTTGGAGTTGGAAAAAACCTCGCCAGACCAGGGGATGGGAGAAAAAGCCGGTGAACACATGGACGTCGGTGGCGGTGCTATAGCCAGCCAGACGGGCCCAGTTTTGCGGATCACTGATATCGACCGCCGTCACGCGTTCAAACCGGCACGCCGGCCAGCCCTGCTGCCGTCGGCTGGCGGGCAGCCAGTCCTCATAGCCCAGAATCACCTCGCCAGAGAAACGTGCGGCGACAGCCTCCAGAAACGCCTCCTGATGGGGGCTGGCGATGGGCTGCCAGAAAACGATGCGGCGGGCTGGGGGAATTCTGCTCATATCATGCCAACAACGTGGCTGCCAATCGGTTCACACACGCATCCCAAGTGAACGCCTCAGCTCGACTTCGCCCCTTGGCGATCCATGATTGCCGAGAGGCCGAGTCTCTGCGGAGCTGATGGAGCACATCTACAATTTCGCCGGCCTGACTGGCATCAACATAGGCCGCCGCATCTGCGGCTGTTTCCGGGACGGCCGTCAGCCTGCAGGCCACGACCGGGAGGCCTGCCGCCATTGCCTCCAGCGCCACCATGCCGAACGACTCGATAGCGGGCAGATAGAGCAGCGCCAGATAGTGCGGCATCATGGCGGCCAGCACTGACGCATCGACATACCCCAGCCGGCGCACGTTGGGCAGGGCGTCCGCCTGCCGGACATACCGGGCATCGTCAAAGGTGCCGGCGACATCGATCTGCAGAGGAGAACGCGCGGCCAGCAGTGCCCTGGCCACATCCAGCACATACCTCGCCCCATCCCAATCATTCAAACCACCAACCACAAGAACCCTGTCTTCATCGCAGGGGACAGAAGGCCGACAACCGGCCGCAAAAAAACAGGCGTCGACTCCATTGCCGACGACCACAGAGCGATTTTCCGGAAGCCCAAACCGCTCCACCAGAAATCGTTCCACATAGCGGGACACGCTCAGCACCCGATCCGCATGGCGGCAGATCTGGCGATAAAACCAGTCGGCGCGAGCCCGCTCAAAGATGGCCCACGGACTGTTGTAGCCGGGCAGTTCTGGTTCGAAGTAGGTGACTCCATGCACCGTGGCCGCAGTGCGCAGGTGGGTGGCCGGACACCACAGTTCCTGAGGGGAATAGAGCCAGTCGGCACCTGGACAAAACCGATCGGCCGCTGGCCAGGGGCTCACGGCCCACAGCATCCGTGCTTCGCGGTTGGACAGCGGCAGTCTGTGACAGGGAAGCGAGGCCAGGGAACTGCCCGCGGGAATCTTCCCAGATTCCGGAAGCTGATCGCGGCTGGCCAGAACACTGACATCACATCCCGGCGTGGCTTGCAGCCCATGGAGCATGCGGGCGATGTGCTTGTCGACGCCCGTAGGCTGTCGCAGCGTGTATCGCAGATCGACGTAGGCGACGATTTTTTTCATGAGGCTTGGGGTGGACACTCACCGCGGGAAGACTGGAAGGGGCCGTTGCGTCACGACGAACCATCCAGACGGACCAGCGGCTGAATGCGGCCCGGAACGCCAAACACCAGGGAATCTCCCGGAACATCTGTCAGGGCACAGGAATTGGCGCTCAGTTTGCTCCGCGAGCCCATCGTTCTCCCTGGGCCGACCGAAGCATGCATTCCCAGAAAAACGTCATCGGCCACATGGGCATTCCCCCCCAGCGTGGCGTATGGGGAAAGAACTGCGTAATCCCCCACGCTGCCATCGTGCCCGATGGAAGTGTGATAGTTCATCAGCACACAGCGCCCCAGCCGGGCGGCATCGCTCACGATGCTGTGTGGGCAGAGAATCGAGCCGTCTCCGATGACGGCAGTGCGTGCGACGATCGCCGTCGGATGAATGAGACTGATAAACATGGCATGTCGCTCGAGGAGTTGCTCGGCGACGCGGCGACGCACCTCCGGAATGCCGATCGCCAGCAGAAATCTGTCTCCCGGGGCGGGGATGAAGTCTGCTGGATTGCCGAGTATCGGCAGATCGTTGGCATGAGCATCGAGCGCCCGGGGGTCTGCGGAAAGGAATCCCCCCAAGCGTCGTGCCGCATCAGGCCAGGCAGCATGGGCCCATTGCACCACCTCGCGGGCGAACCCTCCGGCGCCGACCACCACAACGCGACGGACCGATTCCGGGAGTGTCATGGAGCTTGCATGTGGGAACGGTGGGGGCGGAGGACGGCGCGATGGCCCCGAAACGCAACACCATTGATGGTACCGCATGGGAGGAGGAATTCCCGCAGCGCACCCCGGAAAGGGGGCGTTTTTTCGCGCTCAGCTCGAACCGCCTCCGTCGATTGTGAGTGTTTGGCCGGTCATGAAGGCGGCCTGCGGGCCGGTCAGAAAGAGAATCGCCCCCGTCACATCGGCAGCGGCTCCCAGACGCCCCAGTGGCGTCCGCCGGACAATCCGGGTTCGGTCGGTGGGGGAGAGTGCCGCGGACAGATCTGTTTCCAGGAAGCCGGGGGCGATCGCATTCACCCGGATGCCGCGGGGGCCGAGTTCCCGGGCCAGGCTGCGGGCGAATCCCTCCAGGCCCGCCTTGGTGGCGGCATACACCGCCAGCCCAGGACTGCCCCGCATGGCGACCACGCTCGACACCACCACGATCGAACTGACGCTGCCCCCCGGCAGGCTCCCTCTGGTGGCCTCTTGCGCGGCCTCTTGAGTGGCCTCCGCGCCAACGGCCGTGGGGGCACTCGGTCCGGGCTGGAGGAGCATCTGACGCACGCACTCCCGCACCAGCACAATCGAACCCTTGAGGTTGATCGCCAGCATGTCGTCGATTGCGGCGTCACTCAGGGTCGCGAGCACGCCATCGTGGGCCACTGCCGCATTGGCGACACAGTGATCAATCCTGCCGAATCTGCCGACTGTTGCCGCGACGAACCGCTGCAGTTGTGTACTGTTGGCTGCGTCGGCAATCTCGGCATGAAGACGCGTCGCGTGGTCCGCCTGAAGCTGTTTCAGACGCGCTGAACCAGATCGGGAAAACGTGGCGACGTTATCGCCCCGTGCCAACAGCCGTTCGACGAGCGCCAGTCCCAGCCCCCGAGAACCTCCCGAGACAATTGTTGTGGCCGCTGCCATCAGGGTTCTCGCAATTCAAAAAGAATCTGGAGCATCGGGGCGGGGGGAGGGGTGCTGTTCGAAAGGCGATCGCCGGCGGAATGCGTCGGTGCGGAGACGGCAGGTGGGCCGTTCACAACCGGCTCGAGTGGCGGGGGATCTTGCCGGAGGTGTTCACCATGAGATGCTTCACGAAATCGAGCAGCCGCGGGGTGCTGTGGGGTTCGAGGGCGGTGCGGCAGGTGGTGAGGGCCGCGGCCCGGATGCTTTCCGGCGTAGCCTCGGCAGGCAGTGGATCTGCCAGTACGATCTGCGCAGCGACCAGTTCCCCGGTGATGGCGCTGGGCAGCCCATAGACCCGCGCATCGGCAATTCCGGACACACCGCGCAGGATCTCCTCGACCCGCCGGGGATAGACCTTGGCCCCGCCGACAACAATGACGTCGCTGCGGCGGCCGGTGAATTCGCAGCGGTCATCACGCCGTTCCACCAGGTCGCCGGTGGCCACCTCGGCAGTGTCGCGCGAAAGTTGGACGAGCAGTTCCCCGTCGCGGCGAGTGGTCAGTCGTACGCCACCGGGGAGCGTTTTTCCGAGCCATTCGGCAGGAAAACCGGCCCGACCATCCACCACGCGAAACACCTCTCCCAACTCGGTGGTGGCATAGACATGCGTGACCTTCACGCCGGGGAAGGCGGCATGCGTTTTGGCAAGCAGCTGCGCATCGGCAGCCTCGCCCCCCAGCGTGATCCGGGCGAGTTTCATTTTTGAAAGCAATCCGCTCTCGGCAGAGGTCAGCAACCGCCGCAGCAGCGTGGGGGTGGCCGGCAGGATCGAGACATCTTCCTCCACGATTGCCCGCGCCACACAATCGGGCGCTCGCGACGCCGGCACTACCAGCGTGCCGGCTGTGAGGAGCGCCTGCAGCCAGACCTGAGTGCCTGCCCAGCGCGTCGCATCGTAGACCATCAACCAGCCCAGACCACGCCACTGTTCCGAAAGACGGGCGGCAGCCAGCAGGGAATCCCACGAGTGCTCCACGAGTTTCGGCGGGCCGCTGGTTCCCGAGGTGGCGACGACGACCTGCGCCGAAGCGGAGTCAAAGGCGTCCTCGCGACGGGGGCCCGCCTGCGATCCGATCCCGGTTGTGCCGACTGACAGTTGGAGCCCGTCGCCCAGCACGGCCCAGTCGTGCAGGGCCCCCACCAAATCTCTGGCATCGTCTGCCACCACGGCGAGCGGCACCTGCTGACGCCCACAGGCGGCCACTGTCGCCACCAGCGCATCAATCTCCCGCTGGCGTGCCACGACACCCCTGGGACGCTGGTCCACCAGTTGCTGCTCGACAGCCTTCACGTTCGCTGCGAGCACTCCGTAGCTGATGCCGCGCCGCTGAGCGCTGCCGGCCTGTTCAACAATCGCGGTGCGCTCGGGAAACGCCTGCGCCATGAGGTCAATGGCGGCGGCAAGTCTGTTTGCCACCGGCACATCGGTCAGCCGGGAAAGAAAATCAGTGGCAGAGGAAGACATCGTATTGAGTGGCGTGGTCGAGAAGGGAAAGGGGGAGTTGGAATGAGGATATTGTTTTTCAATGGTCGAGCGCTGGCGGCAACGTCGCCGCGGAGAGGGCCGCTTCGTAGAGCGTCACAAGATCCCCCACGGTGCGCATCCGCAGGGTCGGGCTTGAGCCGGCAGAACGAAACGGATCGCAGGCCAACTCCCGCTCCAGCAGCACGATGGTCTGGGCCAGATCGAGTGAGTCGAGACCGATGTCGGTGGAAAGCAGATGTCCTGATTCCACGGCTTGGGCGGATCTGCCCGTGTCGTGCAGCACCGTGAGGATCGCCTTTCGCACCACCGGCAAAAGAGACTCATTCATGGCAAGAACTCCCGCATCGTCGCCGCGCCGGGAGCAGTCACTCCCCGCCCCGTGAGACCCTGCCAGGCGACCTGAAAAAAGGTGACTACAAGAATCCACACATCAACTATTGGAGCGTACCACGTGCCGAGCATTTCCACGTAACGGGCGTCCAATTCCAGCCGAGCGGGCCAATCCAGGCCGTTGCGCCCGTGAATCTGGGCCCATCCTGTCAGGCCAGGTCGCACCTGCAGGCGGGTGGCCTGCCGCGGCGAATACCGCTGGGTGTACCGCAGCGGCAATGGTCGCGGTCCCACCAGGCTCATATCGCCCACCAGCACGCTCACCAGTTGGGGCAGCTCATCCAGGCTGGAACGACGCAGCCAGCGGCCAAACGGCCCGAGTCGATCGGCATCGGGAAGTGGTTGTCCGTCCGGGCCGCAGGCCAGGCTCATCGACCTGAATTTTCCAATCACGATTCTCCGGCCGTCCCGTCCGGCGCGAGTGTCGAAATAGATGGCGGGCGATCCCAGCACGCACACGACCGTCAGCCCGACCGCCACCATCAGGGGCAGCAGCAGCAGCAGCAGGCATGCCGCCGCTGCGGTATCGATGAAACGCTTCACGGCGTGGTCGTAGAAGCCTCCGGTCACGACGCATGTTCCTCGGTGCGGAGCGACTGCCCCTTTTCCGCCAGAAACACACAGGCAGCCAGGCCTCCTGCTCCCACCAGGAGCGTCGCGAGCAGGGCATTGTCGGCCGCGAGCCGACACTCTGGATCGATGAATGGCCCGGCCGCCAAAGCGGCCGTCACCGAAGACAGCATGCCATAGAGGCGCGCCACGGAGCGATGCGACCAACCGGCCACGGTGAGCCGCTGGTAGAGATGGGTGCGATGCGCCTGAAAGATGTTCTCGCGATTGATGGCCCGCCGCAGCAGGGTAAAGCTTGTGTCGAGCAGAAAGGGCCACAGCACCGCCACCACAACCGGGACAAGCTTTTCGCGCAGGCCCGCCGGAGCAGCCAGCGGCATAACCGCCAGCATGAAGCCGCAAAATGCGCTTCCCACGTCTCCCATAAAGATCTTGGCCGGCTGCCAGTTGTAGGCCAGAAATCCCAGTGCAGCGCCGGCCAGCGCCGCTGCCAGCGCCCCTGTCGGGGCGGCTCCCGCTGCCGCTGCCGCTGCTGCCAGACCACACCCAGCCGCGGCAGCTGTGATTCCGGCGATACCGTCAATGCCGTCCATGAAATTGAAGGCGTTGGTGAGACCGACGATCCAAAGGATCGTCAGCGGCCAGGCGGCAGCCCCGAAATCAAGGCTGCCAAACGAACCCAGTTGGACTGCTGGTAACGGGCCCAGCAGCGATGTCGCCGCGATCGCGGCAATAAGATGGATCCCGAAACGAGTGCGGTTCCGCACCGGCTTCACATCGTCAAGCCAACTCACGGCTGCGATCGCTGCTGCCGGCAACGCGACCGCCGCGATGATGCCAGCCGATTGGCGATAGAGGCCGCAGGTCAGCAGGGCTGCCAGCATCATCACCGCCACGATCGCCAGACCGCCGCCACGAGGGGTGGGGCGTGTGTGGCTGCTCCGGTCATTGGGGATGTCGAGCAGGCCCCGCGACCGCGTCCAGGTAACGAGTTGTCCGGTCAGGGTCGCAGAGCCGGCGAAGGCCGCAAGGCACCAGAATATCCAGAAAAGCATGGGAGCCATGAGGGAGACGGGGGAGTGTGCTGGCAAAAAAGCACGGCAAATAACGACAAGGCCTTCGGGCCAGCATGGGAAAGTGTTCGGGGCGACGGAATCAATGCCTGTGCAGGAAGGCGTTTTGGCTTCTGCTTTCGCCGTCTAAGCCTCCTGCTTGGCAGTGATGATGGCTTCGCTCACCTCTGCCACCACCGCGTCAGTGACGTGGGCTCCGATGGGGAGGGAAAGGCTTTTGGCGGCCAGCAGTTCCGTGGCCGGGAGAGACCGGTGACGGTCGTGATAGTGTTCGAAGGCCAGTTGACGATGGCAGGGAGGGTCGTAGTAGGTGCGGGTTTCTATGCCCCGCGAGACAAGGGCCCTGCGGACGGCGTCTCGCGACATGCCAAATCGCGCCGGATCGATCGTGATGGAAAAGTCTTTGTAGCTCGGCTCCGCGCCGGGAAGCTCCGCTATGAAGCCGATGCCGGGCAACCCGCCGAGTTCCCGCCGGTAGAGCGCAGCGATCGACCGGCGTCTGGAGGCTACCGAATCGAGGTTTTCAAGCCCCATCAGCGCCGTGGCAGCGCAGAGTTCGGGCATTCTGCCATTGAGGCCTGCAAACAAAGCGTTGTACGACCCGTCGTTGCCGTACTCGCGCCCCAGTCGCACGAAGTGGGCCAGGCAGTCGCAATCGGTGGCGATGATTCCCCCCTCTCCAGCCACGAGCAGTTTTGTGGGCGAGAGGCTGAAAACCTGGGCCATGGCTCCCGTTCCCACCGGCTTCCCCATCACGGCGGCACCAAAGCCATGGGCGGCGTCAATCACCAATGGCAGGCCGTGTTCGGCGGCAATGGCCTGAAGCGCGGACACATCGCAGGGATTGCCGAAATTATGGCAGGCCGAGATGGCCACGGTGCGGGGAGTGATGGCCGCCGCCACCGCCTGCGGGATCACATTGGTGGTGTGCGGATCGACATCGACGAACACCGGCCGCAGGTTGTTCCAAACAATCGCGGCAGGGCCAGCCAGGAATGTGAAGCTGGGGACGATCACCTCCCCCAGAGGTTCGTTGACGCCTCCCGATCGCACCACACCAAATCTGGAGAGCGGCTCCATCACAGCTGCCGGGCAGCTCTGCATGGCACTGCGGCGGCTGCGGCAGCGGCCCGCGGTCAGGTCGAGTCCCTTATAGACCAGCATCAAGCCGACCGTGCAACTGCTCACGGCGACTGCATGGCGCACCCCCAGCCGGCGGGCCACTGCCTCTTCGAGTGCCAGCAGATACTTTCCCTTCGTCAGTCGACCAGATCGGATGATCTCCTCGTAGCACGGTTGGAGTGCCTCGAAGGTTGGAAGTGATGGCCGCACGAAAGGGACGCGGAATCCGTCGGCAACTGCATCGGTAACGCCGCGAATCTCTAGCTTCATGAACCGCTGATCCTGCTACGTGGACGGGGAATGGGTGGGGGCTGGACTGGCAGCGGGGCCTCCCCCAAGGCCGCCCTACAAGCGGACTACCATTTTTTTTCAGTTGGGCGGGCGGCAGGTTTCAACCGCCGCTCCGGTCTCGGGTATGCGCTAAGGTCCTGATCGAGCCACGGCAGGGAGAGGTGCTGGGGCAGGTATGACGGCGACTGGTGTATGTGTGGTTTCACAGCCAAACTCGGGAACAAGTTCCCGCAGCCGCTCCCGTACGGCGGCCGGCCCTCTGTCGAGAACCACGCGGAGTTCGTCTAGCATCGATTCGACTTGGGGCAAATCGGCAGGGCGATGCAGGGCACAGAACACCTTGGGATGAACAGTCTGAACCCGCTTCTCGTCATCAAAATAGAGTTCCTCAAAGAGCTTCTCTCCGGGACGCAGCCCGGTGTAGACGATTTCGATGTCGTCTGTTTCCAGGCCCGACAGGCTGATGAGGTCTCTGGCCAGATCGACGATTTTGACGCTCACGCCCATGTCGAGAACAAAAATTTCGCCGCCAGAGCCCATGGTGGCCGCCTGAAGCACCAGCTGCGATGCTTCCGGAATCATCATGAAAAACCGCTCGATTTGCGGATGGGTGATGGTGATCGGGCCGCCGCGGCGGATCTGTTCCTGAAACGTCGGAACGACGCTTCCATTGCTCCCGAGCACATTCCCGAACCGCACCACAATGAAGGTGGTCTTGGACGTTCGGGAGAGTGCCTGCACATACCGCTCTGCGATCAATTTTGAGCAGCCCATCACGCTCGTCGGATTCACGGCCTTATCCGTGGAGATGGCCACAAACTTGCCCACGCCATGCTTGTCTGCAAGGCGAGCCAGGGTGCGTGTCCCAAAGCAGTTGTTCTTGATCGCCTCCTGCGGATTCCACTCCATCATGGGCACATGTTTGTGTGCTGCCGCATGGAAGATCACATCGGGTTTGGTGTCGCCGATGATCTGCTCCATCCGGCTTTCGTCCGTGATGTCAGCCACCAGGGGCTCAAACGGCGGCAGGGGCTTGAGGCGGGAAAATTCCTGTTCGAGGAGGAACAGTGCATTTTCTGCCTGCTCAACCAGCAGGAGCCTCCGCGGCCTGAAGCGGAGCACCTGACGGCAGATTTCAGAGCCAATCGAACCCCCGGCTCCGGTCACGAGCACCGTGCGCCCCTCCACCAGCGAGAGAATGGCGCCGTCGTCGAGTTCCACCGGTTCACGGCGGAGGAGGTCCTTGATCTCCACCGAACGCAGCTTTGTGAGCGCGGCATCGGCCTGATTTCCCTCCATCAGTTCATCGATGGCGGGGATGACCTTGACCGCGGCGCCGCTGGCGGCGCAATCGGCCAGCAGCTTTCGCAGGGCCTTGCCCGAGAGTGTGCCCGATTGAACGATGACGCTGTCGACCCGCCGCTGCGACACATATTCCCCGGCGCGTTCGATCCCTCCAATCACTTCAATCCCGGAGAGGGATGTGCCGTGGAGGAGGGAGTTTTCGTCGAGGAATCCAATCACCAAGTGGGGATTGCGGGCATTGGCCTGCAGGTTGCGGGCCAGCAGTTCGCCGGTGTGATTGGCCCCCACGATCAACGCGATCCGGCTCTTTTCCTGATGGAGCAGGGGGCGCAGGTCCTCCCGAATCCCCCGCCACAGGGCCCGCAAGCCACCGATGAGCAGGATGGTGGTGGCCCAGTCGATGAGAAAGACACTGCGTGGGACCCGCGGGATGCCCGGCAGGATCCCGGTGGAGATAAGCAGACTGTCGACAAAAGTCAGCGACAACCCTGCCACAGTCGCTGCCGAGACGAGGCTCATCAGGTCGCTGAAAGACAGCCGGCTCCACGACTCCCGGAATTGCCCCGACCAAGAAAAGAGAAACAGCTTTAAGAGCACCACGCCGCTGACGGTGGTGAGAAATGCCGCAAACCAGCGGGGATAGAAAATAAAGTCGGCGCGGATGAAGAAAGCGAGAAAATAGGCAACGCCGAATAATGCTGCATGGACAACCAACAGCCGCGCGGCCCGGTTTTGCCAGAGGGGAATCCGCATGAGGGTGGGTGGTGGCGGAGGAGTGGTCATGTCGGTTGTGACTGGCCTCGGATTCCCGGAACCCCCCAGAACCCCGAATGCCCGCACAGGCCCAAGCCTGCTTCAGCGCATGGACTTCTTTCTCAAGGCGATCGGGTGGGGGGGGCAGACGCTTGCGGAGAGATCGTGTGTAGGGATTGTGTTCGGGGGATCGCAGCTTTTCTCTAGCAGTCGGTGGAAAGTCCTTCGTGACCCTCTGGAGCGAAGATAGCCGACTCGATCGACCGCAGAAAGCGTCCTGGCCGAGGGTCTGGCTGGCGCTTTCTAGGTCGCCCACCTCCGCATCCGGCGGCGGGTCACTCAATCCACAGCCTGCTATCCATGAGAGTGTAACCGACGCTGTAGGGGCGAGGCGAAAAAGTGGGCCGCCGAGGCCCTGAGGACTTCCAAAAAATCCCCACAGGGCCCATTTTCACTCAGGCAACCGTCGGACACACCTCCGTCGGGGGGCAGGCGAGCGTTTTCTGGCGCGACAACCGACGCATTCAGCAGCGGTGAACCGGGGCTGGCGGCTGTCGCCGCAGCGCGGCGAGTCGCCCAGTTGGCATTCTCGGCAAAGTTTGCCGACCCCAACCGCCGATAACAACGATTGACTCGACTGTATCGGTTGTGCGGATTGTGCCGTTGACGCGGCCGGCTGGTGGGAAGCGCTGGGAAAAACCATGAAAAACCAATTTTTTCCGATCTTGTGGCGGGGTCGTGGTGGTCTGTTGCTCCTCCTGGCAGCAGGGCTCGCGGCAAACACCGGCTGCCAGATTTACGGCCGGCCCCAGCGCCAGACCACACAGCAGGTGATGGTGGACGCGAAATGCCCCGGGGACCCCTCCCTGATGCCCGCCAAGGAGCTGGCAAAAATCTCCCTCCCGCCCTATGTGATCGAGCCCCCAGACATCCTCCTCATCGATGCGTTGCGGATCGTGCCGAAGCCCCCCTTCCGCATCCAATCGTTCGACTCCCTGCAGGTGATCGTCGAAGGAACGCTGCTCGAACAGCCCATCAACGGTCTCTTTGTCGTGGAGCCGGGCGGGATGCTCGATCTGGGGCCTTCCTATGGCAAGGTGCTCGTCGGAGGCAGATCGCTGGATGAGGCCCAGGACAGCGTGTTTCGGCATCTCAAACGCGTTCTCCGCGAACCGCAGGTGTCGTTGACGCTGGCGCAGGCCGCCGGACAGCAGCAAGTCGCCGGAGAACACCTCGACAATCCCAGCGGCGAGGTCAATCTGGGCACCTACGGCTCAGTGCGTGTCACTGGCCTGACGCTGGAACAGGCAAAGGAGGCGATTGAGGCGCAGCTGTCGAAATACCTCGATGCGCCGCTGGTTTCGGTGGATGTGTTCAGCTACAACTCGAAGGTCTATTACGTCATCACAGAGGGTGCTGGCTTCGGCGACAATATGAGCCGGTTTCCCATCACGGGAAATGAAACCGTGCTGGACGCCATCGCCCAGATCAACGGTCTTTCGAAGCTGTCGAGCAAGGACATCTGGATCGCCCGCCCTGCTCCCGCTGGCGTCGGTTGCGATCAGGTTCTGCCGGTCGACATAGAGTCGATCATGAAGGGTGGTTCCACCGCCACCAACTATCAAATCATGCCCGGGGACAGGGTGTTCATCGCCCAGGATCAGTGGGTTGCCTTCGAGAGCATCATCTCCAAGGTCACCGGCCCGTTCGAGCGGATCATGGGCTTTGGCCTGATCACCGCACAGACGGTGCAGACAATGAACCGTTTCCCGGCCGGATTCTTCGCCAATCAGGGCGGCTTGTGCTGGGTTGCTCGCGAGGTCTACGGTGCAGAAGACCCCCGCTGGCTGCTGTTTAGGGCTTGGCTGCTGACCGATGCCCCGGTCTGGCTGCGTGATCTCTACGCCGCCCACGGAGAAAGCTTCGCCGCCTGGATTCACGACAAGCCGGTCGCCAAGGCCTGTGTGAAGGCCCTCATGGATCAGGTCATCGCTGGGTATGGGATTCCGCAGTGAGGGGGATCGGGCTGGAGTCGGTTCTGTCGGGTATACTTGTGGTACGGTTCATAGCGGTTGGTTCGAAAGACCTCTTGGAGTCGTTGAGCATGGCACCGTTGACTGGTCACGTCCGCAACGCCTTGGCGGGCTTCGGAATCTGCGTTCTGCTGTCGACAACGGCGTTCGCCCAAGGTTCGAATGCCCCGCCATTCTCGGGAATCTACAAGAAGCCGGTGCTGAGTCCGTATACGGCCATGGGGTTTGCCGCCGCCAATCAGGCCGCTGGTGTCGCCTCGCCGTCGGCCTCGCTCGATGCCTATCAAAATACGGTGCTGCCCAGGTTGGAATTGGAACGCCAGGGCATCCAGCAGATCAACCAGAGCCGCCAGATCAGCGGGCTGGGCGGGAAGGTGCGGGCGATCCAGAACCAGCAGTTCAGAGAATCGAATATTCGCGCCACCGGCCACTCTGCAACCTTCCAGAATACGTCCCACTTCTTCCCGGGGCGGTAGTCATCGCTCCGCGACCGATCGCTGGCGTGTGCCAAGGGTTGGGAAGCCTTCTGACGGTATGGCGGTGGAATGCGGGGCGGGAAAATTTTTCCACTGACCGCAAGCAGGAGCAAGTGGAGTGAACTGCAGGCGGAAGCTCAGGCAATCGATTGTCGATCGCTCGGCCAGATCACTGTTGCGCGGCTGTGCGGTGTGGCTGGCGGTGGCACACAGCGGCTCTCCAGCCACCATCGCTGCCGATGATTCCTCGGTAGGCGCGCTCCCAGCCAGACCGAGCATGCGGTCGCTGGAGTCAGCCAGCGCCCTCGGCAGGCCGCCATCCAAGCGGGCTCTGATTGATGCCAGAGAAGCACTGCAAAAACGGTTTGGCACAGCACTGTCGCACACCGACACCGCTGTGGGGGCTCGTCTGGCTGTCGAAATTCTCATGGCCGCAGCCACGGAGGAGACAGACCCGGCCCTGCGGTGGCTCCTGCTGGATGAGGGACGCCGGTTGGGAGCGGCGGTGGGGAGTGCCGAAACCGTGACGCTGGCCGTGAAGAGGGCGTCGGCCTTCTATGAGTTTGATGCCCTGGAGGTGGAACTCCGCTCCCTGACTCAAATCCCGCTCCGGGCCCTCAACGCCATGAAGGCAACGCAACTGGCGGAAACGGCCGAGTCGCTGGCCACCCGCGCGGAAACCGATCGCCGCCTTGATCTGGCAGCCCGCTCCCAAAATCTCGCGGTGCGAGCCTGGCAGCGGGCGGGAAACCCCACTGCGGCGCGAACCGCGGCCGTCCGGCATGATCTGCTGACGGCAGCGGCCCGGCAGCCACAGCGCAGACCGGTGCGCTGAGCGTCGAACCGCAGAGGATCAGTCGAAAGGTCGCCGCGGAGTATGCGCTGCGGGCTGTCGCTGCTTTTCCTGTGCCGGTTCTGCGGCAGGCTTTTCACCCGGCTCAGCAGGCCATGCGGCATCGTCAATGACGGCGTCGTCCATGAGTTGGCGTTCACGCCAGGGCTTGCCTGTTTCGTAGCTGGCCAGTTCATTCTCCAACTGCTGCTTCACGTCGGGCGGGCTGTCGCCGGTGTCCACTGCCTGCCGGCTGTATTTCTTGGCCTGGTCGAAATTCCCCGTCTCGGCGTAGCCAGCGGCGAGCGTGCTGATGATGTGGGCCTGTTTCCACTCCGTTTTCTCGCAGGCTTTGGCGGCAATCTCGATCGCCCGTGGACCGTCCCGCAGAGCGTCGTCCGGAGAAGTGGCCAGCAGCCAAGCGAGGTTGTTGAGCACCCCTTCGTTGTCAGGTTCGAGGGAGAGCGCTTTCTCGAGATCGCGGATCGCACCGGTATGTTCGCCGATGGAAATCTCCGCATCGCTCCGGCCACGCCGGCTGAGAAACTGGCTGTCGTCTAATTCAAGTGCCCGCGTGAACCGGCGGATCGCCTCGCGGGGTTGCTTGGCCGCCAGATAGAGCAGCCCCAACTGGCCCAGCAATACTGGATCATCCCCGTTGAGCCGCACCAGCCGACGGAAGTCGGCAATGGCGGCAGGGTAGTCGTTACGGTCGGCAGCCAGAAGGCCCCGCATCTCCAATGCCGCCGCTTGATCCGGGTTTTTGGCCAGCACCCGCTCGAGGTCCTGCATGGCCTGGGGTGTGTCGCCTGCCTGCTGGTGAATGCGGGCGCGAAGCACCAGGGGAAAGGCGTCTTCCGGGGAGAGTTCAATCGCCTTTTCGAGGTCGGCAATGGCCTGGGGGCGGTCCCCTTTGAGGGCCAGAAGGCGGGCCCGCTGCAGCAGGGCGCCAGTGGCCGCAGGATCGAGCGCGATCGCCTTATCGAAGGCCTGCTGCGCCTCATCGAGTTTGTTCGCCATCATGGAGGCCATGCCACGAGCCTCGAGCAGCGAGGCATCGTCGGGCGACTCCTCAATCGCCACATCAAGGTCGATCACGGCCTTCTCTGCATCGTCATTGAGCAGGTGGAACAGCCCACGGGTGCGACGCACATCCTTGTCACGGGGAGCCATTTCGACCGCCGCGTCGTAATCGGCCAGCCTTTTTTCGCTGTTCCCGTCCTCCAGATTGCCCCGAATCACATGGGCCTGTGCTGCCATGAGCCGATCATCACCCACCAACTCCAGCGCCTTCTCGGCCGCGGCCAGAGCCCGAGCCCGGTTTCCACCAGGCAGGGCCTCCAGTCTGGCGATCATCAGATGGGCGGTGCCCAGATCGGGATCACGGCTGATCGCCTCGCCCAGATCCCGCAGCGCATAGGAACGCATCCGCGGCCATTGGGGATCGGGGTTTTGGTTGGCGAAAACTGCCTCCACAACCATGCCCGCCCGATCGACGAGGGTGCCGGTGTAGAGTTCTTCGGCAAACTTCCGCCCTCCCTCATCAAGCCCCTTATTCACGGCCCTTCGGCACAGATCAAGAACCTGCGCCAAATCATCGAGAGAATTGGCTGAGAGCTTGGTGTCGACAGCTGCGTCCAGGTCGTCCAGGCCCGGCGTCTCGCTGACCGCCGGGGCAGTGGTGGCGGGTTCTTCCGCGGTTGCCAGGGAAGAGACGAGGAGTTCCCGGCCAGCGCAGGCGATCCACGCTCCCAGCAGAAGTGTCAAAGCAGAGACGCGCGGCAAACGCATTATCAACGATCCTCCATGGCAGATGACGTCGGGTCCAACTCGGTACGCCAGCACCAACTCGGTACGCCGCCAATAGTATGGGCCAAGATGCGTCCGTCGTGCTATCGGGATTCCAGAGAACCTCTGCCAGCCCCCAAACCTGGCCTGACGCCCCGGTTCCAGGCCTGCCGCAAGGGCTACAGCGGAGCAGGCAGATCGCGGCGGGAAAAAATGATTCCGCCCACCACATACGCCAGCAGCCCCAGACCCAGCAGGACTCCGTCGTAGGTGGCCAGCAGTGGCCAGCTGTCGGCGGGATCACCCACCAATCGCTGCGGTTCATAGGCATTGAAGATCGACAGATAGCCACACCAACCCAATTGGCCGCTCAGGCGACCCACCAGTTTGGCCAGGATGGAAAACACGTAGAAGCCGCACAGGATCCCGATGGTTCTCCAGCGGTAGCTGTCGGCCGCGGAAACGCAGGCAGCGACCCCAGCCATGCACACCATCAGCCCAAAGACGTTCCCGACGGCAGGGATGAAACGGGAGGGGTCGACGAGCCCGGCCCAGGGGCCCCACACAATCGCCGTCCACACCCCTGCCAGCAGCACTCCGCACAACAGCAGGGCGGCGCACGTTGTCGCCAGCGCCTGAGTCGCGTAGAGCGCCCGCCGCGTGACAGGCTGGGCCAGCACCATCTCCAGGGTGCCGCGTTCCAGTTGTCCCGACACCGCGTCGCTGCCCCGCGTGATGCCCCAAACGGTGGCAGCCAGCACGATCACCGGATCGATAAAGGCCAGGGCGATGCGGCCAGCGTGTGTTGCCACCTCGCCGAATGGCACCCCCGAGAGACGCTGCCAGTCTTTGGGGATCGCCTGCAGGAGAACATTCTGAAAGGCCGTCATCGGAATCTGTGCCGAGAGCCAGAGATAGATCCAGGGAAAAACGCTCCACAGCGCCACCAGCGACAGCACAAGAACGCGCTGATCGCCCCACGTTTTTTTCCAGATGGCCGTGTTCCACATCGTTGTTCTCCTTCACCGAATCTTGTGATGGGCTTCGTACACGGCATCGAGTCCTACCGGATCAATCCGCACTTCCGCCAACGGCAGCGTAGCCAGCCAGCCCAGCAGCGGCGCCAGTGAATCGGCAGCCTCCAGCACCACCACTCCGTTGTGCTGGCTGGCTATGCGCACGTGAGGCTGAAGCGCGGCAGGAATATCGCCAAGTGTGCCGGTGAGGCGCGCGGTGATTCTATGGGAGCGTCGCAACTGCTCGATCGACTGCTCGTGCACCAGCCGGCCGGCGCGGAGAATTGCCACGCGGTCGCACGTCTCCTCCACCTCCGAGAGAACGTGTGAAGAAAACAGTACCGTGCGGCCGGCGGCCTGCGCTTCGCGCACCAAGGTGAGCACCTCGGCGCGAGCCGTGGGGTCGAGATTGGCGGTCGGTTCGTCGAGAATCAGCAGCGGCGCTTCGGTGGCGAGCACGACCGCCAGAGCCAGTTTCTGCCGCATGCCCGTGCTCATGCGGGCCACCTGCCGCGAGCAATCGAGATCGAGACGCCGGGCGATGTTGTGGGCGCGATCGCGGCGGCACTCGCGACGCAGTCCGGCAAAGAAGTCGAGGACCCCCGCCCCGTCCATTCTGCGGAACAGGCGGGCCTCTCCCGGCAGATAGGCGGTGCTGGCGCGAACCTGGAGCGATTGCTCCAGGCAATCGAAGCCGGCCACGCTTCCCCGACCCGAGGTGGGCCGGATGAACCCCAGCAGCAGACGGAGGAATGTGGTTTTGCCGGCTCCATTGGGGCCGAGCAGACCAAACACCTCCCCTTCACGCACGGAAATCGTGAGTGCATCAAGGGCTGTGAATGTGCCGTAGCGCTTTGTCAGAGTGGCAGTTTCGACGAGCATCATGGGGTGCCATGGACGATGGAAGAGGGCTAGGGCAAGAAATAATAGCCGGCCAGAGCGAATCCGATCACCGCCACCCCGCGGCGCACCACTCCGGCTGGCAGGCGCCGGGCAATATGTGAGCCTGCCAAGCCTCCCAGCACGGCGCTGACCCCCATCACTGCGACATGGGGCCACGACACCGCCCCACCCCCCAGCCCGACGGTGGCATCGACGTCCGGCCACCAGCGCCCGGCAATCGAGAGCAGCGTAAACAGCAAGGCCGCCGACCCGTTGATGACCGTGCCGAGCACATTCTTGACGGCATTGACCTTGTGGATGTTGCCCAGCCCCAGACTCCCCAGCACGGCCAGCATCAGGATGCCGATGCCAGCCCCAAAATACCCACCGTAGACAGCCACCAGAAACTGCATCCCCCACGCCAGGCAGGCCGTGCGCCCAGAGGGGGCCTGAGGTGTGGCGTCGGGTTCGCGCAGGGGCGGGCCAAGCGTCTGTTTGGCCATCCACGCAGAGAGTGTCGGTTGCAGGGCAAACAGGGTAGCGGCCGAAAGGATGAGCCACGGCACCAGAGCATCAAACAATGTGTGGGGCAGAACGAGCACAAGCAACGCCCCGCCGAGCGCCCCCAGAGCGCTCGGGAGGAGCAGTGAACGGGCCCAGAGAGGTTGGTCTGTCCGCTCACCGCGGTAGGCCCAGGCCGCGGCGAGAGCCCCCGGCCACAAGCCGATGGTGCTCGTGGCATTGGCCGTCACCAGGCGGGCCGGATCGGCGGGGAGAACGGCGGCCAGAATAGGGAAGGTGAGAATGGTGCCCCCGCCCGCCACGGAATTGACAGCGGCTGCCACGAACGTGACCGCGGCCAGCAGCACCCAGCCAGCCCAGCCAGACAGAGAGCCGTCCTGACTCGGCCCGCCCGACACGGCGGCAAGGCAGGGCATTGCCAGGTCGGTGACGATCGCCACGATCATGGTGCCTCCGCGCCGGCGGGAAGCGCCCCCTGAACGGCAGCGGCCGCTCCCGGTGGCGGCAGCGGTCCCGGTGGGACGCCCGGTCCGCAGTCAACCACCATGTACCCGGCCCAGAAGAAGGGATGCCGGGCGTCCGGCAAGATGGCATTGGGAGCCTGCTTGATGCGGGGCTCGAGCGACAGATCGGGTTCCTCGGCACAGATCAAACGCACCGCTCTTCGCCAGCTCTCGCTGGCTGACGATTCTGGCGAGTCGAGAAGATCGCGGACAAATTCCTCAATCAGAGCTGACGCCGTTGTGCCTCCGGTGCGCCAGCGGCTCACCAGTGCCGTATGGGCTCCGGCTGCCAGCAGATCGGTGGCCGCCACAAAGAGTTCCTCACCCGGGCGGGCGGGAAGATGGGCGAGGCCTCCTGCCGCGGCACTCTGGAGCCCCGCCACCACCACCGTCTGAGGGCGTTTGTGAGGTGATCCCAGCCAATCGGCGATGGTCAGGCCACCCCGAGCTCCCCCCGGCTTGTCGCTAACGCGGCCCAACAGAACCCGTCCGCCCGTCGGTCCCTCGCCGCCGATTTCGTCCAGCACAATAAGCGCATCGCACAGGGCCGCCGGCAGCACCGGGGGCACTGCATTGGGGCCTGCGCCGGTGGGTTGCGAGCCCAGCACCAGGGCACGTTCAAGGCCGGCTGTCAGGCGGGCGATCGGGTCGTGCCCCGCCTCTGAGCGTTCCCCCCGCTGCTGCCTGCCGGTATGAACGCCGACCGGACCACCCCGGCCGCTGGGCGCAAACGACATCACGGCCAGACTGCGGGTGGGGCAGTAGCGGATCCGGCAGGCCTCATGCAGGAGGCGCGGCTCTCCTGCCAGGACTTCCTCATTCTCTGCCCGGGCCGATCCCACCGGGAGCAATTCAAACGGCAGATACCACAGCAGCCCATCGGGCACGATTATCAGTTCATCAATTCCCTCTCCCAACACGACTTTCGACTGTCCGAACAGCACCCGCTCCACTGCCTCAGCCGCCGGCCGCCAGTCAGCCTGCAGCAGACGATCGGTGGAGATCGAGGCGTGCGGATCGTGCAGCCCCAAGGCCCGCAACAAAAGTGGGATCTCGCGAGCCAGCGCCTGTGGCTGTGCCACCTGCCAGAAGGCCGCCCGGTCTGTTGATTCGAGCGCCCCATAGAGGCCGGTAGCCGTCCAGTGGAACGAGAGGATCAACTGCCGGGGAGCGAGGCGGCGGCGAATGTCTGCAGCGGAACGAAGAGGTGGAAAGGAGAGCGTGGTGGGATCCCGACCGGCGGCCAGCAGGGAGATCGCCTGCCCCCTCCGCACCGACACTCCCTGGAGCGCCTGCCAATCTTCAATCGTGCCGGGGAGCGTGGGGCCCGAGGCCTCCGGGCCCGCCTGATCGCCTCCCCGCCGCCCCGCCTTCGCCAGCAGCGCCGCGGTCAATGGCGTGCGCAGCCGGGCATCTTCGTTGAGCAGGCGGGCCAGATCGGGATGACGGGCCAGCAGGGCTGCGCGGCTGGCTGCCATCTCGCGGGGAAGCGCATCGGGATCGCTGCCCAGCAGCCGCTCCAGCGTGACGGCCCGTCCACCGAGCGATTGGGTGGCCAGCCAGCGGGCACGCGTCTGCGCCTCGCAGGCCGCCAGCGCCGCTTCGTTGCCGCGCCGACCGGCGGCCACACACCACGCCTCAAAGGCCTCGCTTCGGGGGGTGGAGAGAACGGCCAGCGTCTGCAGCGGATCGCTGACAAAATCGCCCGGCGAGGGGTCTCCCAAGAGCCGCTGGAACAGCGCATCGGCCTGCCGGTCGGTGATGGCGTTGGACCCTGCGAGCACCATCTCGACGAGGCGATTGGTTTGGAAGAGCCGAGGCGAATGCTGCCTGGCGATCGCCAACGCCCGGTCGAGTTCGCTATAGCCGGTGGCCGTATCGCCTGCGGCCAAGCCGCTCATGGCGGCGGCATAGGCTCCTTCGGCCCCGCATCTGCCGCGGCTGGCCTCTCCCCGCAGCACGCGGCCGTCGATGTCGCCAAGCACCGCAGTCGCTCCTGCCGGATTGCCGCTGGTGGCCAGAATCTCGGCCTCCCGGGCCATCAAGGCCGCCCCCAGCACAGGAAGATTGGTGCGGGCCCACCGGGCCCCGCCCGCAATGGAGGCCGGCACACCGGGCGAGCCGGCCACCCGATGTGCGATGAACGCCAGACGAAAAGCTTCCTCAAGCGCTCGGGAATCGCCGTAGTCGGCGGCGGTGTAGGTGGCTTCCTCGAACAGCGCCGCCGCCGCTTTGGCATCGTCTCGTTCGAGCGCGATCCGCCCCAGCACAATCAGCCCCCAGGAGGTGAGCGCATGGTCGAGTTGATTCCCCATGACCAACCCACGTTCCAGCAGGGGAACTGCCTGCTCCAACTTTCCCTGCGACCACAGCGCCGTGCCGAGTGCGATGTCGAGCCATGACTGCGAATAGTGGTTGGGGGGCGCTGCGCGGCGGGCCAGCGCCTGCGCGGCCTCCGTGATAGCGGTGCCATCGCCAGCCAGAGGGCCGAGAATTTCCGTGCGCCGGTAAAGGCTGATGGCCAGCGCGCGGAGGATCTCCTGTGGACGCACCGGATAGTTCACCGGGGCCGCGAGCACCCCACCCTGCTGAAGCACCTTCTGGGGGTCGGTCCCTCCCATCCGAATCGACATCGTGTCGGCCGTGGCGCCCGGTTGCGAGCGGCGGGCGCTGCGTCCCCAAGTCGCTACGCGCTGAGCGGCCGTCGGCTGCGGTCCCTGGGCGGGAAACTGCACTGAGAGCAACCAGTCGGCATGGCCTGCCGACACAAGCAACGCTTCGTCGTAAGCCGCCACGGCCTCACGGAAGTTTCCCAGCTCATACTGACACTCGCCGACCGCCATGGCTGTGGCGATGGAATCGATCCACCGCTGTGTGCCCATTTTGAGTCCGCCGCGGTATTCCTGGGAAGCAATCCCCAGCGCGGTAGAAAACTCGCCGCTGCCCAGCGCCCCCAGAGCCACGGCCACTCCCGCCGGCGGCACCGTCAGCCCGCCTCGAGGCCCACCCATGCCTGGCGCCAGCACGACTTGCGCAAACGTCGGGGAACTTTCCGCCACCAGCAGGCCGAGGGCCAGCAGTGCAGACGGTAACAGGGAGATCGGCTGACGAAAAAGCCTCATACCGGAGTTGTACACGGGGAGGACGGGGATCGGCGCTTGGAGGGCTGATTTGGGGCTTGATTTCCCCGCGGCGCGAGTCTGGGGGGTTTTGGCAGAGCTATGGCTGCGAATCATCGGCCGGTCGTAGCGGTTCTTCAAAGTTTGCCGGTCGTGCCGGTCGATACCAAGGGTGTCCAGGCAGGCGAGCATGGGCGGGTGGCCAGCGATGGCCCGCGTGTCCAAATTGCCTGCTCCCAGGACGTTCCACAGAGATGGCGATCACACGGCACCCACCGCAGGGATGAGACTCATGAGCGATTCAACCCTTCCTTCGCCCGGCAATTCTGGGAACACCACGGCCACCAGTGCTACGGTCGTGGTGCGGCGGGTGGTGCTGCTGGTCGCTGCCGCTGCAGGCATCTTCCAGACCGGTTGTCAGGTCGATGTGGGTGGCCAGACCCTCCCCAGCGCCTACTACCTGCAGGACGACATCCAATACTTCCCTGCGGGGCCGGAATTCAAGCTCTCCAAGGAAGCCGCCGCCCTCAAGGCGGCCTCGCCAGTGGCGGCAGGGGATTGCTGCGACTGATTTTACGCGAAACACGGGCCTCCTGCCCGTTTTCGCTTGGCGACCCTCCGGTCGCATCCGTGAGGCCGCCCTCCAGGCGGCCGGTCGAATGGTGCGCGGCGCCGGTGAACTGGGGCATCCTGCCCGTTTTCGCTTGGCGACCCTCCGGTCGCTTCCGTGAGGTCGCCCTCCAGGCGGCCGGTTGAATGGTGCGCGGCGCCGGTGAACTGGGGCATCCTG
>CAISJI010000147.1 GCA_903885565.1 uncultured Planctomycetaceae bacterium
CCACAGCGAGAAATTTCTAGAGGCGTCGCTGCCGCTGGCGTCGGTCTTGCTGATAATTGGACTCCAGCTCTGCGCGTTCGTCGGCAGGGCATTCGCCTTGAACCAGCATTCCAGCGTGAGCGTGCGGGTCAGATTGATGGCCGGATTGTTGGGGATCTTGACTACTCCTGCCCCGGTTCCATCCAGCGAAAGAACCTGATTGGTAGGCGGATTGGCAGTGCGGGCAATACCAACCGCATCGGCTATCGCCAGCCGCAGGCCCTTGTCGGCGATCACGATCTCGCGGTCGAGTCGGCCCGCCTTGGTGGTGGCGACCGATTCGCTGGCGGGGGGCGCCTGCCGTGAGGCCACCTCGGAGGTGATCGCCTCGCGCAGTTCCAATTCATCGGCGATGAAGCGGTCGCTGGCATCGTTGCCATAGAGCTTGTCGAAATCGGGGCCGCCGATGATCAGATCCTGACCGTCACCGCCGCGGATCACATCGCGGTCGGAGGCATCGTAGATGGCGCGGGTGCGGCCGGCCTCGGGGGCCACGAAGTCGAGCTTGAATGCCCGCTCTGCGGCGAGACTGGCCGCCTGGCCGGCCGATGTGGCGGCGTAGGCCCTGAGAAAATAGGTGCCGGCGTCGAACCGGCGCATGTCGACCGCGGCCACACCCTTGGCCAGCAGCGCGCCGGTGGCGGTGAAGACGTCGATCAGCACGCCGGTTTGCAGGTCGGCCTGCGGCGTGATTGTGAGGCGGGTCGTAGCGGGAGTGGTGGGGCTGGGAACGCCGGCGGTGGTGCTGCCGCCGGAGAGCGACTGGGGAATCGAGAGCGTCACGTTCGACTGCGTCAGGCCGTCGGAGCGGACCGGCAGATCGACTTTCAGCGTCAGCTTCGTCTGCCCGGCCAGCAGCGCCTCCCGCACCGCCTCCAGCAGCATCGCGTTGACGCCCGCATCGGAGAACGTGCCTGCGGCGTCCTTGAGGCGGGCCGCCGCCGGCAGGAGGATCTGGCGGCGGAAGGCTGCCGTGCCATCGCCGGTGGTGACGGTGCCATCTCCCTCGTCAGCCAGCACCGACAGTCGCACCTCCATGCCGAGATCGTTGGCCACACCGGCGACGCTCGTGAGCGTGTTGCCGGAGAGGATGGCCCGCTGAAGCGTTTGGGAACCGGTGCCGGCGTTGAAATAGAGCCGGCTGCCAGCCACCACGAGGCCGGTGGGGGCGAGCGATGGGGTGGCGGAGGTTCCCTCTGCCAGCAGCGTGGTGGCGCTTGAGCCGGTGGTGGTCCAGAGCCGCCGGCCCTGCGCCGAGCCGCCATCGGCGGTGAAATAGAGCCGGGAGCCGACTGCCATCAGATCGGCGGGGGAGGAACTGAGCGTGGTGCGGGAGCCAGCCACCTGATCGCGGTTGATGTCGATCAGCGTGGCCGCCAGTGCCGAGGAGGATGTGCAGTCAGGGATGACGCAGAGTTCCACACCGGTGGAGGTGGTGGTGACGGTGAAGTAGAGGTTGGTTCCGGCCACGACGGGGCGGGATGGCGCCCCGTCGAGCGAGGCTCCCGTAACGGTCACGGTCCGACACTGCGGCGTGGTGCTGATGCCATCGACGGCCCACAGCGCCGTGCCTGCCACGGCAAAGAGGCGGCTGCCGACGGCCGTCAGGCTGGTGGGGGTGGTGACGACGTTGCCGAGGGACCGCACGTCGCCGGTGGTGCCGGATCCGGAGGTGGCGAAGAGATTCGTTCCGGCACTGAAGGCGACGAGCCCTGCTTCCGGTAGGGCGACAAGATTCGCCGGGCTGGCGGCGGTGTCGAGCGGGCGGGCCACGACATTGGCGGCGGCATTGAGATCGTAGGCCCAGAGCTTGGAGACGCTCGTGTCGACCGTGCCGTCGGCCGCCCTGGTGCCGTAGGCCCGGAAGAGGAGGCGGGGCGTGCCGCCGGCATCGATCACTGCCAGATTGGTGCCCGTTCCCCGCGCCGGCAACTGCACGCCTACCTCGACCCGGCCGGTGGAGGCAAACTGCGAGCGGATCTGCTGGGCTGTCGGGCTGGAGGCGAATGGATCGACCGTCCAAAGCCCGGTGGTCGTGGTGGTCGTGCCCGTGGTTTTGGTGAAGGCGATGCGGGTCTGCTGCACGCCGGCGGCGGTCCAGCTGAAGGATGTCAGTTCGTCAGTGTCGGCGAGGCCATCGGCGAGCTTGATGATCCGGCCAAAACCGGTTTCCCCTGCCATCTTCCAAACATAGAGCGCTCGTGCGGCAGTCGCCGCTGACGGCTTGGCAGTGAAATAGACGTTGCCGCCAAATTCCCGAATCTGCAGCGGATCGACGAGGCCGCCGGCAGGGGCGGTCGCCACCAGCGCATCGTCGATCGGCCGCGTGCCCACGACCGTGCCGTCGGTGCGATAGAGCTTTTTTACACTCGCGCCACTGACGGTAACGGTCGCCCCATAGACGAGCGTATCGCCCACGGCGGCCGTGCTGGAGAGATCGGCCACCTGGCTGGTTGTGCCGGTGGAGGAATACTGCATCGACCAATCGACCCGATCGACGTACTTCGCCAGGCTGGCGGCATCCGGCCCGGTGCGGAGGGCCTTGGAGAGATCGATCTCAAAGACTGCCGCCGTGGCCTGCGTGCCCCCCGTTACCAGCAGAGAGCCTGAGGTGGTGGCTGCCTGCGAGGAAACAGTGCCGGAGGCGAAGGGAAGAATGCCGATCGACGACACCGGCGCGCCGATCACCGTGAGCGTGTTGCCGGGGAGGCCATCTCCCTGCGTGGTGAAGGAATACCAAGCCTCCGGTTGCGTGCCCTGCGGCAGCGTCAGGCTCTCGGTAGAGCGGCCCTGCAGCGTGCCGGCGCCGAGTGCGGAATCGTTGGCAATCGGGGTGACTGTCACCGCCGGGTTGTCCCCCTGGAACGCCGGATCGCGGCTGCGACTGCCGGGGATCACGATCAGGCGACCGGCCTTGGCGAGTGTGCCGCTGGAGGTGACGACGTCGGCGCTCGATACGCCAAGAACGAGGTCGTCCACACCATCGCTGTTGAGGTCGAGCAGGTTGACCGAATCGAAGGCGCCGAGGGCCTGCGAGCTTTCTGCGAAATAGACGTCGCTTGCCCCAGCGAATCCTGTAGAGGAGGTCAGGAGGGCCTTGACATCACTGTAGACCCAGAGTTTTCCGGTCGAAGAATAGGAGTTGTCGCCCCAACTGTAGTTCTCGACCACAGCAAGATCGAGTCGGCCGTCTCCGTCGAAATCGCCTGTTTCAAATGAGATCTGAGAATCAGAATTGAAAGACAGACTGCTGGAGATGCGAGTGACCCCAGTGGCGCCCCCGAGCGCGAATGTCAGTTGCTGAAGATTGTTTGTTGAACTATAGATTTCGGCAAAATCGTCGTAGCCATCCTGGTTTATATCGCCCATGGCGACATATTTATTTAAGGTGATTCCAATTGCCGTGGCGGCGCGATATCCGGAGCCCGTGTCTGTTTCGCTTGTGCCACCCCCCCAGAGTATTGTCGGGCGGGTGTAGGAATAAGACACAGGATCATCGGTTTCGCGGGCCAAGTCGTCCCGCCCGTCGCCGTTGACGTCGCCGATCATGGAATAAAAGAAATACTGGCCATACGACTGGGCGGTGAATGACGCCATCGTACTGAGAGTGAGTGGCTGCTGGCTGCTGGATCGCGAAGCGGTTCGAATCGTTGTTGGATTCGACTTGTACCAGTCTGAAAGGAGCAGTTCGGATGGGCCTGTTCCATCCCACTGGAGAATTGCGGGCTGTCGGAAGCCGCCCGCAATGGTTTGCGTCGATGTGGGAATCGGATTTGTTGTAGAAAGATTGCGGGGAAAGGTAGTCGCGCCGGCAATAATCGTGATTCTGGATTGGATGGAAGTTGTGAAATCTCCCTTGGCGAAGACCAAATCGCAGAGCCCGTCGCCGTCAAGATCGCCGTGGCCGGTAGCGAGTCGTCCCAGACGGACGGTGTCAACGACAACGTCGATCAGGTCGTTGAGTGAAGTCGACATGCCGAGAGCCAGCGGCCCAAAGGCGATGCCGGCGGGAGGGGTGGTGGCATCCGAGTAGAAGGGGTCTACTTCGTCTGTGCCGCCGATATAGTAGTCGGTCTGCCCGTCTCCATTGATATCGCCAATAGCCTGAATAAGGCTCAATTGGCTTTGTGTGGCACTGCCGTTGATAAGGCTGGCAGCGGCATTGCTGGAAAGCTTTCCGGTGGGTGTCTGATGGCTTATAGAGAGTGTCGTCGTAGCGGAAAGAGATACGATTGTCTGTGCGGTTGCCGGCTCAACGCGGAACAGATCAGTTGATTCCGTAAAGACAGCGGTTGTGGTGCCACTGCCAGAAGTGGTTGTCGGCGATCGGCCGGCGACGATATAAGCGGAGTGGCCGAATTCGCTGTCGGCAATCACAAAGTCGTGCGTGCCGGAAGCATTGCCCAACGCGTTGTCCACGCCGGCAAACGGCGAAGAAGATTGGTAATTCCAATATTCGGCGGCCCAAGAGTCCTCGGTGGGGATGGTTATGTAGAGGGGCCGCCCCGTTTCTACGGTGAAATCCGGGGAGCGGAGGTTGAAGACGACCGAGTCGGTTGTCTGCGTGCGCAAGTAGATGTCGGCGACGTAATGGAATTGGGGGTCGGTCGAGGAAACGGTGGCAGTTTGGGTGACCGACAGGGCTGCGAAGTCGATCGTCGAATTCTCGTCAAACGTGCCGATCGGCTGGAGGAAACCGATTCTCACCGGCGTGGAGCGGGTTGAGATCGGGCCTGTTGTGAGCGAGGTGCCGCCGTTCACAAACCAGCTGAGCGGATTAGCTTTGTCGCTTTGCGGAATCCGGGCGCTGACGAGAAAGTCAGAACCCGAATCACCGACCAGATTTCCAACCGGAGCGATCAGGAAGCTCTCTGGCGTGGCGATCAAGCCATCGAGCGTCAGGTTGACGCTCTGGAGAGAGGTGAGCGTGGCGATTGTCGTGCCATTGCCGAACGAGGCGCGGCTACGGCCGGCAACGACGACGACGTTGTAGGTTGTCGTGGAATCGGTCGCTGTTTGGGTGACGACGGCGAAATCCTTGTTGGTGGTGCCGGTGACATCGCCGACCGAGCCGATCGAGGGGACGCGCCAGTTGCTGATGGGAATCGTGATCGGCTGCGAGGTGGTGGAGACGCGCGAGGTGCCGAGACTGAGTTTGGTGGTGGAGACCGTCAGCTTCACATCATCAACAAACCAGCCGGGGAAGGCGTTGTAGAGGTTGTCTTTGGTATCGAAGCGGAATCCAATCTCGATTCTCTGGCCGATATAGGCGGCCAGGCTTGTGGTAATCGTCTGGAAGCCAGAGGCCCCGTCGGCAAGCGCCTTGTCGCCGGTGAGCTGATTGGAGCGGAGGACGGTCCAGGAGGTATCGCCCACCTTGCGGACGACCACCTCGGCGGCGTCGCCGTAGGCGTTGCGCTCCGTTTGCAGGTAGGAGGCAAACGAGAGGGTTGGGGAGGAGCCTGTGGCGACGGTGGTGAGATCGACCGTGGCCACTGCCAGCCCGGCGGCCCGCTGTGCGACGTTGTTGACCAGCGTTTCGTACGTTCCGCCCGTGCCGGTGAAGGCGAGCACGTTGGAGCGGCCCTCGGCCCCGGTTACCTGCGGAGCGGGGCGGACGCTCCAGAGGGATGTCCAGGTTTCGACCGACTGGAGGGCGAAGGCCTGAAGCGTCGTGGGGGCTGCCGTGTTGAAGTCGGCAGAGAGAAGGGCATTGGCCGTTACCCGCCAGTTCCTGGAGCCCCAGATCAATTGGCTCGGCGGCGGGGTATCTGCCCAACTGCTCGGCAGGGCGATCAAGTCATCAGCACCGTCGGCATCGACATCCCCGATGTTGACGAGATTGACGCTGTAGCCCATGCCATCGCGGAAGCTGACGTCAGCTGCTTCAATCAAGCTGGAGCCAGGCGGCGCCTTCACGAGAATGCCGGAAGGATATCCGGCGGAGGCGGCCGACGCACTCGATTTGAGGGCATTCCAGCCGGCGGTATCGCGGCCGAGCAGAATGGAAAAGCCGGCGGCATCTTCCCAGAGCGGATCGTCGTAGGCGATCGCGAGGTCCACCTTGCCGTCGCCATTGAAGTCGCCGGCCACGACTGGATTTCCGCTGCGCCAGGAAAGCAGGTAGGGGACCACCAGCGCTAATTGCGTGACCGATTCCTTCGTCGGGCCGCCAAGCACGACATGAATCACCCCCTGGCCGGTTGCCGTGGAGCCAAAGCCGGCCATGAAGTCTGCCCAGCCGTCGGCATTGATGTCGCCCAGATTTACGACCGAGGCGATCGCCCCGACCGAGTCGAGCGAGATCGTCATGTCCCCCGCAGTGGCGGCAGCCAGATGGATCGTGTCGCCGATGCCGGCGGTGGTGCCGTTGTTTGGCTTGGCGAAGCGGAGTTCGTAGCCGAGCTGGTTGTTGATCTGGGAGCCGAGTGCCTTGGCAGCTGTCCAAGCGGCGGTCTTGGTGGTGTCTGTTGGTTGGTTTTCCAGCGGGTTCTGCACCCGGACGAGGTAGTAGTCGGGCACTCCCTCAAACTTGTCTACCGCCGTGATGCGCGGCCCGGTCGCCGCCGAGCCGGAATCGCGGGCGGGATAGAGACTCAGAAACGAATTGCCCTGCAGATAGCTGCCCAGAGCGTTGGTTGAGACCTTGGCGAGATCATCGGTGAACCCCACGCTCAGCATCGATTCGACCACGCGGGCTGCGGTGGCGCCACTCATCTGACGCAGGGCCGTCGGGGTTTTGAAGGCATACCAATCGGCGGAGTCGGCGGCGGTGAAATTGAGGGAGCCGATCGCCACCGGCTGGGAGGCTGGGGAAACTCTCAGGAGGCTGTCGAGATCCTCGGTGATGAGAGCAGCGTAGGCATCGGTGTCGTTGTGGGCACCACGGACAAACTCGTAGCGGTCGGGGGCGAGCGTGCCGCCGCCGCCGGAGATCCAGTCGTCGCCGCTGCCGCCGTCGATCTGGTCGTTGCCGCCGCCGCCCAAGATCACGTCGGCCCCGTCTCCCCCCTCGATCGTGTCGTTCCCCGCCCCGCCGAAGAGCCGGTCAGACCCATCGCCGCCGCGGATCACCAGATCGACCAGCGTCGCCCCCTGCTGCCGATCCCCCGGATCGATCCCCCACTCGCTGCCGTTGATCAGGTATTCCGGATCGGCGTGCACCTCGTCGTTCCCCGCCCGCGTGTCGATTACAAACTGCTCTGTTTGCGATGTGACAAACGACGCGAAATCCTGCCGGGAGGCGGCGACCTGGCCACCGGTGTATGCCGCCCATGGGGAAGCGGCAGCGCTCAGGCCGAGCGGATTGGCAGCGGAATTGGCCAGCACCGCCAGCCGGGCGCCATTGAGCCCGGTGAAGACGATCTTGCCGGAAGTGTCTGTAGCCAGAGCGGCGGTCACGAGCAGCCCCACATCGGCCCCCTTCAGCCGGGCGTTGAGGAGCGTTACCAGTTGCGCGGCCGTGAAGCCGGTTGTTTCGGCCTTCGTGACGGCGATCGTGACGGGGCTGGTGCGGCCCGCGACCTGCAGCGAGAGGGCCAGATCGGCTGACAGTGCACCGCTTGAGGAAAACGACGTCGAGCCGGTGAGCGTAGGAACCAACTGCAGGAAGGCGGCCGGGCCGGCGGTGGTGGCTGGGAGCGACAGCTTCGCGTCGCCGCCCACGGCCGTTGTGCCGAAGATGAGCTTGCCATCCTGCGCCCGCACTGTGATCGCCTTCGCCCCGGCGGCGGCGAGCTTGCGGTCGATCAGCGCCACGAGTTCTGCCACGCCATTGAACGAAGCGGTCTCGGCGGTCGAGACATCGAGCGTCACGATCCGGTCGGTGGTCGCGCCGCCGACGGTCACCGGGAACTTGAGCGGAATCCCCCAGACCACATCGGACCCGGTGGCCGTTGTGGCGCCCAGAGAGAGGCTGGTGGCGGCCGTCGTGGTCAGCGAGATGGCAGCCCCCACGCCGGTCGACGTGAGCGTCAGCTTGCCGCTATCGAGACCCGCCTTGACCAGCGCCGTCAGGCCGCCAAGAGCCAGCTTCTGATTGATCAGATCGACCAGATTCTGCGCCGTGGTGAAGGATGTCGTTTCTGTGGTAGCGATCGAGACGGTGTATGCCGGCGCTCCGGAGACTGTGACGGTAAACGAGGCGGCTGTGGTCAGCTTTCCGGTGGTGGGGAGAGCCGCCGTGCCGGTGATCGTGGCCTTGGTGCCGAGCCGGCCGTTCTCGGGCACGATCTGACCGGTCACCACGACGGAGGCGGGAGTGTCCTGCTTGACCTGCTCATAGGCCTGCGTCTTCATGTTCCAGACGCGGCTGGTCACCTCGTAGCGATGGAGGATCGTGTTCCACCGCACCGCCACAGTGTCGGGCACTTCGCGGCCGAGGCTGTCGAGATTGCCACCGAGATAGAGCACCGTGTCGGTGCCGGTGCCGCCGTCAAACGTGTCGAACGTGGTGGCCAGAATCGTCTCGCCCGCTGCCGTGCCGACCCGCCGCAGGGCATCTTTCGTCGGCATCAGCTGATCGGTGAGGATCTGGTAGGTGTCGTCCCCCTCGCCGCCGAAGAGGAGGTCGCCCGCTTGCCGGTCGAAGCCGCCGGAGAGCACGTCGTTCCCCGGCCCGCCGAAGACCCAGTCCTCCCCCGGGCCCCCCTGCAAAACATCGTTCCCCTCGCCGCCGATCAGCACGTCGCGCCG
>CAISJI010000148.1 GCA_903885565.1 uncultured Planctomycetaceae bacterium
AAGTCGACCAGCTCCGGTGAGAGCCAGATTTTGACCTGTTCGGCGCCACAGTGAACAGACACGCCGTTGGTGGATGTGGTTTTCGCGTCGACGGACATTGGCCGGATCGCGGGGGGCGGCGGCCACTGCCCGGGCAGAACAACGGTTTTGGGGGGGGCGCCGGCCAGTTCGACCCACCAGAAAAATCGATCCCACGGGCGCATCGTGACCGCGTCGATCGTGGGGGGAAAAAAGCTGCGCCGCCGCCGCTCCATCCACGAGAAGATGCGCAGGATTTCATCGGAAAAGTGTTCGTGGCCTCGGCCCCGATATTCGACATAGGTGGTGTCGAAGCCCTTGGAGAAGTAGCGGTCGAGATCCATAGAGTTGTGGGAAAAGGTGGCGTCGTCGAGTTCCCCACCGACGATGTAGATGGGCAGCGCGCGAGCGTTGGGCCAGTAATGGTTCACATAGCGGCCGGCCGATGGCGCAATGGCAACCAGTCCGGCCCAGAGATCGGGATGAGCCAAGGCGATATCCCAGGCGGCATCGCCGCCCAGCGAATGGCCTGAGAGAAACACCCGATCGGTGTCGATGGAGAACGCCCGCTGCGCTTCCCGCAGGGCTCCGAGCACGGCGGCGTGTTCTCGAGCGGTGTAGCCGTAGGAAGTCTGATGCTCGCGTCCCCACTCGGGAGCGATGACGATGTAGCCATAACGGGTGGCCTGGCCGCGGCGCAGCCCGTCGGGGCCGGGGAGTCCAGCCCACCATTCAATCTGATTGAGGGGCGTTGACCAGGCGCCATGCAACGACACGATCACCGGATACCGGCGGAGGGGATCGTACTCCGGGGGCAATTGCACCAGGCAGGAAGTCGATTCCTCGCCGCTGATCCCGGGGATGGAGAGGCTGTGCAGGCCGGGCGCAGTGGCCGGCGGCGGATCGGCGGGGGGGCGCATCTGCCGGGCGAGAGCGGCCAATGTGGCGGGGTCACAGGCCTCCTCCTCGTTCATCCGGCCCCGCAGGGCCGTTCGCTGGTTTGGATCGGTCGAGCGCAGATAGTCGCGCAGCAGCGACCGCACCCGAGCCGCCGACAATGCCAGTTTGAGATTCTCCTGCGCTCCGGCCGCTCCCGCCAGCCAGCCGCTGATGGCCAGCGCCACCGCCCTGTCGGCGGGGAGGTCGGGATCGGTGCCGATCCGGTCAAACGTGGAGAGACGGTCGAGGGTGGCAGAAGAGATTTCCCGCGACATTTCTGCGAGCAACTCCTCTGCCTCGCGTCGCGGTTGCTCGTCAGACAGAGCCTCGACCCGCGCCTGGATCGCCCCCAATAAGCGCTTGGCCTGCCCTTCCCTGTCGCGGTAGGCATCGCGAGCCTCACGCACCATTTCCACCGTTTCACCGCCGGCATCATCGGCGGGAAAATGCTCCAGCAGGCCGCTGGCCAGCCGGTCCTGGCCAGCCCGTCCCCGCAACTGAATTTCTTCGAGCAGCTTGGCGGCGGAGAGTTCGCCCAGACTGCGGCGTTCGGCAGCGAGGTCGGTCAGGCTCGGAAAATCGGCGAGCACTTCATCCAATTCGGCCCGGGCATCCTCATACCGCTCGGCCTGCAGGTAGAGCCGCACGATGCGCAGCCGCTGGTCTGATTTCGAGCGGTCGATGTGCTGATCGATCACCCGCCGCAGTTCGGCCCGCGGGATGGAAGTAGTCGCCACCCGCATGTCCAGTAGAAGTGGCTGTTCGGTCACCACGCCCTCAAGGCTCACCCAGCGTGGCGTGATCTGCGTGATCCCCTGCACGAGGTCAACCCGTCCGGTGGAAGTGGCCATGGAGAGAATACGGCGACCGAACTCATCAAACGGTGTCGCCTCCAGGAGCCCGCCAACGGCGGCGATGCGGCGGCCGTTTTCCGGCACCCGCTGAGGGATCTCGATGCGTTCGATGGCTCTGGAGCCGAGGCCCTCCTCCACCTTCACGACACGGCGGCGGGGCACGAAGGTGCGGGTGAGTTCGTCATCGCACATGAGGACCGGAGTGCCTGCAGACCGGCTTGCGCCCCCTTCGGCCAACGGGTCTGCTGTGACCCCGGCCACCAGCGCGAATGAGCCCTCCAATACCCTGCCGTCGGTAAGCTCTATCCGGTCAGCACAGGCGTGCCCGGCGAGGAGGAGGGCAAACGCCACGCCGGAGACAGCCTCTCGCAGGCCCATCCAATGCCGCCGGGCCAACGGGTGGGTCCACCGGTCGGGGCCGGGCAAAACCGGGGATGTTTTTTTCCACCATCCGCCAGCAGCGAATGGTCGCATTGCGACTGCCGTCATGCCGAGCCCTCCGGCGCATTCACATCGGGGGGCTCCAGCAGCCTCGCCCCCGATGAAAAGGGTTGAGGTGCGGCCTCCATCCTGAACCTCGGGCCGCATCCATACGGCCCAGCGGCCGGAGTGCCCCAGCCCGCGGCAAGCTTACCGGAAAGAGGCAAAACAGGGCCACTGCATCCCCTTCGACTGCTGTTTTCCGCGCAGGTCCCGCCAGTGGCACGGTGGGTGTGCACACGAGTTTTTTTGTGCGTTTCCTTGACTCGCGTGAGTCATCCATCGGACAATCCGTCCAGCGGGCTCTCACAGTGCATGGTCGCCTGCGGCGGCAGCGGTTGCCGCCGCGCGATATGTGGGCGTCAGTCCCCGTAGGGCAGCGGCGAAATCTGCCGGGAACGTGGCAGATCGGCGGGAAGGAAAATTCACTTGCGTATAAGAGGCTTCTTGCGTCGGATTCTGCTGTGGAGCGTTGTTTGGTCGGTCTTGGTGCCGGTAGTGCTGTCGATTGTGGTGGGATTGGGCTGGCTGTTGGGGTCGCTGGGGGACCCTGCCGGAGCGTCCTTCAGTGGCCGCTTGGCTTTGGCGCTGGGCGTTTTGTGGTTGATGGCGGTGGTGGTCGCCGCGGTGGCCGGGGCCGTCATGACACTGATTGCGGGAGAACGCGGACGGCGGTCGCGGCGGTTTCGCCGCAGACCCTGTCGTGAGGGGCGCAGAAGAGGAAATCGCCGGCGCATCGATGGGCCGCCCCCCGCCTGACCGGGTGCCGCTCTTCCTTCCTGCGGTGGCTTGCCGCTGCGCGTCCGCGGTCAGCGTGTGCCAGAGATGGCTTGGAAGGCGGAAGAAATGGGTCGACTTTTTCCCTGGGCAGCGCCTGGAGGCTTGGCGTGACGATCAAAGTTCGCTGCAACGGCTGCCGGTCCAAGCTCTATGTCTCGTCACGGCGCGAGGGGAAGTCGATCGTTTGCCCTCGCTGCAACGCCCGCGTAGAAGTGCCGGCTCCGGCGTCAGCCCCTCCGGAGACGCGCTTTGAGGGGCCGGCCGTGGAACTGCCGTTGGGCGATCTGCTGATCCCTCCGCTTGAAGTGATGGACACGGCTCCCTTTGCGGTGAACACCTCCAGCCCGCCCCCGCGACGCCCAATCGCCAGAAAGCAGAAGACTGTGGTCCTGCCGTTGTGGGTCCTCTGGGCCATGTGCCTGGCCCTGCTGTTGGTGGCGACAGGAGCCTTTTTCGTCGGCGCTTGGTGGGCTTCGCTGGGCCCAGCCACCTGAGCGAGCCTCGCGGGGCTATTCCCCAGGCCGGAGATCGCGTGCCACCTTCAGCAGCACAGAAATAGTCTGTTGGTCGGGGGTGGTGGTCTGCCGAGCCGGCGGCGATAAGATTTCCACCGTAATGCCGTGGTGCCGCGGATGCGGAGAGCTCGTTGAAAAAAAAGACGGGGTGCCTTGGGCCTCGGGGCATGTGATCCGGGCGAGCAGGACCGAAATCCAACCCTCCGGCAGGACACGCGACCGAAGCCATCGTCAGCCCCCAACGAGCTTTGTTAAGAGCTCACCGACATGGTGCGACTCCAGCACGAACATGGCAGAAAACTTATCGCCGCCCGCTCCAGCAACCAGCGCGGGAGAACTCGTCTTAACCGATTTCCTTCGGAGTTAAAAGTCGTTGGACTCGCGGGCGAGTGGTTCGAGGGTCTTTGTGTTTCGCTCGACGGCGATAATCACCGTCTGCCGTTCGACACCGTTGGCAGTGCTGGCAACGATTGGCAACACCTGGCGTTTGTTGGGCATGGGCACGCGAACCCGAAACGTGCCGTCAGGCCTCACCTTGACCGGTTCGCCCTGCAGCGTGATGTAGGAGCCGGGTTGGGTCGCTCCATAGACGATCATTTCGGCATCCACTTCGAGTTGAACATGATTGCGAGACTCAACCTCCTCGTCGCCGCCACCACGCCGGCTCTCGGGGGGGCCAAGGGGGCGGCGCAGGCGTTCTTCAAAGAGTTCCTGCAGTTCCGTGCAGTTATTCTCCGGAGAGAACCCTCCGCTCATGGAGTAGATCTTCTCGCAGTCGGGAGCGATGTCGCCCCAGTGGGCGTCGAGCGAGTCGCGCTGGGAGCCGGCGGGCATGGAAACGGCATTGCTGCGCGAGAGCGCATGAAACCGCCCGCTGGCAGCCAGATAACCGATTTCGACCCGACATCGCAGGGCTTCGCGGATATCGATAAACCAGTTCTTGACGCCGCCGTGAACCTCGATCGTGCGCACCACCCGCTCCGAGGGAGAGGCCTGCAGATCGCTCTCCAGTTGCAGAATGCGCAGGGTTGGGCGGGCGGAATGCCACTCCTGCCCCAGTGCCGCCTGGGCCCGGCCAATGCTGGCGGCAGTGATTTCCCAGAAGGCATGGAGCCAGTGCGGGCCACGGACCATGACCACAATGCGATCGCGCATGGCGCTCGGGCGACGACCGTTCTCTGGGCGTGTCTCCAGATTCTTGGCCCGGGCGATGCGGTCTCGTGCGTCGCGAATCCGCTCTGAAACGGCCAGCCTCTGCCGATCTTCAGCCACGGTATCGGCCCGTGTCTGCGGGGGGGGAGTTTCCAACCCTGCCAGACTCAAACTCGACTTCAAGGAGGGGACTTTCTCAGCCGGAAGGGTTTGGCTGCTGGCGGCCGCGACCGGCCGTCGGGCCTTGGCTTTTTGCACCAAGGCTCGGATCAGTTGATCCTTCCGCATCGCATGCCACCCCGCCACACCATGCTGCTTCGCCAAGCGAGCCAAATCCCGCACAGGTTTTTCCTTCAGGCTCGCCGCTGTCACAGAAAAATCCTTGGTTTGAAGCTGGGGTTGAGGCTGAGGAGCCGTCCGTGGAAACCTCTGTCCACCCTACCGAGAACAGCCGATCAACGCAAACGCGACACCCCTCTTCGGGGTTATTTTTTTCGAAAAGGCTCGTGTTTCCGCCACTTTTCTGGCCGGGGTGTCTCAGGCGGGGCGTGCTGGACACGCTCTCCCCTGTACCGGAAAATGGCACCGGAAGATGGCGGCCGCCAGCCGGGACGACTTTTTCCCCGGACAGCCAGGGGGGGCCTGCGGAGACAGGCGAGCGACTGCGGCCGGGCAGAAGCCACCCGGGCAAGAGGCTGACTGGGCGTGGGCACCAATGGCCATCCAGAGCGATCAGTCGCCCCGGAGTTTGAGGCCACGCTCGGTGAGTTTTTCCCGCACTTCGTTGAGGCTGGAAACGCCGAAGTTCTTGCACTCCATGAGATCTTCAGCCGTCCGCCGCACCAGTTCGCCGATGGAATTGATGCCGAGTTTGGTGGTGCATTTCCGGGCCCGCACCGAGAGGTTGAGTTCGGTGATCGGCTGGGAATAAATTTCCTGTTCGCCAGCCGAAGGCTCTTCGATCTCGACCGTTACCTCTTCAGCCATCGCTGGGGCAGCCAACTGTCCCAAGGACAGGCCCTTGGTGGCCAGCATGTCCTTGATCTCTACCAGGCTCGTCTCACCAAAGTTCTTGCTCTCCAGAATTTCGGCTTCCGAGGTGCGGGCAAGATCACCGAGCGTTTGGATCCCCATCTTCTGGAGGCAGTTACGGCTGCGGACAGACAGTTCAAAGTCGGTCACTGGCAGGGCCAGCACATGGTCGAGACGGTCGCGCTGCTTCTGCTCCTGATCGCCCATCTGCAGATCGCCTGACGCGGAGGAATCCTTGAGGAAGAGTCGGGCGCGGGGGTGGTCGGGGAAGGCCTGCAAAATGCGCTTGTAGCACTTCTGGGCATGGGCGAAATCATCGCGGTCTTCGTAGATCAGGCCGAGGTTCAACAGCGCTCCAAGCGACGCGGGATACCGCTTCAGGGACCGCTCGTAGCACTCCTTGGCCTCGTCGTCGTTGCCAACACGATCGTTGATCACGCCCATCGCGAACAGGGCTGCCGGGTGGCCAGTATCGATTCGCAGCGCCTCTTCGAAGGCTGCCACAGTCTCGGCCAAGGGCATGCCGCGGGCTGACAGCAGGGAGCCTTTGAGCGCCCAGTAATCGGCATTCTTGGCAGCACTCGCCCCCACGCGTTCGAGCGTTTTGTCGGCTTCGTCGCTGCGGCCGCCGCGGGCCAGAGTTTCCGCGATGCGGACGCCGCAGGACGCTGCGTCATATCCCGATTTTTCTGCGGCGGCGAACGCCTCCCGAGCACGCTCGAGGTGGCCGGCCGTGGACGCCCCGTCGGGGGTGGCATCAGGATCGACTTCCGCCAGTGCCAGATGTGCCATCCCCTGGTAGTACAGGGCCAGCGCCCCTCCGTCGGCCGACTTGAGTGTCTGCAGAGCATCCCGATAGCGGCCGAGCACATACTGTCCTACGCCCAGCCGGACGGACGAGGCAGGGCTGCGGTCGCCGGCAGACTCGAGTTCCTTGACAGCACTGCGCAGCGTGCGGTGGGCGGCCGGATCGGCGCCCAACATCTCGACCAAAGCGTGGACCTCAGTGGGGCCGAATGCGCCGGTGCCGTTGACGAGATCGCGGATATCGAGTTCAGCCGTTGCAACCATGGGAACCTCAGAAAAGGAATCGTGGAAGGCGCAATCCTGCCGAAGCAGGGAGGACAGCCAGCGGTGGGAATCGAACCCACAACCCCCGCATTACGAATGCGGTGCTCTGCCAATTGAAGCTACGCTGGCGCTTGACCGCCGTGCACACAGGAAAAACCCTGTCTGCAAAAACAGCAGCCGGGAAGGCATGAAACACCGCAAAATAGCGCACGGGAGGGGCAACCGTCAAGTGACGGTGAGTCTATTGGGCCGGAAAACAGGGTTCGTGCCGGCCGGCCGCCCCTTCAATCCCGGTTTCGGAAGGCTCCCTTGAGCGAGCGCGCAAAAAAAGTGGGGCCTCCGACTTCGGCAGGAGCGTCCTGCCAAGGGGGTGTGGTCAGGGGCAAACCACCACACACCCTCAGAAAAGTCTGAGGCCCCACCTTGCAGATCGGTGGTGCGGGCCAGCCGTAGCGATCCCGCTGCAGAAAAGGAGGTTTGCAACTGCCGTGCCGTTTCTGGTGCGACGCACATTTAGTGGCCGTGTTGGTCTCGAAGGCACTCAAATACAGGAGGCATTCGACTGTCGCAGAGACTCTCGCTCCGCGGGGCTAGTCAGTGGCCGCGGCTTGCTCAAAGTGGGTGTTTCTGCGCCGGCTGCCGCATTTTGCGGCGCCCAACCCAACTTCTGGCACGCACCCGGGATGGCTGGAGGGATGGCTGGCTCAACACACCGGTTGCAGGAGGCGGAGGGATCGGCGAACGCTTGAGGAACGCAGGGCCGCTGCGGCCCAAGTGACGAAACTTTTGCCGTCCCGCAGCCGGGGGCGCCACGGAAGTCGAAGTCACTCCAGGTCCGGGGCTGCCCATGCCCCATCGCCGGACGTTCGCTGCGGCCCTCCAGGGCCTTTCGCTCACTCGAAAGTCGGCTGCGCTTCGCCATCCATGGCTCCGCTGGCCGCCTACGCCGGCTCCTGGGGCACGGGCAGCCCCTTCCCGAACATCGATCAGGAAGCATCGATCAGGAAGCATCGATCAGGAAGGATGACAGAGGCGGAGGGGTCGGCGAACGCTTGAGGACCGCAGGGCCGCTGCGGCCCAAGTGACGAAACTTTTGCCGGCCCGCAGCCGATGCGCTGGGGAAGTCGAATGCACTGTGCGATTGCACTGTAGGTCCGGGGCTGCCCATGCCCGACGCCTGCCGTTTGCTGCGGCGCAAGTGACGAAACCTGCGCCGTCCCGCAGCCGAGTCGCTACGGAAGTCGAATGCGTCTAGCACGCACAGCCAGAGGGCCCCTTTCCGCGTTGTGCCCGCAGAGCGTTATGATGCGGAGGGGCGTGGCCCTGCCGGCTGTGGAGTCTGTGGCTGGTGGCCGTGTGTGCCCCGTTTCCCTGCGACAATACAGCCCCTTGGAGTTCCCCCGTGATCCCCCGCCTGCCCGCGCTGATCGGTGACTTAACCTGCGGGCCAGGCTGCCCGCTTTTGGTGATTGCCGGTCCCTGCGTCATCGACTCCGAACGGCTCTGCCTGGAGATCGCCGAAGTTTTGGCCGGGCTGGCGGAGCGGCTCCCGATCCAGATGGTTTTCAAGGCCTCTTTTGACAAGGCCAACCGCACCAGTGCCGGGGCTTTTCGGGGCTTGGGGATCGACGAAGGACTGGCGATTCTCGAGAAGGTACGCGCGGCCACCGGACTGCCAGTGACGACCGATATTCATCTCCCCGAGCATGCTCGGGCTGCCGGCCACGTCTGTGAACTGCTGCAGATCCCGGCCTTTCTCTGCCGCCAGACAGACCTGCTGATGGCAGCGGCGGCGACAGGGCGGGCGGTGAACGTCAAGAAGGGGCAGTTTTTGGCCCCGGGCGACATGCGGCATCCTGTCGCCAAACTGCTCGCCGGTGGCTGCCGGGATATCTGTCTGTGTGAGCGGGGAACATTTTTCGGCTATGGGCGACTTGTAAACGACTTTTCCGGGCTGCTGACGATGCGGGGGATGGGAGTGCCGGTGATTTTCGATGCCACCCATTCGGTGCAGCAACCGGCCAGCCTGGGAGGGGCCACCGGCGGTGACCGCACTCTGGTGGAGCCGCTGGCCCGCGCGGCGGCGGCAGTAGGGATCGACGGAATTTTTCTGGAGACGCATCCCGATCCGGATCAGAGTCCCAGCGACGGCCCCAATATGGTTCCGCTGGAAGCGCTCTCTGGCGTGTTGCGAAGGGTGTTGCGGATCCACGAGGCGCGGTTGGCAGGCAGTGAGGAGGTGGAGGCATGAGAATGTCAGGGGCAATCCGGCGGAGAGCCGACGGCTGGCGTGGGGCGGGTCTGTGCATTCTGGTGGCGGCCCTTGGGCTCAGCGCCGTCGGCTGCGGGGGGCGATCGGGGCGACCATCTCGGGCCCGCCGGCCCGCGGCGGATCAAGCACCCGCTTCCCCATCCCCCGCCATGCCGGCGATGTCACAGGAGGTGCGCGATCAGCTGCTCGACGGGGCGCTCGATGTGCTCAGCCACTTGGAAAACTACGACGAAAAGGCTGCCTACGGGCAGGTCTTTGATCGGCTGAACCAGTGGAGCCACGCCATCACCGGCGGTGGCGCGGCCGATCCCTGGAAGCCCGATCCGCTGCTGCTCAAACTCCCCGAATCGCTGCGGGGAGCCGGCGCCGAAAAGGCGCTGGCCAGTGCTGTATTCAACGGCACAACGGACATCTCGACGCTGCGCGATCAGCGGTGGCTGGCCGATGTGGCGGCCTCTGCCCGCGGGCCGGCGATTCAGGATATCGACGTGGCCCAGCGGCTATTTGCCTGGACGGTGCAGTCGCTGGCTATTTCGTCTGATCCTCCCATGGTGCCGACGGAGAGCACGCCGGGCACCCGCTGGTTCCAGCCCGGAGAGATACTGCTATCGGGGCGGGCTTCAGCAGCGCAGCGGGCTTGGATTTTTCTTGATCTGGTGCGACATGCCGGGCTCGATGGCGTGATGCTCGCCACTGGGGATGCCTCCCAAGGCACATTACGTCCCTGGATTCCGGCGGTGCTCTGTGGGGAAGAGGCCTATCTCTTTGATCCCGGCTATGGCCTGCCGATTCCCGGTCCCAACGGCACAGGGGTGGCCACCGCCCGGCAGGCGGCGGAAGATCCCGCGATCCTGCGAGGGATGTCTCTGCCCGATCGGCCCTATCCGGTTCAGGCGGCCGATATCGCCCGCCTCACAGTGCTGGTGCCGGCCACCGAATGGAGCCTTTCCCGCCGCATGCACATGCTCGACCGCTCCCTCGCCGGCGCCCGCAGGATTGACGTGTCGGTCGATGCCAGTGCCGTTGGAGAGCGGGCCCTCGCCGCGCTGCCGGTCGCTGGGGAGGCGACCGAGAATGGGGCCGCCGAGCGCATTGGGCTGTGGGAATTCCCCTGGCTGGTTCAGCAGCGGCGACGCGCCAGTGCGGCCGTGGTCGATGCGGCGCTCAACAAGGAACTGGCGGTCATGGGGGTGACGCTCGCGCAGGCCGACGGCACCTCCAGCGGCCGCCGCATGGTTCGTCCGCTCTATGCCGCCAGGCTGCGCGAGTTTCGCGGGGAACTGGATGGGACTGACGGCGCCAAGGCGGTCTATCTGCTTGCCCGACCAGGCAACCAGCAGATCGCCGAAGCCCTCGGCGGGATGCCGCCGCCGCAGGCCGATGCCACCAAGCGGCTCTACGAGCAGATGAAAGAGGATGCCACCTACTGGCTCGGACTCCTGACGCTCAACGAGGGGGAGGCGGAGACCGCCGTCGATTACCTCGAGCGGATGACGCTCCAGGCCCACCCCGAAGGCCCCTGGACGGACGCCGCCCGCAGCAATCTGGCCCGGGCCAAGCTCGCTCTCGGGGAGCGGGCCGAGGGGGTGCGAATCCTTCGGGAGGACACCTCCCCGCAGCGGTTTGGCAGCCGCCTGCAGGCCGATCAATGGGAGAAAAACCAGCCTTAGCGTCTGTTTCCCGCCCGTCAGCCTGCTTCGCGTTGCCTCTTTGAGGAGAAATGGATACGCTGAAGGGCTTCGAACCGGTTCCCCATTCCCCGCCGGGCTCATCCGAGCCGGGCCCAGCCCACGATTTCCATGAAAGACGACATCCATCCGCGTTACATCGACACCGTGGTCCGCTGCGGTTGTGGCAACACATTCAACACCCGCAGCACCATGCCCGAGTTGAAGGTCGACATTTGCAATGTCTGCCATCCCTTTTTCACCGGCAAGCTGAAGTTTGTCGATACGGCCGGGCGGATTGAGAAGTTCAAGTCGAAGTTTGCCAGTGCCGGCTATGCAAGCCTGAAAAAGGGCAAGAAGGCGGCCGTCGAAGCGGTGCCAACCGAACCGGCAGCTTCCTAAGCCTGGCTGGGCCGAATCCCTGACATCAGCGGCTTCGCTCCCCCAGTGAAGCCCCCTGCCCCTTCGGCCAGCCTGCGATTCCCCCACCGGCTCGATCCATGCGCGAACAACTCCAAGCCAAGCTTTCCCGATTCGAGGAACTTGAACGGGAGATGGCCGATCCCGACGTACAGGCCCAGGCATCGCGGATGGCAGCGGTGGCTCGGGAACACGGGTCGCTGGCCAAGTTGGCGCTGCGGTATCGGGCCTTTGTGGCGATGGAACGGCAGATTGCCGAACTCAGCGAGATGGCCCGGGACAACGATCCCGAATTGCAGGCCATGGCCTTGGCAGAGCTGCCTGCACTCCAGCAGCAGCGCGAGCAGGAGTGGGATTCCCTGCTTGATCTCAGCTCCGACGACGAAGATGCCGACCGCCCCCGCTGCATCATGGAGCTGCGTGCCGGCACCGGCGGCGACGAGGCGGCGCTGTTTGTGCGCGATCTCTATGAGATGTATCGCCGCTACTGCACGGAGCAGGGCTGGGATGTGGAGGTGCTCGATGCCAGCAGCACGGAGCTGGGCGGCTTCAAGGAGGTGGTGCTGGGCATCTCCGGTGAATCGGTCTACCGGCGGCTGCAGCACGAGAGCGGCGGACATCGCGTGCAGCGGGTTCCCGATACGGAAACCAAGGGGCGGATTCACACCTCCGCGGCGACTGTCGCCGTCCTCCCGGAGCCGGAGGATGTGGAGGTGTCGATCGCACCCGACGAATACCGCAAAGACCTGTTCTGTGCCAGCGGCCCCGGTGGGCAGCATGTCAATAAGACCGCCTCGGCGGTGCGCCTGACCCACCTCGAGTCAGGCCTCGTCGTGCAGTGCCAGGATGAGAAGAGCCAGCACAAAAATCTGGCCAAAGCGCTTCGCGTGCTCAAGACCAGGCTCTACGAACTCAGACGGAGTGTCGAGCATGAAAAGCGCGCCATAGAGCGCCGCACGCTCGTTGGCTCCGGCGATCGCAGCCAGCGGGTGCGCACCTACAACTTTCCGCAAAACAGGCTGACCGATCACCGCATCAACGAGAGCTTTACGCTCGATCAGGTGATGGCCGGGCGGCTGTCGTTGGTGATCGAGGCGACCGAGCAGCATGCGCGCCAGCAGCGCAAGGCGGCGATGGAACAATCGGCCAAGCCGTTGGCCACGTAAAAATATTTTTCGCGCGACGGAGCATCTATGAGCGACGACGTGTGGACGGTGGGACGACTGCTGACGTGGACCTCCGACTGGCTGGCCACGCGGGGCAGTGAGACGCCGCGACTCGATGCCGAGGTGCTGCTGGCGCACGTTCGCGGCTGCCCCCGCATTGCCCTCTACACGGCCTTCGAAACGCCGGTGGATGAAGCGCAGCGGGGCCGGTTTCGCGGCTTGGTCAAACGCCGCGGCGAGGGGGAGCCGGTGGCCTATCTGGTGGGAAACAGGGAGTTTTTCTCGTTGCCGCTGCGGGTCTCGTCTGCTGTGCTCGTGCCCCGGCCGGAAACCGAAGATCTCGTGGTGCGCGTGATCGACATCTGTCGCGATTCTGCCGCCCCCCGCATTGCCGATGTGGGCACGGGATCGGGCGCGATCGTCGTGGCCCTGGCGAAGCACCTGCCGCGGGCGACTTTTCTCGCCACCGATATTTCGCCGCAGGCGCTCGAGGTGGCCCGGGAGAATGCCGCCCGCCACGGCTGTGCAGAACGGATCGAATTCGTGGTCTGCGACCTGCTCGATGCGCCGGCGGGGGCCGGGCCATGGGATGTGGTGGTGAGTAATCCGCCCTATGTGCGCGAGGACGAATTCGCACTCCTGCCGCGCGATGTGCGGCTGCATGAGCCGCGGGGGGCGCTGGTGGCCGGGCCCCGCGGCGTGGAGGTGCTGGAGCGATTGGCCGCCGTAGCTGCGGAACGCCTCGTGCCCGGCGGCTGGCTGCTGATGGAAACGGGCCCCGCCGTGGCGGCCGCCAGCGAAGCTGCCCTTGAGCAGCAGCCTGAGCTGGTCCGCGAGCCGACGCTGCTGGATACGGCGGGTCTGGCCCGCGTGGTGCGGGCCAGACGCCGTTCCTGAGAGAAGATATTTTCCGTGGCCTGGAGAACTCAGGCAGAAACCGGTTCGGGAGTGGCGCCCTTGCCGGCAGCAGAGAGGAACCGATCCTTCACGGAGTTGAAGTTTTGCATCGAATAGAGATGCATGTAGATCAGTTCCAGTTCGTCGGTCTTGGCGAGTGAGGTGAGGGCCTCGCCGCTGAGCGTGCGCAGGCGGCTGCGGGCGACCGCCAGAAAACCGCCAATCAGGGTTTTTTCTCCCCCAGGGCTGGTGAGTTCGGCCTGCATCGGCTCCAGCAGGTTGAGCTCTTTGAGCCGTCGGCCGAACGCCCGAGTGCGCTCAAACTGCACCTGGTATTCCTTGAGAAAGGCGAGGACCTGCTCGACGTAGGCGCTCGGCTTGTTGTCGGCCCCGAAGAGCTTCTGCCCGCGCCCTTCCCGGTTGAAGCCGGGGTGCGTCTCGTCGATACAGAGCGTCAGCGTTTGCTGATCGTTGCTGATGGCGAAGACGAACGGGTAGCGGCGGATGAACGAAGGCACATACTTCGCCTCCCATTGGGAATCGGAAGAGAGGTAGAGATTCTGCTCGGGGCGCACTCCCAGCACCGCCACCGGCATGACGTCATCCCCCGATTCGGTGAACACGATGGCGTATTCTGCCGCCGCTGGCACGATCTCGACCGCCATCAGCGGGACCGCATTGACGCCGGAACTGAAGCCATAGTCGTTCGACGGGTCAAACGACATCTCCCCATGCTGCGCGAACGTGACTGGGATCGCAGATTCGTAGATCAGCAACTGCTTGGCCATGGGAAGAGCTTTCTGATGGGCTATGGGTCGGGCGTGCCCGACACCGTGATGAAGAAAAAGCTGGGGGCAGACACCGGAGGCGCAGGGCGGGTCTCTGCCTTGGCCCTGCGCTCCCCAGTTCGGAGTCTATCGTCTCGCAGTTCCCAGCGGAATATGCGGGGGGGAGGGGCTGAGCCGCCCATGGAGGTCTTTTTTCGGCCGGCGCTTGAGAAGCTCGGGCGGGGGGCGATCCAAATCTGCCGCCGGAGGAATGGTTGACTGGTGTACACCACCGGTGTAGACCAGTTTGAATCTGGGCCGAATGGGAGCGGCCACCAGCCGATTGGGCAGAGGCGGGGAAGCATCCGATGGCGACGCGGCCGGACCTTTTCGGCACAGGCGTGGAACGGGGCCGTGCGGCGGCGGAGATCGTCCTGCGCTTTCTGCGCTCGGCAGGTGGGTGGGCCGATGAATCTGTCCGCTGGGCAGCCAGGCATCTCGGCAGGCATCGGCGGCACGAGCCGTTGCCCAGTCGGCCGCTGGTGGTGGTGGCGGCCAGCCTCGCGGCAGGGTGTGCCGTGGCGCTCTGCTGGGAACTCTCCCCTCGGGTCTGCTGGCTGCTGGGGGCAGCGGGGGCATGTCTGTGGCTGGCGCTGTTTCGCCGCGGGAATTCGCCGGCAGCTGCAGGTGTGTTGGTGGTATCAATTGCCTGCGCCGGGGCGGGCTGGTCTGCAGCCCGCTGGAATCTGTTTTCGGCTGCTGATCTGGCTTGGAGCCTGGGGCCCCAGCCCGGGCCTGTGGCCCTGGAGGGAGTGGTGCTCCAGACGCCGCAGCGGTTGCCGACACAGGGCGTTTCCACGCCGGGGCACAGCCCGATGGAGAAGGCCAGCGAATGGCTCCTGCGGGTGGAGGGGGTTCGGGCAGGCAGTGTCTGGCAGGCAGCGGCTGGCCGGGCCGCGGTGTTTGTCGAAGGCCCGCCCCCCGATCTGATCGTCGGCAGCCGGATCCGCCTGTTCGGCCGCGGCATGCGTCCCGGCCCCGCACTCAATCCAGGGGAGTTTGATCTGCGGGAGCGGGCCAGAGCGCTGCGTTGCCTGTCGATCGTGCGCACCGAAGGGGCCGGGGCCATCACGGTGTTGGAGGTTCCGCCAGCCCTGACGCTCGCCTCCCTGCTCGACGAAATTCGGGCCCGCGGGGAGCGGACGCTGCAGGGCTGCCTCTCGCCGCAGCGGGCCCCGCTGGCCGCAGCGCTTTTGCTCGGCAGTCGGGATTCGCTGCCGAGCGAGGAATCGCAGGAATTCCTCGTCACCGGCACGATCCATATTCTTTCCATCTCCGGACTGCATGTGGCGTTGCTGGCCATGGCACTGTTTCAACTGCTGCGGGCAGTGGCGGTGCCGCGCCAGTGGTCATTGCTGGCGGTGGCGGTGGCGACGGGCCTCTATATGCTGCTGGTGCACCCCGAAACGCCCGTGGTGCGGGCCACGCTGCTGGTGTGGCTGTCGTGTCTCGGGGGGGCGGTGGGGCGCCGGTCGCTGGCGCTCAATGCGTTGGCGGCTGCTGCCATCTGTGTGCTGCTCTGGCATCCCCCTGAGGTGTTTCGCATCGGCAGCCAACTGTCATTTCTCTCCACCGCTGTGCTGATTGGTGCCGCCGCCGCCTGGCATCGTTCGGCGGCTCCTGCAGATCCTCTGGAACGGCTCATCGAACAGAGCCGCACGCCGCTGGAGCGGTGGCTGCGACGGGCGGGACGCAGCGTGGGGGAATTGGTGCTGTTGGGGACTGCGGTGTGGGTGGTGACGGCGCCTCTGGTAGCCCAGCGATTTCATTTGGTGAGTCCGGTGGGATTGCTGCTCAATCCGGTTCTCAGTCCGCTGGTGGCGCTGGCCATGGGCTGGGGATTTCTCTGCCTGGCTGCGGCCCCCTTCTCCACGCTGCTGGCGGGCCTGTGCGGGGCCGGTTGTGACGCAACACTCGGGCTGATCTCCGCCTGCGTCTCCTGGGCTGCGGCGCTGCCGGGAGGCTACGCATGGGTCTGTGGGCCGCCCGGCTGGTGGGTGGCGGGTTGGTATCTTCTGCTGGTACTGATCCTGCTGTGGATGCCTGCCCACCGGCTTCGATCGCTGCGCACCTGGGGAGTCGTGGTCATCGCCTGGCTCGGCGTGGGACAGGTGGCCGCCACGGTGTCCTATCTCTGTACGCGTCCACTGCAGTTGGAGGCGGTGGTGGTGGCGATGGGGCATGGCTGCGGGATTGTGGTGCGCAGTCCCACCGGTCGCTGTCTGGTGTATGACGCCGGCCGGCTGGGGGCCCCGGGGGCAGCACGCCGAGCGATGGCCGCAGTGCTGTGGAGCGAGGGGGTGCGACGGATCGATACGCTGGTGATCTCCCATGCCGACGCCGACCACTTCAACGCTGTTCCCGAACTCCTCGAACGGTTCAGCGTGGGGGAAGTGGTCGTCTCCCGGGCCTTTTTGCAGAGCGACTCGTTCGCCGTGGCCGATCTTCTGCGGAAAACGCAGGCCACGGGAGTGCCGGTGAAGACCGTGGTTGCCGGGGATGCCCTGCCCTTCGACGATCTCTGCCGGGTGCGCGTGCTCCACCCCAATCCAGAACCCAATCCAGAAGATGAGGCTTCCGCGGCAGAGCCTGAGGCGAGCGACGATAATCAATCGAGCCTGGTGCTGGCGGTGGAGTCGGCTGGTAGGCGGTTGTTGCTGACGGGCGATTTGGAAGGAGAGGCGCTGGAGCGGTTTGTGGGGGCTGATCCCGACCCCTGCGATGCCCTCGTCGCGCCCCACCATGGCAGTGGCACAACGCTGCCCCCTACTCTGGCCACGGCCACCGTTCCCGATTGGGTGATCGTCAGCGGCGTGGGGGGGGCGCGCTGGGGTGAGGTGCGGGACGCCTACGCCAACTCACGGTCTGATGGTCGGCCGGCCCGCGTGCTCAAGACCGGTGGAGAAGGGGCGATCCGGCTGCGGTTCACCGCCGCGGGAACCTCGGTACAGCAGTTTCGCAGCGGTTTCTGGGTTGACGTTACCACTCCCGATGCCAGCGTCGGGCCCCCCCTTACGCCCCTGTTGTCTCCCGCTTCAGCCGCCATCCAGCGGCCGCCAATAACACCACGTTGGCGATAAGGAAGGCAAAGAATTCGGTTTGTCCCCCCTGCCCGAAGCCATAGGAATGCAGTCCGGCCCCCAGCAGGAAATTGACGCCATACCACGACATCCCGATCACCGCCGCGCCCAGCACGCTTCCCGCCGCCAGACCGAAATTGCCGATCCAGCCCGCATATCGTCCATGGAGCACCACGAGATAGGCCAGCAGCGAGACCAACGCCCACACTTCCTTTGGATCCCACCCCCAGAAACGGCCCCAGGAGACGTCGGCCCACAGCCCCCCCAGGATCGTGCCGGCAGCCAACAGGAGCACCGCCACCTGCATTGCCTTGTAGATGAATCCCGCCAGTTCGGCGCACGCTGCCGGGGGACGTTTGCCACCGCCTGCTGTCGGCCGGTACGAGCCGAGCAGGTAGTGCCCCAGGGATAACAGGCCCAGCCCCCACGCCAGTGCCCCGGCGGCATAGCTGGAGACGATTGTCAGGACATGGATGGTGAGCCAGAAGTTGTCCCGCAACACCGGCTGTAGCGGACTAAACTGCTTGCCTGGAATCGGAAAAAACCAGGCGATGAATGTGCCGGCGAAGGCCACCGCCGTGACGACCAGGCCAAACGACTTGCGGGAGTAAACCTCCGGGAGCATCTCCTGGAGATGGCCGTTTCGCCACGACAGCGGTACCGCAGCCACAGCCGTCAGCAGTGTCAGGAGGACTCGCGGCAGATACCAAACCGTCGGTAGCAGCATCGACAGGCCCACCAGCCAGACCACGAGGTTGTTGAGGTTGGGGAGGGACCGGTCGATATCGGTCTGCGGGAGCAGGTTGACGATCGTGCGACCACCGGCGGCGTAGGGGGCGATCGTCAGCACCCAGAGCACAAGCGCTGCCACGGCCACCCGAGGCAGAAGCAGCCCCCACTGCACGAGATTCCAGCCGGTCGATCCGCCCAGCAGGCCCTGCTGCCGCTGGTCCAGGGCAACAGCCTCGCCGGGCACCAGGTTTCCCAGCGGCTCCGGCAGCGCCGTCAGCCGCCAGGCATCCCCCAGCCCGCGGGCGCAGGCCGGAGCGAGCAGAAAACAGAGCCCCAACAGCGAGAGGAAAAACGGCACGTAGATCACCGTTTCGTACATGTTGGTCACGGGAGCCCAGCCGGTGATCGCCACGCGCGAGCCGAATGCTGCTGCCGTCCAGAGGAGTTCGAAAGCCAACAGGCCGGTGCCCAGCCAGAACATCACCCCGCGGGCCCGGCTGACGGCCAGAGCGAAGGCGCCGAGTGCCAGCAGGCTGGCAACCCACGACAGCCGGAACGGATCGCTCTGGTTGTAGACAACCTCCCGCCGCGTGCTGCCTGCCGCGGGGTAGGTGGTGTGGCGCAGCAGATCGGCGTCGGCCCGTCCTACCGGCAGGTTTTGGCGCAGGGGATCGATGGCATCCCCCAAGGCCCTGAGGCGGGTCGCCAGATTTTCAGATGCCGCCCGGGCATCGGCCGGACGGGCCTGATCGCTGGGCGCCGCGGTCACCACCGCCGCCAGAGCGGCGAAGGCGCTGCGCACCGCCGTCACGCGGTCTGCTGGATAGCCCGGCAGCAGCGCTTCGGGGGCATCCAGCAGCGTCGACAAGCTCAGCCATGGCGCCATGTCTTCCTGGGCAGTGCGTTCGGTCTCCAGAGCCTCGGCATGGAGGGCAGGCACCACCAGCAGACCGCCGCCGTTGTCGTACAGCGATTCCCCCAGCACATCCAGCCAATCGGTGAACAGGCGCAGTGAACGCTGCACGTCGGCGGCGGGGGTGCCAATCGCCGTCCGTAGGTCGGCGAAGGCCTGTTGCACTCCCTCCACTCGCGAGACCGCATCGGAGGTGGGGAAGCGGGAAGACTGGCCGAGCGATTCCGCCAGCGACAACAAGGCAGCATCGAGTTTCCCCAGCGATTCCTCGGGCACGCTCCCTCCGTCAGCCAGGCGGGTGCGCAATGGCTTCCACGCCGCCGCCACCTGTTCGAAGCTCCGCAGGAATTTTGTCCGCCCGACGCTGTCGGCCGCCGCCCGGAATGAAAGCTGCCGCCAGGTGACGTAGGCCTGCCAGAGTTGCTCCACCTTGGCATCGACCCCCTCGGCGCGAAAAGGGCTTCCGGTGGCCATCGATTCCCGCCGGCTCTGATCGAGGGCCAGCAGGCGGCGGCGCAGCGGTTCGCTCTCGGCAACATCGGCGGGAGAAGCATATTTCAGACGGCGTTTCCCTCCGGGATCTGTCGCGAATATCGGTAGTTCCAACAGTGCCCGCAGCTCTTCATGTTCGGCGATCAGAAAGGGGATCTCCTCCCAGGCTTGTGGCCGCACCAGCCAGTCGAGCAGCAGTTCATCGGCCTCCCACTTCACCAGCGCTCCCGCCGGTCCCGTCGCCAGACGGGGCGACTGCGTGTTGCAGATCGCCTCGCTATGCCGGCGGGCAAAGGTGTCCAGCGGCATGATCCGCCCATCCTCAAGCACTGGGATCTCCCGCCAGGCGGCCAAGCCGCTGGAGAGTCCGGGGACTGGGGCATCGGCTGTTGCCAACTGGGCCCACAGGCCCGCCAGTATCAGGCACAGGGCGGTCCTCTCGAGCCAGCGGTGTGTGGTGGGCATCATCATCCATCTCCAATGCGTGCTGTGGGCGGAACCCTGCGTGCGGTCCGGACTCCTGAGCCGGTGTCAGGAATCGGTTGCGACTCACCCGAACGGGCGCTGGTGCCGCGTGAACCGAAGAAATAGGCCCGCATGTAGAACATCGTGAAGATGCCCGCCACGATCAGGCCGCTGCCAGCATATTTGACGCCTCGTCCCGGATCATAGTTGACCGTAAGCACAGAGGCCTCCAGCTTTTCCGGGCGAGGCGACAGATTTTTTGTGAAGCGCTCGTAGAGGTCGTCTCCAGGCACCCACGGTCCCATGAAGCTCTCCTGAAAGAGGCGGTAGGAACGGCCTGTGGCCGGGTCGGAGAAATCGACCGGCGCGTTCATCGTGATGGTCACCGGCTGGCCCACCAGCGGCTTCCCCTGCGGCGAGAGGAATTCCACCACACTCGAGAAGTGGGAGGCCTGGCTGGTGCCCGGATCGAGCCGCCGCTCAAAATTGTCGAGCTTCACATCAAACCCGATATCGATCGTATCGGGGGAGAGTGTCGCCGTGACAGTGCGGGATGTGCCTGCCACGGTGCGCTCCTCGGTGGGGCCCGGAGTTTCCTCGATCGGCTGCACTGGCATGCCAGCCAGCCAGAATTCCTCCGCCCGGCCATCGACAGTGAGTCGCACTCGGGCGGCGCGCCGTTTCGCCGAGGGGGGCTTGTTCTTGTCGAAGGGGAGCGGCAGCGTCGCCACCTCGAGCTTTTCGGCGGGCAGGAAGCGCTCAACCCGCAATTCCAACTGGGCTTTGGGCATCGCGAAGGCGGGTACCGGCGTGCCATCGGCAGGCAGAAGGCCGCTGGTGCCGACGGGGGCCTGCCAGCGCCGATAGAGCAGACGCTGCCCTGCCGCCGCGGGGTCGGCGCCACTGCCCGGTGCCTGCACGATGTCGATCCGGCTGCGGGCCTTGCCCTGCATCCGCTCGGCAGCATCGGCCGCGGCATGCTCGATCCAGAGCGTGCCGTACACCCCCGCCCGAGGTGCGTGGATCGTCACTTCGGGGAGATCTGCCAACACCACCATCTCTTCGTCGCGCCCCTGGTCGCCGCGTCTCACCTGCAATCGCACCGCCGAGAGTTGGGATTGAAAATCGGTCACCTCAATGAAGAGATCGGTTCCCTCGATCACGCTGCGCGGCTTGTCGAGGAGATCATCGATCAGGAATCGATGGGGGCGGCCGTCGGCGACGAGCACGAGTTGGCCCTTCTGGCCGTAGCCGAGGGCGGGATCGGGAATGCCTGCCAGAAATGCCTCAGCCTCTGGCGGAGAGGCGATCTTCCAAAACACCACACTGCCCCCCCCGACACTGGAGCGATGCCGTTGCGCTGCGCTGCGGAGCGGATCGGGTTGCCAGGCCAGTTCCACCGGCATCCACATCCCGCCCGGTCTGGCCTCATCAGCGCCGCCGGGTGCAAATGTGTCGCTGCCAATGCGCAGGCTCACGCTGGGGGCCAGGGCTGTGGTGGAATCGGCATAGAAGTCGAGCACCTCCAGCCGGACACCATCTTCGTCGTGGAGCACTCCGGCGTCGCGACGCACCAAGCCCCAGGGGAACCAGGGGCGGTGTACCGGCGACGCTCCCCGCGGCTGCGGCGGGGGAGACTGTGTGCGGGACGCGGTCTGGACCGGTCCATATTCATTCCAGGAAAACGGCCCCGACCGAAACTCGATCGGCCCGATCACAGACTCCTGCCGCTGGCTGCCGGCAGGGGACGATCCCCGGGGGCGGATGCGAAGGGTGAAGTGGCTTGAGTCTTCGTAGGCTTTGCTCCCCCGGCTCCCTTCCAGCAGCGGAATCTGGGCGTCGACTCCTCCCCGCTGTGAGAGCAGGCAGCCGGCCAAGAGCACCAGCAGGCCGATATGGGTGATGACAAAGCCGGTTTGGTGGCGTTTCCATGGGTAGCGGATGGCCGCTGCGCAGAAGATGCTCACCCCCAACAGGGCATTGAGGAGGGTGAACCACCAGGTGTTCCAGACGCCGAATTTCACCGCTTCGGTGCCGAAAGCGCTCTCCACGAACGTTCCCAATCCGAGCACGATGGCCAGCAGCGCGATCAACACCACCGCAAACTGCAGCGAGGCGAAAAATTCGTAGGCGGTCAGAATCATCCGCACCGGGAGGGGCTGGTCGGATGTGGCAAGCCGGCGTGCTGGCATGGATGTTTCAGGAGGACGGCGAGGGAGCACCAGAAACGGTGACATGCGAGAGGACGGCCGCCCGCTACGGGAATTATAGTGCCGGCGACGCAGGCGCGGAGAGTGCGAGGCTGGAGACGCCTCGGCGCACCGGTCAGGGCAGCCATTTTTGGCGGCTGAGGGCTCCCGCTGGGGCATCCCGTTGGGACGCTGTATGGTCGCAGCCTACCGCCGCCACCCGAACGCTTCAGCCATGGCGTTGAGAAGAGGGTTGGAGAGCGTCGTGCTCTCCGGGCTGCCGATGGTGCGCACCAGATCGTAGGCGATAAAGCCGCCAAAGAGCATGAGCAGTGAGCAGCAGATCAGCCCGCAGAGTTGCCAGACGCTGAACGACATGTCGTCCAGCCCTGAAAGAGGGAATTGGAGGGCTTCGGAGGATGCGCTGACCCCCACGACGCTTTCCTCTGAAAAGCTCGATCCCTGGCCCCCGGCGGCCTGCCCAAAAAAGCTGGAATCACCCGCCTCCGATTCGGAGGCGATCACCACCGAGGCGCTCTCATCGTCGCCGGGGGAGCCGCCCAATTCAAAGGCGTCCCCCTCGGTGCCCGCTCCCTTGCCGGCGTCGCCGAGGTCGAGTCCCGAGCCGAGCCCACCGCTCCCCTCGAGCGACACGCCCGACAGGCCCAAGCCAGCGCCTGAGAGCCCGCCCCCAGGGCCTGAGAGGCCGGAGAGTCCTCCGATTGCCGAACTTCCCGCCCCCTTGGCGGCTTTGCCCGGCCCGGAGCCGCCGAGTCCGGAAAGAGCGCCGGCGAGGCCCGAAGGAGGGCCGCCGATACCGGAGAGATTGATGTCCAGCTTGCCCGAATCGGCCGTTCCGGAAACCGCCGATGGCGCCGCCAGATCACCCCCCAGAGATGGTGAAGATGCGCCGATAATCGATTCCAGCGCCAGGTCTTCGCTCTCAGCTTCATCACCCAACGCATGCTCGTTGAGCATGATGTCGGCACCGGAGAGGTGACCGGGGCCAGACAGCGACAGTCCGGAAATATCCTGCTTGCCACTTCCCGCCCCACCGGTGCCCTTGCCGGTTCCCGATGGAGAGGCTGGCTGCGGTCCTGATCCGCCGAAAATCGAATCCTCGCCGGTGTCGTCGTCGTCAAACACCAGTTGCATGTCGTCGGCGTCGAGTGCCGGTGTGCCCGGCGTCAGTGCGGGAGCCGATCCAGCCACCGCCAGTTCAGGCAGATCAAGATCGAGGTCGCCCGACGCGGAAGCCTCTTCCCCGAGGGTTCGCATCACCCTCTCGATCTCATCGACCTTAAACTTTGTCGTGGAACCGTCCCGGGTGGGGAAGAGTTTTTTCCGGTCGACGAGTTGGTGCACCTCGTCGATGCTCAGCCCCAGCTGGCGGGCTGCTTCTTCCAACGACATGAACTTGCCGGCCATGGCGGCCTCTGCGAAGAGGGAGTAGGAGACACATAGAATGCTTTCGACGCACTGCCTCTCCGATTCTACGTTCTCCCGTCGCCACTCGCGCGTCCGGTATGGTCGGTACAGCCTGCCTACGGACGATTTTGCCCAGATGGTGCAGATTCCGGCGAAGTTTCCAGCATGCGGCGCAGAGCGGCTGGCTTGGGGTCTTGGGCATTGAAGTCGCCCACCATCAGGTCCCAGGTGATATTCCGGGCGCTTTTGAGCGTCAGCGTGCCCTGGGCACCATCCACATGGTAGACCGCGGCATTCTTCAACTGGGGATCGACCACCAGCAGCAGAAGGCGGCTCTCATCGAGCGGGGTCGAGGAAATCCAGAGCCCCTGGGTCGCCGGAACGTCCCCGCCGGAGGACAGAGGTGGGCGGCCGGGCCGTTGGGCCCAGAGCAGCGGGCCACCGCAGGCCAGCACCGCGACCAGCGCAGCGCAGGCGACCGTCGACCCTGAAAACCCCTGGCTTTTCCGCCGGCCGACCGAGCGAGCTGTCTTCAATCGAAACAGGTGCATGGAGGACTTTTTCGATGGACAGTTAGGTGCCACAGGCATGAGGAGCCTCCTGATGCGATACCGGGGTTTCCCCAAGGGTGGTCGAGCGACCGGAGAGGATGGGGTCTGCGGGGGGTGAAAATAGGCCTGCAGGCGTGGATGGGCAATCCCGAAACAGGCAGTCTGGGCGCGCCGCCGCGCCTGCCTCCCAGCCTGCCAGGGCAGCCCAGCCTGCCGAGTGTTCGCCGCGCGGCTGCCATTTCGGTCTGCCGGATGTTTCGGTTCAATCGGTTGGGCAGACCTTACCGATGGAAGGGGAGTTCCTTTCTGCCGGGAGTGCCAGGAACGCATCGAACCAGTTGGCTTCGGAGGTGTGCGGGTGTCGTACTTCAAAGCGTTTTCGAGGACCCTGTTCCGTTCGCCGCTGCTCTGGGGCACGGCGGTTGCTTTCTGCTTCTTCGCGCTGGTTCAGGCGCGAGTTATCACCAACCCCACCGTCCTCCGTTATCTCGTTGGCCACTGGGTCGAGTACGTCGAAACGTGGATGTTCGGCATCGGGCTCTCGGCGCTGTTTCTGAAGTGGCGCGAAGTCGTGCGGCAGAAAGCGGTTGTCAACGAGGAACTGCTCGCCCCCATTCCGCAGGGGGGCCAGGAGCCGGCTGACGCGGGGCTGTTGTTGGAGAGCCTTGGCGAATCTGAAGAAACCGACGACTACCTTCCCCGCCGCCTGCGGGAATCGCTCGATCTGGTGAAGCGCACCGGAACGGCCGACGGCTTGGAAGATCACCTCAAATATCTCTCCGATCTGGACGCATCCCGGGCCGCCCAGAGCTACGGCCTGATGCGGTTTGTCATCTGGGCCATCCCGATCATGGGCTTTCTCGGCACCGTGATCGGCATCACCGAGGCCATCGCCGGACTCTCACCGACGCAACTGGAAAACATTACCGGCGTGGTGGCGGGGCTGGGCGTGGCCTTCGATACCACGGCCACCGCCCTGGCGCTGGCGATGGTGCTCATGTTTCTGCAGTACACAATCGACCGCGCCGAGCAGGCGCTCCTCACGGCTGTCGATCACTCCGCCTGGACGGCGCTGGCTGGACGGTTTCAGTCGGTTGAAGGTGGCGACGGTACCGCCCTGGCGATTGCCCGGCTCAGTGAGGCTGTCACGCGCAGTTCGGCCCGGCTCATCGACGCTCAGGAGCAGTCGTGGCGATCCCTTGAGCAAGCAGCCTCGGGAAATATCGAATCCGCCTTTGCCCACAGTGGCTCCTCGCTGCAGGCAGCGCTGGAGGGCTCGCTCGATGCCACGCTGGCCCGGTGGACCGATTCGCTGACGCAGGCGCACGACCATCTGACGAGCCAGCGGGAGGATCGCTGGGCGCGGGCTGCCGATGCTCTCACCAGCGCCATGCAGGGTTTTGAAAGACACCAGCGGACCTTGGCGGGGCAGACCGAGATGTTGTCGAAGGTTGTCGATGCCACCCGCGATGTCGCCACGCTCGAGCGGACGCTCGAGGCGAACCTGAGCACGCTGACAGCCACTGCCCGCTTTGATGAGACGCTTGCGACCTTGGCCGCCGCCATCCAACTGCTTGCCGCCCGCACCGCCGATGCGGCCACAGAGCCGCGCCGCGTGGAACTTCAAGGCAGTAGTCGCCTCGTCGGAAAGGCAGCATGAGCCGCAACCGGAATGCCGAAGCCCCCACGATCTCACTGTTCCCGTTCCTGGCCGTGCTTCTGTGCACGATGGGAGCGCTGCTGGTGCTGCTGGTGTTGTTCAGTCGCTCCGCTTCCATGGGGCAGCAGAACGCCGCCACAGCTGCGGTGGTCGAGGAACTCGAGCTCGCGAAGGAAAATGTCTCCTGGCGGCTGAACCAGCTGGCCGGAGTTCGGGATCGCACCGCCGAGGATCTCGCCAAGGCCCGGATGCAACTGGCCGGCGTCGAGGAGAATTCCCGGGAGCTGACCGACGAGCTGGAACGGATCCTCCGCACCGCGAAGGAATTGGAGGGGGACGCCGGTTCTCGGCAGGCGACCGAGGCGGAGCTGGCGGCGCTTGAGGAGCGGCTGAAAAATGCCCGCGAGTCGCTCGACAAGGCCCGGGCTGACCAGGCACAGAAGCCGGCTGCCTATGCCGTGGTCCCTTATGTGGGGGTCAACGGCACCCATCGCCGGCCGCTCTACATCGAATGTTGTATCGACGGCGTCTTCCTGCAGCCGGAGGGGATTCGCCTCAACCCGTCCGACTTCGAGGGCCCCCCGGGCCCCGGCAATCCTCTGGCCTGCGCGCTGCGGGCAGCGCGAGAGCATCTCGCCCGCAACTCGGCCAACTCCGGTGATCCGGCCGCGCAGCCCTATCCCCTGCTGTTGATCCGTCCTTCGGGAGTGATGGCCTATTACGCCGCCCGGGAGAGCATCGCCTCGTGGGGAAGTGAGTTTGGCTACCAACTCATCGACGAGGATTGGACGCTCGCATTCCCTCCGGGCGATCCGGCTCTGAAGGAGATCGAACTGCGGGCGGTGGAGGAATCCCGCCGGCGGCTGCAGTGGCTGGCTGAAAACCGCCCCGCCCCGCCCCCCAAGCCGAAGCAGCAGTACCGTGCCGCGACCACGCGCGGCGGCGTTGTGGCTGATGGGGGACCGAGTGTGTTGGGGGATCAGTCGCGTTACAACTGGACCGAACAGCAGGCCGCAGCAGCCACTCCCTCCGGCGGTCGCGGCGCCGGCGGCAGCATCTTTGGATCGGGCGGCGGACGGGGCGCGGCAGGCGGGCCGGACGGATCTGCGGGGCAGGTGGCGGGCTCTTCCGGCGCGGAGGGCGGAGCCGGGAGCGGAGAGCCGACCGGTCCGGGCCGACCGCTCAATTCAAGCGGCGGCGGGGCTGCCGGCGACGGTGAGAATGGATCAGGAAGCGGAGATGCGATCCTGGGCCGCACGGGGAGCAGCTGGCAGGGAGGCCCTGGTGGCCCCGCAGCGGGCAGCGGCACTGGCGGGGGTGGGGGCGGGAGTTCTCCGGCAGGGAGCGGCCAGCCCGACGGACAGGCGGGAACGGGCAATCCGCAGGGGAATTCGGTTGAGGGGGGCCGCCCGGCGGGAGCGACCTCCCGGTTTGGTCAGGACAGGCCGGCCGGCGGGGCGGGCTCCCCTGCCGACTCAGCAGGGGGGGCGGAAAGCCGCTACGGCGGTCCCTCCAAGTTTGGCACCGACAGGCCGGGTGAAGCGGGGAGCCCGGGCGGGACATCGGCTGGCGACACCTCTGGCAGCACGGCCAGTGCCGGTGGAACATCGGCGGCTGGAGGAGGAGGTGGCGGTGGGGCAGAAATGCCCGGGATGTTGAAGGCGGGGGGCACGGCCGGTGGCTCCTCTTCTGCTTCTGCATCCTCCCAGGACGCAGCCCAGGCGGGTGCCATGGCCAAGACCCGCGGGAAGAACTGGGCCAGTCTGGCCACGCAGGACCGTCCCATTCCCCTCACGCGACCGATTCGCGTGGAATGTTCGCTCCACGAAATACGGATCACCGACGATCTGGGGCGCAGGATCGAAACCCGTATTCCGGTGGCGGGAGATACGGTTTCCGCCATCGATCCATTTGTAAGGGCGATTCATACCAAGGTGGAGGGCTGGGGCATCGCGGGCGACAGGATGTACTGGAAGCCAGAACTGGTGCTCACCGCCAGTGCCGATGGCCAGTCGCGGATGGACGATCTCGAACGACTGCTCGCCGACAGTGGTCTCGATACCCGTGCCATGGGCCGCGACAACAAGATTCATCCCCTGCCTCCGGTCCAGCGGGCGGCTTTTTTCCAGGCGAAATAGCCGCCAGTCCCCAGGGCATCAGGCACGCGAAGGAAATTCTCCATGGCCCGTCCAAAACCGGAAGACATCAGCACCGCAGGGCAGGATTCCTTTCTCGATGTCGTCACCAACATCGTGGGAATCATCATCATCCTCGTGATGGTGGTGGGAGGCCGGGCCAAGCAGCTCTCTTTCTCGAGTACGGCGCGATCCAATCAGCAGGTCGAGACGCTCAAGCGTGAGGTGCGCGATCTGGAACGAACGGTGGTGGCCGCCGAGAGCGAGATTGCCGAACTGGCCACGCAGACTTCCACAATGGCCACCGCCGCCGCTCTCACGGCCGAGGGCCGACTGGAATTGGCCACCGCGGTGGCCGCTGCGAGAGCCGATCTCGAAGGGCGGAAGAAACTGGTCGACTCGGCCCGCCTGAAGGTGGCGGAGGCGGCTGCCCGTCGCCAGCAACTCCAGACCGATATCCAGAACACGAATCTGGAGGCGGATGGGCTGGCGCACCTGCCGGCCACGACGAAGGAAGTGCTCGCCTATCCCACGCCGATTGGCCGGGTGGTTATGGGAGAGGAATTGCACTTTCGCCTCGACGGCGGCCGCATCTCCTACATCCCGCTGACGGAGCTGTTTGAACAGGCCAAAATGCAAACCCGCCGGCAGGGAGAATCGATCGCCTCCATGCAGTCGCGGGTGGAATCGGTGGGGCCTGTGCAGGGCTATGCGCTCGATTATGTGATCGAAGCCAAGGTCGATCAGGCCCGGGGGCAGGTGCTGATCCGCTCGCGCGAATGGGTGGTGCGGCCAGCGCTCCAGTATTTGGGTGAGACGGCGGCCGAGGCGATTGCACCCAATTCAAAATTCCGCCGCGTGCTCGCCGACGCCACGCCGGAAACGACCGTCACGCTCTGGTGTTATCCCGACAGCTTTGAGGCGTTCCGCGCGATCCGCGAGGAGCTTCACAAGCGGGGCATGCCGGTGGCCGGGCGGCCGATGCCGGAGGGGGCACCCATCGGTGGCTCCACCGAGGGGAGCAAGTCGGTCGTGCAGTAGCCCGGCATGGCCGAATCGGGCTCTTTTGCGCAGAATGCCGTCCGCCTACGGTCTGGGGCCAGCAGTGGCTGTGGCAGATTTTTTTGGCGCCTGGCGGTTGGAGTCGCCGCAGCTGAAATACTTTTCCAGCCAGACGTAGGCCACGATGAGAAAATAGCGGCTGCCCATCTCGCTCAGGAGAAAGAAGCCGGCCCTGTGCCCCTTGCCGGGCGCGAGCGGGTGGATCGCGTTGCCCCGACAAATCCGCAGGCCCCGGTGATGAGGACTCTCACCGCGTCTGCCATCCGGCCACGATTTCGCTAAAGATGTCGTCGAGGCTCTTGGTGATGCCCCACTTCGGGTAGTGCTCTTTGGCCTTGCTGAGATCGGAGATGTAGCAGATGTGGTCGCCTTCGCGGTTGGTCTCGTCGTAGGTCCACTCCATCGGCTTGGAGGAGTGTCGCTCAGCGAGGGCAAATGCCTCCAGGATTGAGCAGCTGTTGGCGCGGCCCCCGCCGAGGTTGTAGATCTCGCCCGATCGCGGAGCGGCGATAAAATTCTCGATAAAACAGGCGACGTCGTGGGCGTGGATGTTGTCGCGAACCTGCTTCCCCTTGTAGCCGAAGACGGTGTACCGCCGCCCCTCAAGATTGCACTTCACGAGGTAGCTGAGAAACCCGTGCAGTTCCACGCCCGAATGGCCCGGGCCGGTCAGGCATCCGCCGCGGAGGCAGCAGGTCGGCATGCCAAAATAGCGGCCATACTCCTGCACCATGATGTCGCCGGCCACCTTCGATGCCCCAAACAGCGAATGTTTGCTGGCATCGATCCGAAACGTTTCGCGGATGCCATCCCGGTAGGCGGGGTCGGAGTAGTCCCAGCGGGTCGGGAGTTCCACCATCGGCAGTTCGTTGGGGGCGTCGCCGTAGACCTTGTTGGTGCTCATGTGCACAAACGGCGAGTCCTTGCACGACCGACGCACCGCCTCGAGAAAGTTGAGCGTGCCGACGGCGTTGGTGTCGAAGTCGTCGAACGGAATCGCTGCGGCGCGATCGTGCGATGGCTGGGCTGCCGTATGGACAATGGCGTCTGGCCGAACAGTATCAACAAGTCGCAGCACGCCATCCCGATCGCGGATGTCGAGTTCGTGGTGGACAAAGTTGGGCAATGTCTCAATCAGACGCTGCTGGTTCCAGCGCGTGTCACCGGCGGGGCCAAAGAAGACAGACCGCTGGTTGTTGTCGATCCCATGGACCTGCCATCCCAAGGCGTGGAAGTGCGTGACAACCTCGCTGCCGATGAGCCCGGAAGAGCCAGTAACAAGCAGCTTGCGTTTCATAAGGGGATGGCCACTTTCGTGCCGGTGAGGCAGAAAAGTTCTCTTGAGGAAAAAAACGAATGACTGTGATCGCAACCTTCGGGGCTCTGTGGAGCGAGGCTCACCAAATGACCGCGGTAGCATATCGTCAATTCCCAGTGCAGCCAATGGAGTGCTCAGAGGGGGCTTTTTTTGACCCCTGCGGGAATTTTTTCAGCGTCGGCCGCCCGGTGTCGCCATGGGTAGGCTGGCTGGAGCGCACAAAGCCACCATGCCGCCCTGAGCGGGAACTCAGGCGCGGGCAGAACGTTTGATACACTGCGGCGGAATTTTCCGGCGCGTCGGCGTCTCAATGTCCACAACCACCGTGAATGTAGTGCACCCCGAGGTCGCAGCATTGCGAGCGAAACAATTGGCCAACAGTTCTCCGACTGTCCAGCGGATACGAGCGCAGCTCACTGCGGTTTCCCTTGCGGACTTCGTTGTGCTCGGAGCATGGCTTGTGTTGACAGCCATGGCTTTTGGATACGCCTTCAAGTACGGCAGCCCGCTGCCCTATTTTGATGACCTCGGCGTGCTGTCCTCATTTGCTGATGCGCCGCGGGGGTCGTGGCAATGGATATTTCGGCCCCATAATGGCCACATATTTCCCCTCGAGCGACTGGTTGTGGTGGGCGAGTGGCTCGCCACTCACGGGAATCTGCGGCCGGTTTTATTCAGTATGGTGGCGATGTTGTCTGCTGCCTGCCTGTGGGTTGTCGTGGGGATCAGACGGATCCGGGGGAGCACGAAACCGGACGACATCATCATTCCCTTGGCACTGCTGGGGAGCCATGCTTATCCAGACACCATCTGGGCCATCATGTGGAGCAACGTGTTGGCGGAATGTCTCTCGTCTATTCTGGTCGTGTCGCTGCTGATTTTCAGCGCCCGCCCTCGCGCAAACGCTCTGGTAGCCCTTGGTTTCGCGACGGTGTTTCTGGCGTTTCAGGGTGGGCCTGGGTTGTTGTCGGCATGCGGATTTCTCAGCCCACTGATAATCAGCGCGATCCAGCTCTGCCGAGGCAAGGCGAGAGTCCCGCGCCGCATCCTGCTGGCCATGGCAGCGGTCGCGGGAACGGTTCTCTGTCTGCTGTTGTGCGAAATGCTTGTCTTGAGGGCCGGTGCACGAGCAGGTCATAGTACTGTTTCGCTTTTCGGACTGTTCGGGGGGGCGGTTCGCATGCTTGCGCTCGGAGGGGGCGCTTTGCCGGCGCTGCTGTGGCCTTTGGGGACGGTGGTTGTCGGCGGTGGAGTAGTCTGCGCCGTTGGGTGTGCCCTGCGAAAGAATCAGCCGTCGCGATCTAGGAGCTTGGTCGCAGTTGCCTCAATGCTTCCCGGGCTGTTGGTGTGTGTGGGGTTGACGATCGCCGGAGGCAGTCCCCTTATTCGCTATGTCGGCATGGTGATGCAGTTGACGGTTGCCCTGTACGCTGCGCTTGTGGTGGTCGCCCCAGAATGGGTTTCTGCTCCGATCAATCGCTCACTGTTGGTGCTCTTGGCGATTTCGTTCGGGTGCACTTTGACGCCAGCGATCGAACAGGGAGTCGGTCGGCGGGCAGCGACCGCCACTCTGATGGCGGATATCGCAGCCGGTCATGATCTGAGCCATGTGGCCGCAGACCATTCGTCTTATTGGATGAAGCTGATGCCGGAGAGTTTTGAAGAGTCGGTGGCTGCGATTGCACGGGTTGGCAGCAATGATTATTCCCGCATACTTCAGCGTCCGGCGCTGGCGTTTGAGGACGTGCCATCCATACCGACGGAGATGGTGCATTGCCATCGTGAGGAGGAGGGCTGGCGGATTGATAAGGGAGCAAAAATGTATTTCGATCTCGGGGGCGGCTCGTTCGACGGCGTGTGCATTGCCATGAGCGTTTCCGGATACGCGTGGGATATGGCGGTGGCTGGTGGAGCCTGCCGCAGCGAAGATCCCGCTCGCTGGGGCCCCGACCTTCGCAGTCGCAGTCTCAACGGATCAACTTCACGTGCGGGGGGCGAGTGGTCGACGGTGTCAACGACATTTGTCTTTGACGCGGCTGCAGATGGGTTTGTCTTTGTACCCCCCGTGGGGGCTGGTATGGTGAAAATCATCAGTGTTCAGGGAGGCCGATTCCGCTGATCGCGTTGGCCGTGCCTTTTTCTGGGCGGCGGGTCAGCTATGCCTGTTATTCCCCTGCCGTCACTTCCTCGATGCCGGCCCGGGCGGCGTGCGCCAGCCGGTCGATCTGGTCTGGTGTGATGCACAGTGGCGGCAGGATCACCACCACATCACCCAGCTGCCGCAGCATGGCCCCGTGCTTCCGGGCGGCCAGACAGGCGCGCGCCCCGCGCTTCTCCTGCCAGGGATAGCTCCGGCCGGTCGCCTTGTCAGCCACCAGTTGAATCCCCGCCATCAAGCCGCACTGCCGCACCTCTCCCACATGCGCAAGATCGCTGATCTCCTCCAGCCTCTCCCGCAGGCGGGCCATCTTCTCTGGCATCTGCTCGAGCACGCGCTCGTCGCGAAACACTGCCAGCGATTCCAGGCCGACGGCTGCCGCCAGTGGGTTGCCACCATAGGAGTGGCCATGAAAAAATGTCCGCAGCTCGGCGTGGGTGCCCAGGAAGGCATCCCACACCCGCTGCGTGGTGAGCGTCGCGGCCAGCGGCAGATAGCCCCCGGTGATTCCCTTGCCAAGGCAGAGGAAATCGGGCACCACTCCCTCCTGCTCGCAGGCGAAGAGAGTGCCGGTGCGGCCGAAGCCGACGGCTACCTCGTCGGCGATGAGGAGCACCTCGTGGCGCCGCGTGATATCGCGCACGGCACGGAGGAAGCCGGGCGGATGCACGAGCATTCCCGCGGCCGCCTGCATCAGCGGCTCCACGATCATGGCGGCGATCTCTCCAGCATGGCTGGTGAGCACGTTCTCCAGTTGTTCGAGCGAACGCGCAAGCGCGGCCTCACGGCCAAGACCGGAAGACCGCGGAGTCCAGGGGGAGGGAATCCTGAGAGCTTGGAATGTCAGCGGGGCGAAGAGCGAGCCGAAGCGGGGCACGCCTCCCACGCCCACTGCCCCGAGCGTGTCGCCATGGTAGGCCCCGTCGAGGGCGATATATCTGGTGCGCTGCGGCAGGCTGGCGTCGCTGGGGACGAGTTGCGGGGAGGCGCCCGCCTGCTGTGCCCAGAACTGCAAGGAGAGCTTGAGGGCGGCCTCCACGGCGCTCGAGCCGTCGCTGGAGAAAAAAACCTTGTCGAGCCCCGGCGGCGCCACCTCCGTGAGCGCTTGGGCGAAGCGCACGCTGGTGGAATTGGAGAGCCCGAGGTTGGTGGTGTGGGCGATCAGGCCGAGCTGTGCGATGGCGGCGGCATCGAGACGGGGATGGCGGTGGCCGTGGATGTTGCACCACAGGCTCGCCGAGCCGTCGAGGTAGTGCCGGCCGTCGGCGTCGGTGAGCGTGGCCCCCTGCCCCGCCTCGATCAGGAGCGGCTGATACTCCTCCATCTGGGTGAAGGCATGCCAGACATGCTGCCGATCCCAGGCTTCCAGCTCCCTGGCATCGCGAGGATCAGAGAGGCTGCCATCGATGCCAGCCCTCAGCCCATGGCTCGGATCAGTTCCAGGCATTTTTCCCGAACCTTCCCCGGATTGACGTTGGCATTTTTCTTTTTGGCCTGGCCGATCAGGCCGGCAGCGGCCTGTTCCTTGCCGCCGCGCACATCGGCCACGATCTTGGGATTGGCCGCGAGCAGTTCGTGGCAGAGGGTGAGGAGTTCGTCATCATCCACGGCCGATATGCCCAACGTGGCCACCACATCGGCGGCGCTGCGGCCACTGGTTACCATCTCGGCAAAAATTTCGCGGGCCCGGCTGGTGTCAAAATCACCAGCGGTCACCCGGCGGATCAGGTCGGCCAGTCCCGCCGGTGTCACAGGAAATGCGTCGATCGTTCCCCCACGCTCATTGAGCGTGCGCAGCACATCCTGCTGCATCCAGTTGCTGGCCACCTTGCCTTCGCCGATGGCTCCTGCCAGTTCCTCAAAATAACCGACCAGCTCTCGCCCTTGATTCACCAGCACATCGGAGTCGTAGGCGGAGATCTTCCAGCGGGATTCGAGCGCTTTGCGCAGTTCCGTCGGAGGCTCCGTCATGCCCGATTGCACCGCCGCCAGTTGGGCGGCATCGACGGTGACGAGCACGAGATCGGGTTCGGGAAAGTAGCGGTAGTCGCTCGACTCTTCCTTGGCCCGCTGCCCCCGGGTGATGCCGGCTGGCTCATCCCAGCCGCGGGTCTGCTTCGGCTTGCTCCCCATCTCGGCCTTGGTTTCCTGCCACTCCTGATACTGTCGGGCCGTTTCATACACCAGCGCCCGCTCCACGGAGCGGAAGCTGTTCATGTTTTTGATCTCCACGATCGGCGTCTTGGCGATACGGCCGTCAGGTTGCGGAATGTGCAGGTTGATGTTGGCGTCTACCCGCAGGCTCCCCTCCTGCATGTTGCAGTCGCTGACGCCAAGGTAGACCAGCAGCAGTTTCAGTTCGTTGAGCCAGGCGCGGGCTTCCTGTGGGGAACGCAGGTCAGGCTGCGTGACGATCTCGCACAGCGGCGTGCCAGCCCGATTGAGATCGATCCGGGTGTCGCCGGTGCCGGCTGCCTCGTCGTGCATGCTTTTCCCGGCATCCTCCTCCAGATGCACCCGGATGATCCCCACATCACGCGGCGCAAAGGCCCCCTTCGGATCGACCACCTCCAGATGGCCAGCGGAGGAGAACGGCAGGTCAAACTGACTGATCTGATAGCCCTTGGGCAGATCGGGATAGAAGTAGTTTTTGCGGTCCCACTTGGTGGTGGGGGCAATGGTGCAGTTGAGCGCCAGCGCCGCCCGGAGGGCCAGGGCAAACGCCTGACGATTCATCACCGGCAGCGAGCCGGGCAGGCCTAAACAGGTCGGGCAGACCTGCGTGTTGGGCGGAGCGCCAAACTGCGTGGAGCAGCCGCAGAAGAGCTTGGTGCGCGTCTGGAGTTGGACGTGCACCTCCAGGCCAATGATCGTCGTGAAGGGAGCGGTTGGGGAGGCATTCATCGGCTGGTCCGAAGCGGGGACTCTCAAGAGGCGGTGACGTTGAGCGGAGAAGAGATCAGCGACCAGCCGGCCCGGCCGACGGGATCGACTTGGGGCGGCGCTGGTGCCAGGCGGTCAGATGCTGGAAACGGTCGGTGGCCCGCAGGAGCAGGCCTTCGCCAAGCGCGGGGGCCTGCAGCTGGAAGCCGATCGGCAGCCCCGATTTCGTGAAGCCACACGGAAAGGAGATCCCCCCCACGCCGGCCAGATTGGCGGTCACGGTGTAGAGATCGACGAGGTACATCGCCAGCGGATCGTTGGTCTTCTCCCCCAGCTTGAAGGCTGCGGTCGCAGAGACCGGGCCGCCGATCAGGTCGACCTGCTCAAAGGCGTTGAGGTAGTCCTGCCGGATGAGCCGCCGCACCCGCAGGGCCTTGGCGTAGTAGGCGTCGTAGTAGCCGGCCGAGAGGGCGTAGGTGCCGAGCATGATCCGACGCTTCACCTCCGGCCCAAAGCCCTCGGCGCGGCTGCGGCAATACATTTCAACCAGCGGCGATTCAAACGCCCCAGGGGTGTGGGGAGCGGTGCCGTGGCCCTCTTCGTCGCGCCGCGTCGCGCGATGGCCCTCTTCGTCGCGCCGGGTCGCGCGATGGCCATAGTGAGCTCCGTCGTAGCGGGCCAGATTACTCGAGGCCTCGCAGGGGGCGATGAGGTAGTAGGTGGGCACGCCATACTTGGCGTGTGGCAGCTGGATGTCGTGGACGGTGGCACCGGCGGCCTTGAAAACGGCAAATGCCTCTTCCACGCCACGGGCCACTTCAGGGTCGAGGCCGGCGGCAAAATGCTCCGGCACCCGGCCGATTCGCACGCCCGCCAGCGGTTGATCGAGTTGCGTGCTGTAGCGCGGAACTCCCCCGGTCAGCGAAGTGGCATCGCCAGGATCGTGGCCCGCGATCGTCTCCATGATCAGCGCGCAGTCGGCGGCTGAGCGGGCCATGGGGCCGATCTGATCGAGGCTCGAGGCAAAGGCGACCAGCCCGCGGCGGCTGACCCGGCCGTAGGTGGGCTTGAGGCCGGTGATGCCGCAGAGTCCGGCCGGCTGCCGGATCGAACCGCCGGTGTCAGATCCGATGGCCACCGGGGCCATGTCGGCGGCCACGCAGGCAGCCGAACCGCCGCTGGAGCCGCCCGGCGCCCGGGTGACATCCCAGGGGTTGCGCACCGGGCCAAACGCCGAGTTTTCGTTGGAGCCGCCCATCGCGAACTCATCCATGTTCGTTTTGCCCACGATCACGGCGTCGGCGGCACGCAAGCGGGCCACGACCTCCGCGTCGTAGGGGGGGCGGAAGTGAGCCAGCATTTTCGACGCGCAGGTGGTCGGCTGGTCAGCGGTACAGATCGCATCTTTCACAGCGACGGGCAGGCCGGCGAGCGGCCCGATGGGCAGACCCTGGCTGCGCCGCTTGTCGATCCGCTCTGCCGTCGCCAACGCCCCGGCGGCATCCACATGCAGGAAGGCATTGATCGAGCCATTGTGCGCCTCAATGCGCTGCAGAAAGGCCAGCGTGCACTGCACGGCGGTGAGGTCGCCCTGACGGACGGCGGTCACGATATCGATTGCTGTCAATTCGGCTGGTTGCATGGAGCCGGCGGGCCTGGGGTGAAGGCGAGCGAAATGTCGGGGAAACAACGCCGCAACGAGGGGCCAATCAGGCCGCGCCCGATTCATTCAACACGGCCGGAACCAGAAAACACTCTCCGTCGTGCCGCGGCGCCGATTGCAGCGCCTCAGCCGTCGTGAGCGACGGCAGGGGGATGTCATCGCGAAACACGTTGTGCGTGTCGAGCGGATGGGCCAGAGGTTCCACGTGAGACGTGTCGAGTTCGGCCAGCAACGAGACAAAGCCCACGATGTTCGACAGTTCTGTCGTCATCGTGTCGAGTTCTGCTTCGGAGAGCGCCAGTCGAGCCAGCAAACCCACCTTCGCCACATCCTGCCGGGAGATTGTCATGGTGGGGAGAAAGTGGGTGGGTCAGAGGCGACTGGAGACCGTGAGGGGGGCGGGTTACGGGCGGGCACGCGGGCCGGAGGGAACTGTCTCCACGGCGGCCGACTTCGACTTCTCCACCTTCGGCAGGCGGAAGGGCTGCTGTCGCACGAGTTTCGTGACCGAACCACTCTTGATGCACTGTGTGCAAACGAGCAGCGAGGTGTTGGTGCCGCGACCGACAGTCACCCGCAGCCGCTGCAGATTGGGCTTGAACTTCCGGCGCGAGATGCCCGTGACCTTGGTACCAACGCCACCGAGATACTTCGCCTTGCCGCGCAGGGTGACGGTGTTTCCCATCGAAAAACCCTTGCCGCAGACCTGACAGGAACGTGCCACTTGTGAATGCTCTTTCGCTCGATGGGGAAAAGGGGCGGACAGTGTACGAAAGCCTCACAGAATAGCTGTTCGGCGCATTTCTGCAAGATGAAACCGGCGTTTCCCTCTGCGGCGGCCGTCCGGGCCGCCAGCTATCTGTGGAAAAAGTCATCCCTGACCTTTTTCCACGAAGTCGACCGCAGGAAACGCCGAGGGTTTCCTAGGTCGACAGCCGCCGCATCCGCCGGCGGTCGACTGTATCCACGGGCTGGGCTACCCCGGGCCAGCCAGCAGCGCCAGGACGGCCGGGTGGAGGCAGCCGTTGGTGGCGACGCCGTCTCCCGCGTCGATCCGGGGCTCCCCCTGCCAACTCGAGAAGGTGCCCCCCGCCTCCTGAATGACCGTTTCGACAGCGGCTGCATCCCAGGGATTCATGAGCGGATCGACCATCAGTTCGGCCCGTCCTGTGGCGACCAGCAGGTAGCCGTAACCGTCGCCCCAGGTGCGCGACAGTCGGCAGGCGCGTTCGAGTCGGGTGCGGGCCGCCCCCCCTGCTGCGGCATCCTGCCGGCGGGTGAAGGAGCTGAAATCGCTGGAGCAGAGCAGGCTTTCCCCCAGGCTCGCCACCGGGGAGACTCGGGCGGCCGCAGGCGGGGCGCCGGTGCGCACATGCCAAGCCCCTCCCCCCGCCACCGCATAGACCATCTCGTCGAGCGCCGGGATCGCGATCACGCCGAGCACTCCCCTCCCCTCGCGGCGGCAGGCCACAAGCGTGGCGTAGAGCGGCACGCCCCGGATGAACGATTTGGTGCCGTCGATCGGATCGACGATCCATTCATACGCCGAAGTGCCGGCTGTAGCCCCCGATTCCTCCCCCAGGAAGGCGTCGGTGGGAAAGGCCTCCAGCAGCACGCGACGCAGGATCGCCTCGGCGGCCCGATCGGCCTGCGTGACCGGCGAGTCGTCGGCCTTCTGCTCCACGGCGAGGCGGGGGTCGTTGAACCAGCGGAGTGTTTCTGCCGCCGCCAAACGCGTCGCTTGCAGGGCGGTTGCCAGCCGTGCTTCGCCCCCTGGATCTGGGGCGAAAGCGTGCTGCGACAGGTGTGGTTCGGGAGGCTTCACTCCGGCTCCCCTCTGGCCGCGGGGCCGGCCGGCGCCTCTCCTTCGGGGCCGGCGTAGAGCGAAACCAGAAGCAACAGCCCAGCCCCGATCACCAGCCAGGAATCGGCCAGATTGAAGATCGGCCAATCGATGATGCCGTCGAGCTTGAAATGAATCCAGTCGCGCACCGCCAGCACAGGGGTGCCCAAGCGCTCCAGGGGTGCATGCCACGTCAGCCCGGGCAGTCCGAGCCGATCGTAGAGATTGCCGAGAATGCCTCCGGTGATCAGGCCCAGGGCCACGAGGAGGCGGAGATCGTTGCGGGCCGCCGGACGGGAGATGATTCCCAGAATGCCAATGATGGCCACGACTGAGACGGCCGCGAAGAATTTCCCCATTCCCTGGCCCATGCCAAAGAGGGCCCCTTCATTGAGGTTGGTCTCCAGCGTCAACATTCCGGGCAGGATCACAATGCCCGGGCGCTCGCCCGGCATGCCGAGTTGGCCGAAGAGCACTGCCTTGCTGACCAGATCAGCAAGCGCCGCGACGGTGGCGAGAACTCCAAAAACGATCCAGCCACGCAGAGAAAGCGCCATGGTGCGAAATCCATTCCGCCACGGAGGGCTTTCAGCGCGGCTGGCGGGGCCGGGGGTTGTGGGGCTGTTCCATCTTCTCGGCGCAGCGGATGCACAACGAGGCAAACGGGATCGCCTCCAGCCGTTTCTTGGAGATCACTCCTTCGCACTCTTCGCAGCAGCCATAGGTCTTGCTGCGGATGCGCTCGAGGGCCTCCTCCACCATCTCCAGGGTGCCCTCTTCGTTGGCCATCAGGCTCAGCGTGAATTCCTGTTCGTAAGCGTCGGAGCCGATGTCGGCCATATGGATCGGCATGTTGGAAAGGCCGCCGTTGGTCTCGGAACGACTATGCCCGAGGGCCACATTGGCCATGGCGCTGACGTCCCCTCTCAGCCGTGACCGGATCGATTCCAGTGCCGCCTTGAAGACCTTCATTTCTGCCGCTTTCATCCGACCTCCCGCCTTTCACGAGTCTCTTTACCCAACCCACCGCTGTCCGGCCCCAGCCACATGTGATGGCGGGGTGTGCAGCGGTTCCGTGGCCTCCGTCGGCCGCCAGCCTGCCTCCAACACATCTGCCCCCCATTCTGGCCGAATGGGAACGAGCGATCCTGCTGTCGGCAGACCAATGAGGCTACCGTACGTTTTTTGGGCTGTCAAACTGGCAGGCCGTGATAGAGTGAGGGGCCGGCGGGCGATCTGCAGAAACCACTGTTCTGCCCCCCCAACTGGCCGTGGAAAAAGTCCTCCATGCACCTCTGGATTGAAAACAGTCCACTCGGTCGCCCGGTGAAAAGCCAAGGTTTTCCGCGGTCGCCGGAGATCGCATCCAGCGATGCTGCGTCTATGCCACAGCCTGCCGGCGGACGGAAAATGTGGTTCAATCGTTGTTGGTTGCCCTGCTTGCCGGGCGACGGACGATGACCTACCTTTGGGAAAATGAATCGACCCCTTCAGCGGCAGCCAGATTTCTGCCGACATTGAAGTGGATTGAAGGAGTCTGACTTGGCCGTCGTCGCTCGCACCGATCTCGCTTTCCAGCAGTGCATCTCGCCTGCCTGTGGGGCGACGTTTTCTGTGGACGAGGTCCACACCAGTTGCCCGGTCTGCGGCAACCTGCTCGATGTGGAATACGACTGGGATCGCCTGCGCCCGCCGACATCGTTTGAGGTGTTTGAGCGGAAGTGGATGCGGCGGAGCGATCCGCTGGCCTACAGCGGCGTGTGGCGGTTCCACGAACTCTTCCCCTTCGCGCCCCGGGAATCGGTCGTCACCATCGGTGAGGGGCAAACGCTCCTCTCGGTATCGGATGGCGTGGGGGCGTTTGTGGGCATGCGGCCCGGCCGCCTCCATTTGCAGTACGAGGGCCTCAATCCCTCCGGATCCTTTAAAGACAACGGGATGTCGGCGGCCTTCACCCACGCCCGCATGATCGGAGCCCGCCGGGCCGCCTGTGCCTCAACCGGCAACACCAGCGCATCGCTGGCGGTCTACTGCGCTGTCACCCGCCTGATGCGCGGCATCATCTTCATTGGGACCGGCAAGATCTCCTATGGCAAGCTCTCGCAGGCGCTCGATTACGGCGCGCTGACGATCCAGATCGCCGGCGACTTCGATGACGCCATGGCCCGCGTCAAGGAAGTCTCCGGGAAGCTGGGCATCTACCTCGTCAACAGCGTCAATCCCTTCCGGCTGGAGGGGCAGAAGTCGATTATGTTCCGGGTGTTGGAATCGCTCGGCTGGGAGGTTCCCGACTGGATCGTCGTCCCCGGCGGTAACCTCGGCAATTCCAGCGCCTTCGGCAAAGCCTTTGCAGAGCTGCGGAAAATCGGCCTGATCGATCGCGTGCCGCGTCTGGCGGTGATCAACGCAGCGGGAGCCAATACGCTCTACGAGCTCTATCACAAGCGGGGGCTGCGGTGGGAAGGTGGCCGGGCCGATCTCGCCCCCGCCTGCCACTACTACGATGAACTCGACCGCGACAGGAAGCGGGCCGACACCATTGCCAGCGCCATCGAGATCAACCGGCCGGTCAATCTCAATAAATGCCTCCGCGCCCTGGAAGTGTGCGACGGCGTGGTGCGGGAGGTTTCGGAACAGGAAATCCTCGATGCCAAGGCCCAGGTGGGGGCTGGTGGGCTGGGCTGCGAGCCGGCCAGCGCCGCCAGCGTGGCTGGGGCGAAGCAATTGGTGGCCGAGGGGGTGATCGGCCGCGACGAGCGCGTCGTCTGCATCCTCACCGGCCATCAGCTCAAGGATCCAACCGCCACCGTGGCCTACCACACCACCGATCAATCGGTCTTCAACGAGGTGCTCGGCAGCCGCGGGGTGAGCCGGGCCAGTTTTGCCAACCGATCGGTCAGCGTCGGCAACAGGCTCGATGAGATCGTGCAGGCGATCGATCTCTACAGCTAAAGTGCGACTGCCGTGGAGCGCGGCTGCGGGGCGGTGAAGATTCTGTCCGCCCAGTGTTGATCGTCCCCGCAGCGATCGGTCTCCCCAGGAGTTTCTGATTCCATGACAGCTTCTCTTCGGCCCGGATCTCCTCTGCGTTTGGTGGTCCACGGCGCCGCTGGCCGCATGGGGCAGCGGGTTATCGCCTGTGCCGCCAGCGACACCACCCCTTGGCAACTCGTGGCCGCGATTGAGCGATCGGGACATCCACGCCTGGGTGCCGATGCCGGTGCGCTCGCCGGCCTCGCGCCGGCCGGCGTGGCAGTGGGGGATGCGTGGCAGTGCCCGGCCGATGTGGCGATCGATTTTTCTCTGCCGGAGGCGGTGGCGGGGTTTGCGGCGGCCTGTGCCAACTCCCGCCTGCCGTTGGTGGTTGCCACGACCGGTCTGGGGCCACGCGAGATTCTTGCGCTGGAAGCGGCAGCCAAGACGATTCCTGTGCTGCAGTCACCCAGCATGAGTCTGGCGGTGAATGTGGCGATGGATCTGGTGGCCCGTGCCGGCACGCTCCTGGGGCGCAGTGGTGTGCGGAGTGACGTGGAGATCGTGGAATGCCACCATCGTCACAAGGAGGATTCTCCCAGTGGCACCGCGCTGAAATTCGGCAGCATCGTGCGCGAGGTGTTGGGGCAGACTCGGGAGGTGCATGGCCGGGAAGGACGCCCCGGGGCACGGCCGGCCGACGAGATCGGCTACCACGCTCTCCGTGCCGGCGACAACCCGGGCGAGCACACAATCCTGTTCGGCATGGATGGGGAATCGCTCTCCATCAACGTGCGGGCCACCAACCGCGATTGCTATGCGCGTGGGGCGCTGGCTGCTGCGGCATTTCTGGTGGGCCAGCCCGCCGGGCTCTACTCGATGCGCGATGTTTTGGGATTGTGAGCGGCGCCCGCCCGCGCCACCAGCCACCAGCCGGCCACCAGCGGCACGAGAATCGCCACCAGCCCCAGTCGCGGCAGGCCAGAGATGGCGTACGCTGCCCCAAACAGAAGACTGCTCACGCAGCCGGCGAGCTTGGAGCCGACCTGCAGCAGGCCAAACACGCTGCCGGAATTGCCCGGCGGAGTGAGCACCGCCACGCTCGCCCGCAGCACGCTTTGCACGCCTCCCAGCACCAGTGCCAACAGCACCGCCAGAGCGGTGAGGTGGGCCTCGGTGCGCACCGCCAAGGCCAGCAGCAGCACTGCCGTCCATCCGGCCAGGCAGAGGGTGAGTGCCGCCGTCCGCCCCACCCGCTGCGAGATCCAGCCCACGGCCAGAGCTCCCGGCAGGGCCACCATCTGCACCAGCAACACCAGCCGCACTAAAGCGGCGGCGTCGAGGTGAAATTCTTCCAGTGCCACGCTCGAAAATTGGCTGATCGCCGTCTGCACGGCGCCCAGAATCACCATCGATCCCAGCAGCACTGAGCCGAGTCGGCGCGATTCAAGCGCCGGTCCAGGAACCAGCAGGCTGCGCGCCAGCGAGGCCAGCGACTGGGTCGTCGGGGCCGCGGTGGCAGCCGGCTGGGGCGTGTCGCTGCGGCGGCAGATGGCTGGCAGCGAGAAGGCCAGCCACCAGATGCCGACAAAGGCGCAGGAGGCCTGCAGGGCGCCGGGGGTTGAGAGCCCGAGGCGCTCGCGGGCGGCCACGATGCTGGTGGCTGCCAGCAGCGCCAGGGCCCCGCCGGCATAGCCGGCGGCAAACCCCGTCGCCGAGAGCCGGTCGGGATCGCGCCCCTGCGCCACCTCTGGCAGCAGGCTGCCGGTGAAGATCGCCGACAGATCGAATCCCACCATCGCCGCCACCACCAGCAGTGCCACCGCCAGTTGGGACGTGGGAGGAATCACTCCCAGCAGAACGCAGGCCCCGCTGCCGAGCAGGACACTCATCAGGAGCGACGTCCGCAGCGACCGGTGGCGATCGGCCCAGGCCGCCCAGAGGGGCGCCACGAGGGCGGTGACGAGCATCGCGAAGGCGAGTGTCCAAGCCCATATGACCCCGCCCGGCAGGCCCAAGGGATTGGTTGCGAAGACGACCCGCTCGAAATAGGCGACCAGCAGCGTGATCGAGAGCGTGGAGAAGGCACTGCCAGCCCAGTCGAGCAGCACCCAGGCGACCACGCCCTGCCAGGGAGAGCGAGTCGCTGCCGGCGTGGCTGTGACTGCCGGCGGCATATTCGGTTTGGATGTCATATCTGGAATTGCCTGCTGACTGGCTCCGCCAGACGCCTCTATCGGGAGTGTCTCGCGGAGAGAAACGCTCCCACCCGACCGAGTGCCCAGCCGATACCATATCAGCATCAGCAACAGCCTGCGGAGCAGGCGGCGAACCATGGCCGCGGGATTCCCACCTCCGGATGTGGAACGCAAAAGCAGCGAATCGGTTGGAAGTGATGGCGGGAGGAGTTGATCGTGGCGAATTCCCAGGCGCAGACGTTTTCTCCCGGGCCGGCTCCCGACTCGGTGCGTGCCGCCGACGGGCGGATCATCCGGGCCCCTGCCGATTGGGCGCTCATTGCGCCCGGTGATGCAGCCCTCACGCGCCGGGTGAAGGCGGCTGGTGATCATTGGGTAGTGGCGGAAAAAAAGGGGCGGCGGGTCTTTTCCCGGGGGGTGTGGGCTCCAGCGGCCACGATATTCCACGTCCGGGCGGCCCTCGAAGTGGAGCGGGCGACGGAGTCGTTTGCGAAGAAGCGGGCCTCGTCAGCCCGCCGCCGGCAGCAGGTGCAGGCCACCTATGTGGAAGACTTCACCGCGGCGGTGGTCTCGTTTCTCAATTTTCATCCCGACTATGCGACGCTTGCCCAGCGGATGGCTGGTTTGGTGTCTGATCGGGCCACTCCGGTTGGCAGCGGCACGGTGGCCCGCACGCAGCGCATCCCGGTGGAACGCCGCGCCGAGGCGGCCGTGATTGCCTGGCTGCGGCACCAGACAACCGGCTACGACTCGATGGTGATCCCCCGGGTGAAGGGGCAACGCCGTGAGGTGCGGCGGTTGCTGGCGAGGCGGTCGCAGGAATTGCTCGCCCGCTACCGCCGGGGCGAGGCTCTCAGCCCGGGCTGCCCTTTGCAGCAGGCGCTGGCCGGGGATGCCGGGAAGTGACGGGGGCCGAATCGCCTCACCAACCCCTGCGCCGGGCATGCTCCAGCCATTGGCCCCAAGCCCCCGGGCCAAGGGGATTCCGGCCGGCACGAAAGCCCCCCACGGCGAAACGCTCGAGTGTGGCGAGGGCCTCGTCGGTCTGGCAGTGCATCAGCGAGACGGCCACGTGGGGGGGCAGACGGTCTACCAGCACGAGGGCCTCCATGGCCGACTCAGCATTGGAAACGCCCTGCTGAAAATCTGGATTACGGGCCAGCAGGGCCAGGCGGATGGCCGCCACAATGGCTGGCAGTTCGGGGTCTTCGGCGGGCATGACTGCCGCCAGCGCCGCCAGCGCCCGCACCATGATGTAGTGGTAGGCAGGCCGCGCGTTGTGGGGATCGGCCCAGCGGCCAGCCCGCGGCCCGGAAGTCAGCTGGCCTGGCAGAACTCCGAGACGGGCCTTGGTGACGGCCAGAGCGAGGTATTTCGGATTGCCGGTGAGGCGATGCACTTCAGCCAGAAGATAGACACTGAAGCTGTTGTAATTCCAGTTGGGAACCAGAGGCCTGGTGGCCGCCCAGTCTGCGGCAGCGATGGCTGCCTGCCGGTAGGAGTTGTCGCCGGTCGCTTCATGCAGATGGATCAGGGCCACGCCACCCAGGCCGTTGTCAAACTGCAGCCCGCCGTCGAGGGCGTCGTCGATCAACCAGCCGCTGCGCATCATGGGAGCCAGCCGGCCATCCTTTTCTGCGCGCTTGAGGACCTGCTCGCTGGCGGCAAAGGCTGGGCTCGTTCCGCCGCGCACGGCAGGAAACGGCACGACACCGGTGCCCGCCTGATTTTGTGCCCAGATCAGAAAATCACCTGCGTCTCGCGCCATGGCAAGCAGTTGATCAGCGCGGTCCGGGATTCCCTTCCGCGCCGCCAGGCACCCTTCAATCACCCCTGCCGGTTCACGCAGCGGACGCTTGAGCGTCGTCGGATCAAGACCGATGGACCACCATTTCCGACGCTCGATCAGGCGGATCGAAGCGTCGTATGCCCGCGGAAATTCTTCCGGTCGCAGGGGGAGAACGGCGGCGGGAACAGGCTCGTCGGTGTCGGGGACCTCCGGCACACCAGCCTGATCTCCCAGCAGTTCGCCGAGCTTCGCCACGGCTTGGCGGATGGCCTCCTCGTCTGCCGCGCGCAAAGCGATGGCGAGACGGTCTTGCAGGGGCTCAAGACCTGCTGAGAGGGAATGGCTTTCCGCCACGACCGTGGCCAGTTCCTGAGCCGCTCCCGGCGCCGGGGGCTGAGCCAGCCAAACGCTCCCCATGGCCGTCCCGAGCCACAGCATCTGCCAGCCGCGCCGTCGCCAGCGGCGGCCGGGACGCCAGGGGGGAGCATTTGGGCCCAGATGCGGCATGCCTCACCCCCCAGGAAAGCGGCGAAACAACAGTGGCAAGTGCCAGTCGCCGCTGTGGGCTGGCCGGTTGTGCTGGGCGGAATCGGCGGAGGCTGCGCCAGTTTCTGCAGCCCCGCCTGTCGGGAAGCATGATAGCAAGCTGTGGCAAACAGAGCCCGCTACCAGATGCGTCGGCAGGCCTACGCCGCCTCCGATCGACAAAAGTCCCGTTCCAGATTGTTTCCACGGTTCGCTACCATCACTTTTTTTCGCTCCGGGGGGATTCCGCTTCGCCATGACACAGTCATCATTGCTTGAGATCTGCCAGCGTCGCGCGTTTTCAGGCCCCAACCGGTGGGCGGGCATGCCCATGTTTGAAGCCCTCGTCGACCCGGGCCCCTGGGGTGGGGTCAGGCTGGCGGCAAACCCCGCGGTGGCCAGCCGGCTGCAGACGCTGCAGGAGTCGCTGGCAGCCATTCCCTACGAACTCTCGGTAGAACTTTCCGCAGCCGGACTGCAACTCCCCGCCGGCCCGACGCTCGGTGGCCTGCTTGAGAGCGATGCTCCTCTGGGGGCGGTGATGGAATGGCTCCTGCGTTCACTCCTCACGGCCGCCGGCACCCCGCCACGCGTCACCCGATGGGTGGAGGAGCCTGGCGCGGGGAGATTCTGGCTGGCGGTGGAGTCTGAAGAAGAGGCTCTGGCCAATGCCTGCCTGGAGACCGCCCGCCGGTGGCTGGGCAGTTGTCTCAATCCGGCCGCCGTCCCGGCTCCGGATTGTGCAGCAGACCTCCGGGCACTCGTCGACGTCGCCGATACGGTTCGTCTGGGGCCCAGCACGCGGGCCATTGTGCGGGCGGCGGTTGCCCGCGGCATTCCCACCCGCCGCGTCGGCTCCCAGAGCCTTGTGCAGCTGGGAGAGGGCGTCTGCAGACGCCGCATCTGGACTGCCGAAACAGACGCCACTGGAACGATCGCCGAGGCGATCGCCCAAGACAAGGAGATGACGCGCCGGCTCTTGCGGCAGGTGGGCGTGCCGGTGCCTCAGGGCTGCGCCGCGGCGACTGTCGAGGAAGCCAGCGCGGCGGCGGCGGCGCTGGGCTATCCAGTGGTGGTCAAGCCGCGCGACGCCAATCATGGCCGCGGCATATCCTTCGGCGTCCGCAACGAACAGGAAGTGCGGGAGGCATTTGCCCTCGCCGTGCGGGAAAACCATACCCCCTCCGGCGGCGCCATTATTGAGCAGTTTGCCCAGGGGGTGGCGCACCGCGTGTTGGTGGTGGGGGATCGGGTGGTGGCGGCCGCCCGCGGCCAGCACGACACCGTCGAGGGGGATGGCAAGCGCACCATCGCCGCGCTGGTGGAGGCCGCCAACAATGACCCGCTGCGCGGCGAAAACTACACCGATCTGTTGGGGGTGATGAAGCTCGATGAGGTGGCCATCAGCCTGCTCAAACGGCATGGCCTCGCCCCCGACTCGGTGCCGCGAACGGGGCAGCGGGTGGTGATCAAGGTCAATGGCGATCTGACAACCGATGAGACTGATGAGGTGCATCCGGAAGTGGCCCAGAGCATGGTGCTCGCCGCCCAGGCCATCGGCCTCGACATCGCCGGCATCGATCTGGTGGCGGAGGACATCAGCCGGCCGCTGGAAGGGCAACGGGGCATGGTGATCGAGGTGAATGCCGGACCTGGCATGTTCATGCACATCGCTCCGCTCCATGGCCGGCCGCGACCTGTGGGGGAGGCGATTGTTTCACTCATGTTTCCCCCCCACTCGCACGGCCGCATTCCGATCCATGCGGTGGCGGATGGCCCGGCTGCTGAGGCGATCGCCAGAGGCCTTGCGCAGATCCTCCGCCGGCAGGGCTGCCGAGCCGGCCTGGCCACCGTCGAGGGTATCGATATCGATGGGCAGGTCCCCTACCCTTTTTCCGGCGGCGATTCCGAGCGGATGCTGGCAGTTTTGACGCATCCGCACGCCGAAGCGGCGGTGGTGGTCAGTCGGGGGGCAGACAGGCTGGCCCATGGGCTGGGCGTACCGCGCTGCGATGTGGCGGTGCTAGCGGATCACTTCCCGGCCGCGGCTGACCCCGCGTCGGGCTCGATCGATCCGGCGACGATGACGCTCCTCCATGCTCTCGGCGACCGGGGCATGGCTGTGGTGGCGGCCGGGGCCGCAGGGGCAGAACAGGTGATCTCCCAACTGTCCATCTGCCAGGCAGGAGATGGGCAGAGCCTGCCGGCGAAGCACCGCGTTGTGGTTGTGGGAGAGGCGGAGAATCCGCTCCTGTTGGCCCATCGGAGGGCTGGCGGGCCGACCGTAACCAGAGCAGGGGCACGGGTTTTGCTGGCTCAGGGCGCCGCGGAGACAGCCCTCGATCTGCCGGGGCTCGGGACGGGGGCGGCCGGTGGAAGCCCGGAGCCGCTGCTGCTGGCCGTGGCCGCCGCTTGGGCCGGGGGATATTCGCCGACCCAACTGCAGAATATGGGTTAGGCCGTGGCCAACGCCGGGCGATCTTTTTTTCCAGTCGAGCGTTGCCCCAGCGAAACTTCCTTCCTTACTATTCGTTAAAGCTCAAAGAGGAGGGTATGGCGCGGAGGGGATCGAGAGCTTGGCAGGGCAGCCCCATGGTGTTCCTGCGTCCCCGATCTCTCCGAGGATGGGCTGCTGCTGTTTCTGGAACCGCTCTGAGCCCGGCGGCGGGTGGCAGGCATGAGGCCGAAATGCTGGAACTGGCGGTATCCCCGCCGGATTGATGGTCGGGACGCTGTTCCTGTTCCTTCTCCCACAACCTCAGCAGGTGAATCATGGCAAGTGTGGCATCTTCAGGGCATCAGTCGGTCTCTGCCGATCGCGGGGCAGGTGTGACGGGTGGAGTGGCGTCGGGGGCTTTGCAGCGGATCCATACGATGGTCCGCACCGGCGAACTGCCGCAGATCGGCCCGTGTCCCCATTCCGGCCACGTGGCCAACGAGACGATCGTATTTCATGTCACCTGCCGGCGGGCCCCGGCTGGCGGTGATGACTCAATGGCGCACGTCGGGAAAGCCACATGGGCCGATTTATTTCACTGGTTTGGGGCGACTGCCTCAGCCGGTCAGCCGAACGGCTCCAGCGCAGGAATCGAGACGGTCGATATCCCGCTGCGGATCGCGCGCGATGCCCACGCGGAGATCCTGCAGATCAGAAGCCAGCAGCAGTTGCGGACGCTGCTGCGAAGCACTCCGGTCTATGCCCAGTTGCTCGCCGAATTTCCCCAGTCAACGATCGAACCGTTGCAGAAAAAATAGGTTCCGGCAGTGCTTCCGGGCTGGGCCCGGTGCTTCTCCTGCCGGAGCATCATTCCATCACCGGTTCGATGTTCGGCACCTCCCAGGTGTCGACCTCCACTGCTGCCACGATGTGGGCCGCATTGATGGAGCAGGCGGCGCGGTCGTGCGAGGTCGACTTCACCACCGGGAAATGCCCCCACGGGAAGCCGTCCTTGCGGAAGGGAATCAACATCTCAACATCCAGCCACACCTGACCTGTGGGCCCCTGCCTGACATCCTTCACGGCATCGATGATCAGCACGTGGCCGGTGGCCAGCAGCACGCCGAAGCGGCTCCCCTCAACCACCAGTCGCTCGGTGAACCAGGTGGGGAGCAGTTCAGCGGCTCGGGATCGCCAGGTGTTGTCGGTGCTATCAGCCATCGGTGAAAAGCCCCTCGCGGGTGAGTGGATGGGCCGGTCCGCGGCATGCAGCGGCCCGATTTCTGCCAGCATAGCAGGCCCCGCGGCGAGCGAGCGGTCGGCAGTGCCAGCCCAATGCCGTATGCTGTTGCCGAAGGCAGGCGGATCGATCACCGTGGCGTTCCGCCGCCGCTTTCTTCCCAAGCGTATGCCCATGCTGGAGTCTTTCATGTCGCTGTGCCGAATGCTTCTGGTGGCCCTCCTGCCCGTGCTCGCCTTCATCGCTGCGCCGAGCAGCGCTGCCGAGGCCCCCCCACGGCTCTATGAGATGCGGGTCTACTATGCCGCTGAGGGCAAGCTCGACGCGCTCCATGCCCGATTCAGAAACCACACCATGAAGCTCTTTGCCAAACATGGCATGGAGAATCTTCTTTACAGCGTGCCGGTGGGAGACAACCCTGAGCGCAAGCTCGTCTATTTTCTCTCCTACCCCGACCGGCCGGCCCGTGATGCCTCGTGGAAAGCATTTTCCCAGGATCCGGCCTGGCAGGCCGCGCAGGGGGAGTCGGAGAAGGATGGGCGGTTGGTGGCCAAGGCGGTGGAGACATTTCTGCTGCCCACCGACTATTCCCCGGCGGCGTTTGTCGCCACGGAGGGCGCCGCCCCCCGCGTGTTTGAGCTGCGCAGCTATATCGCCACACCCGGAAACCTGCCGGCGCTCAACAGTCGGTTTCGCGACCATACGGTGCGTCTCTTCGCCAAGCACGGCATGACGAATCTCATCTACTGGAACCTCGCCCCAGGACAGGCCGGGGCCGACTCGATGCTGGTCTACCTGCTTTCTCATCCCAGCACAGAAGCTGCCGGCAAGTCATTTGAGAGCTTCCGGAAAGACCCCGACTGGCTTCAGGCCCGTGCCGCCTCCGAGAAGCAGGCGGGGGGATCGCTGACAGTGGCAGACAAGGGTGTCGTTTCGGAATTTCTTGTTCCCACCGACTACTCCCCGCTGAAGTAAGCAGGCCCCCTCATGACAGCGCCAGCCGGTCGGGATGAAGCGGGATCGCCACTCGGCGCAGAAGAGCCCGATTTTTACATGGAGCAGGGCTGTGTGGTGTTTACTGCCGCCTACCATCTCCGTCGGCAGGTGTGCTGTGGCAGCGGCTGTCGGCACTGCCCTTACTGGCCGCCGCACAGCGAGGGCACCACTGCCACCGAGCCTCCAGCGAATATGTGAGCGTTGGTCGGCATCGGTTCCCGCGCGGCGTCACTTCAGCCACAAACCAGTGGCAGCGCCCCTGCTGCGCCACTGGCCCCCGGACTCGGGATAGGCTACCCTTGTGGAGGTGGTCGTGCGGGGTCTGTGCACCTTGGATTGCGGAGGGCGTTATGCGGGCTATGCTTGTTGGTCGTAGGCGGCAGAGGGATCAGGGAATCCTGCTGGGGACGCTGTGTCTCTTGGCCGCAGGGTGTCTGCAGTTGGTACACGCTGCGGAGCCGACTCCCCCACGGGCGGGCCAGAGCGCTCCGCGGTCTGGCACCACGCAGAAATTCGGCTCCGGAACGCTCACCCACCGCTCCGACGGCTCCTCCAGCCGCACGCAGCCCTTCGGGAGCGGCAGCATCACGACCGAGCGATCACGCGACGGAAAGTCGATCACGGGCCACACGCAGCCGTTTGGTTCCAGCACCATCACCCGCTGGTCCGATGGCACAACCACCCGCACGCAACCCTTCGGCAGCGGCAGCATCACAACCGAGCAGTCCCGGGGTGGCCGAACAGTCACGGGCCACTCGCAGCGATTTGGTTCTGGCACCATCGAACGCCGCTCCGATGGCTCCTCCAGCCGTTCGCAGCCCTTTGGATCGGGCACCCTTCGCACCGATCAGCCCGGCGCGAAGGCAGGCAAGCCACAGCGCTAGCCTGTGACCGACTCGGTTCACGCGTGGCCCGCTTGGGCGTGGCACGCCGTGAACGCCGTCAGGAATCGGTCCACGCCAGTCTGACAGGCTCCCCGAGCGTGCCGAGCAGCAGGGCCGCCTGATCAAACTGTTTGGCCAGGGCCAGTGCCTCTGCTGCCTGAATTCCCAGCACGAGCAGGCTCTCCTCCGGCGGCCAATCGCCGGCGGCCCCTTCCCCCAGGGCAGGCAGGCAGGCCCAGCCCCCCTGCTCCACCGCGGTGGCCAACTGCGCCATGCGAACAGAATTCTCGGCTTCGGTCAGTTGGGCCGATTGTGGATTGCAGGCGGAGATGAACGCCCAGTGCTGGCACCGGGCCGCAGTCAGCAGGAGATCAAGCGCCGCGGAAACGTCGCCGCAGCGCAGGGCAAAACGCTGGTGCGGCGCAGGAAACACCCAGTAGGTGGTGCGCTCATAGGCCTGCTTGAGAACGGGATTCGGCACGGTTTGGCAGACTTCTTCGAGGGATGGAGGGCTGGTGGGGGGAGCTTTCAAGCTGCCCAGAGCCACCCGCCAAAGAGGAGGGATGCCAGCAGGAGCGTCCAGAGGATGTTGACGGCTTGCCCGCCGAGAAAGGCGAGCGCCGGCCGGCCACCGCCCAGCGACAGAAGATCAGCGAAGCGGGTCTCCAGCCCGATGCAGACGAAGGCGGCGGCAAACCAGACTTCGCGCAGCCCCTTGAGCGGTTTGTCGAGTCCCTTGGCCACTGCGGGCTCGAGCAGAAACGAGAAAACCAGCGATGCGGCGATGAAGCCGAGCACAAACTTGGGAAACCGTTCCCAGAGCATGCCGATGCCCGGTGCCCGGGCCCCCGGCCCTGTCTGGCCATGCCGCATGGTCCACCACAGCGAGATCAGCAGGGCTGCGATTCCGAGGAATACGTTCTGGGAAAGCTTCACGACGGTGCCGGTTCGCGAGGCTGTTTCGCCCAGCATTTCTGTGGCCGCCAAGACCGATCCGGTCGTGTCGAGCGTTCCCCCCAGCCAGGCGCCGGCCACCTGCGGAGTGAGGTCCAGCAGTTTGGTGCACCAAGGCATCAGCAGCATCATCGGCACCGCACACAGCAGGATCACCGAGGTGACGTACGAGAGCTTGCGCCGGTCGCCATCGATGGCACCGCAGGTGGCAATCGCCGCCGAAACGCCGCAGATGGAGACGGCGCTGGAGATCATCACGCCGAATTCTTCGTCGACACCCAGCCACTTCGCCAGCCGGAATGTCACCTGCCAAACCACCGGAATCACCAGGGCCGCCTGGATCAGTCCGGGCACCCCCGCCTTGAGCAACTCGGGAAAGAGAATGCTGCAGCCGAGGATCACAATCCCCACCTTGATCAGGAATTCTGTGCGGCTGGCCGCCGCCAGCCACTGCGGAACCGGCAGCAATTGCCGCCAGAGGAGGCCGATGGCCAACGCCCACACGACATACTCAACGCCCAAGGCCTTGGCTTTGGCGTGGGCAGCCAGCCAGAGTGCCAGCCATGCCAGCAGAAAGATCGTGCCCACCCCGGCAGCCAGGCCCGGCAGCCTCCGCACCGCCCCAGCCCCGGGGGCCAACGCGATCACTGCCAGCAGGATGAGCACCAGCGACGTGCTGCCGATCGCCGCGAGATTGGTGGCAGAAAACAGACCGGCCAGATCGGCCGGCCCCGCCCACCCCAGCTTCGGCAGGCGCACCTGCCAACCGGCCACGACCGCGAGAATCAGAACGCCGGCAATCATCACTGCCAGCCAGTCTTCGTTGGTCCACCAGGCGCGCCGCGGAGAGTCTGTTCCTGTCATTGCCGGTGGGGGCTCCTCGGGTTAGACCGAGCGGGGCGTGTCGTAGATCAGCCGCAGAATATTTCTGGCGAGGCTCGCCCCGCCGATCGTTCGCCCGTCGGTATAGTCGTCGAGGCCGAAGCCCCCCTTTTTATTCTGCTCAGACTGCTTGGCTACTGCGGCGTTGCAGAGCTTGACAATCTCTTCCATGGGGGTCGTCTTGGTCTTCTTCACTGCCAGCATCATGGGCCCTCCTCGGTGTACATTGGCCAGCTCCCGGGAAAGGTGTGCGGTCTGTCTGTTTGCCCGCAGCCAACTACCGGTCTATGACCTCTTTCCAATAGTAGTTTCGGGTTTGGCTCTGGGCAGGGACGGGCCGGAAAAGGCGGCCGTGCCTTGACGGCAAGACTGGAAAAATCAGGCCGGAGCGGGGCTGGTGAGGGGGTCTGTGGCGATTGTACGGCCCACCCCCCCCCAAAGGCGGCTGGACAATTCGCAGGGCGGAAAGGGAGCCTGGTAGTGTGCAGGGGTTCCCCTTAAGCGAGGGGTTACAGGGAGAGGCTCAGGTAGGCCAGCAGAGAGGCGGCCACCGCGATTGCGGCGCGGATCGACGCCGTGCGGGGGCTTTGCCTGGAGAACACGATCACCGCCGCGAGAATCGCCGCCGCCGCGATACACTCCACCAGCAGCACTTGACCGGTCGCCTTCTGCAGAATCCGCAGGAGAAAAAATGCCGCCAGCACAGTCCCCCCCGCCAAGCTCCCGATCAAAAGTCGCTGGCCGCAGTGTTGCACGCAGGCCACGGCTGCCAGCAGCATCGTGTAGGGAAAAAAGAGTTCGCGGTTGTGCGTCACCTGCGCCAGAACCAGCCAGCTCAAGCTGCCGCCGATCAGTCCCCAGCCACCTGCCGGGCAATTGGACGTGCATTGAGCCACCAGCGCGATGGCGCAGAGGAGCCCAGCCGGCAGGCCGCCGAGCATGCTGGCGGCAGCGAGGAGCACGGCGGAAATGACGAGCACGGGTGTTGGAGGCATGGAGGGGGGGCGTTGGTTGGTCCATCGCGCTGGTGCGAATTCTGGCATAGTGGGAGCGGGGAGTGCAGACTGGCCAGAATCGACACAGAGGTTTTTTGTATGGGGAAGACTGAAGACGAGTTGCCATTGTGGCGTGGATCGACCATGAACCCAAGCACGCTGGCTGCCAGAGCCCGATCGGTCATCGAACCCTACCTGATCGCCGGGGAGTTGGTGGGTGTCTGCGTTTTGGTTCGATTGCTGCTCGACGACTTCTTCTTAAACAAATTCTTCTCCACCGTATTCTTCTATCCCGCCATCATTCTCGCCGCCTTCTGGTGCGGCACCCGGCCTGCGCTGCTGGCCGTCGGCTTGAGTTGCCTGTCGATTCGCTATTTCTTCATGCGGCCGCCCGGGCAGTTCCTGGGCTTTTTCAGCCCCTGGGATCCCCTCCGCCTGATGCTGTTTGCCGGCTCAAACCTGCTGATCATTGGGTTGGTCAGCCATCTGCAAGCTTCCAAAAGAAAGATTGCGTGGATGGCTACCGAGGCAGATGAGGCACGCTCGCGATTACTCGGTGAAATTGCCGAACGCATTACGGTGGAGAAACGACTGCGCGAAGAGCAGGCATTTCTGCGGCAATTAATCGACCATCAGGACCTGGAAAAACAGACGCTCTGCAATGATTTCCACGATGGACTGATTCAGAATGTGGTCGGATCGAAAATGTTGCTTGAGGCCCACTTCAAAGATGCCTCAGACGTCGATCCGATTCGCGAGGTGGTCCATCACCTCCGCAAGGGAATTGAGGATGGCCGGCGGGTGATTCGCGGGATTCGGCCGTCTGTGCTTGATGAGCCGGGGTTGGATGGACTGTTCCATGAATTGGTGTCGCATTTTTCGGCCCTGGGATTTGAGGTGGATGCCCAAGCCTGCTTGACAGACGATTTCTCGACCCTGACCGATCGCATTCGGACAGCGATCTTTCGGATCTGCCAGGAATCGCTCACCAACAGCTGGAAGCACAGCGGATGCAGCAAAGCTGTGGTGAGGATCACTCAGGAAGGGGACTCCGTGTTGATTGTCATCAGTGATGAGGGCTGCGGCATGAGCGCACCCGCCCCTGGCGAGCATGCCGGTTTTGGCTTGCGGGGGATGGAGGCAAGAGCACGACTCCTCGGAGGAACCTTCGCGATGGAAAGTGGCGCAAGCGGCACCCGCGTTATGACGCGACTGCCGCTCACAACGGGGGGCTGAGCGGAGCCGGCTGGCGTGCCAATGGCCGGTCGGTCGGGCTGCGGAAGAAGTCATCCTCGATTCAGCCGGCGCATCCAGCCGCGCCAGAGGCCGACAGCGGTGCGCCAAGCGGGGCGATGGTCTGCCAGGGCATCGCTTCCTCAAGTTCCCATGACAGCGCCAACACATCCCTTTCAGCGAACGGGCCACCGACAATCTGCAGCCCTATCGGCAATCCTGCCTGAGTGCGGCCCATCGGCAACGAGGCCGCTGGCAGCCCGGTCAGATTGAGCACCGCGGTGAATGCCCCAAACAGAGCCGCAGCGGCGAACGCCTTCTCCGCGGGGAGGCCGGCCCACGCACCGACCAGTGGCGGCGGCAGGCCCACTGTTGGCATCACCCACATATCGGCCGCGGCAAAGGCTGGAGCGAAGCGGCGGTTGAGCTCGTCGAAGCGCTGATGGACAGCGGCGGTGCGCAGTCTGCGCCCCGCCTCGCCGAGCCAGCGGTTGACCGGTTGCGTGCGGTGCCAACTCCAGATCGGCACCTGTGCGACCTGATGCTGCCAGAGTGGAAGAAAATCCTCCAGGCTCCCGTCGGGAAGCGATCCCTCCTCGACAGAGTGACCGAGATCGGCAAGCACGCCCAGCGCCCGGTTGAGCCCTGCCACGATCTCGGGATCGGTCGGCCCGAGGGCCGAGTGGACGAGAAATCTGATGCGCTGCCGGGGAAAGCCGATGGGCCGCTCCCGGAACGGCTGCGGCGGCGGGGGAGCCCAATGCGGCTTGCCATCGACGAGCCCCGCCATGACATCGAGCATGGCGGCGGCATCGCTCACAGATCGCGTCATGGGGCCGGAGGTGTAGAGCAGGCGCCGATCGGGCAGGCCGAATTGGTTGGGAAGCCGGCCCCGGGCGGGTTTGAGTCCGTAGAGTTGGCAGAACGACGCCGGAATCCTGATCGATCCTGCCCCATCTGACCCCTGGGCAACCGCCAGCATGCCTGAGGCCACAGCAGCGGCCGAACCGCCGCTCGAGCCCCCCGCGGCGTGGTCTGGGGCCCAGGGATTGCGAGTGGGGGGATGGATCTCCGGTTCGGTCACCGGCATCGAGCCAAACTCACTCGTGGAGAGCTTGCCGAGAATCACAAATCCGGCCCGCCGCAGCGGCGCCACTGTCCAGTCGTCAAACGGCAGGGGGAGATGGGCCACGGCCCGGGAGCCAAACCGGGCAATCGTTCCCCGCACGAGATTGAGATCCTTGATGCCGATCGGCACGCCGTGGAAGGGGGGCAGATCGCCGCGAGAGCGGCCAGCGGCGCGATCCTTGCGGCGGGCCGCAGCGATCGCGCCCTCAAAGACTGAGACAAACGCCCGGTAGTTTGGATCGAGGCGACGGATCCGCTGCAGCGTCTGGGTGACAAGTTCCGCGCTCGAGATGGCCCCCTCGCGGATCAGCCGGGCCTGCTCAAGCGCTGACATATCGAGAGGAGTGGTGCTGCTCATGCGTGGGTGGCGTGGGAGCGATCGCGAGGGGGGAGACCTCCTTCAGGCCTTCCTCTCGGAAGGGTATCCTCGCACGGTGAGACCTGCGCGGCAGAGGCGTTTTCTGCGGTCGATCAATTGGAATCGAGACTTCATATGGAAGAGGACGGGCATCTGGCGAAGCCTTGGAGGAAGCACGCCCGGTGGACCGCTACAACCCGCGCCCGTGGCACTTTTCCCACTGCTGGCTGTCGTAACGCGGGAGCCAAGGTGGGTTTGCGAGTCGAGACTGGCCCCTGTTTCGGCCGAAAACAGGGAGAGTCGACCTGAGAATCGGCTTGGGTATACTGTTTTCTCGGAACGACGGAGGTTGAGGGACGCAAGAAGTCCTGTTGTTATCCAGACAGGGTTTCTCCCCGTAAAGAGCCTCTTTTTTTCGCGTTTGGAGGGTAAGCGAATGGTTAGCGGCCACACTGGAAATGTGGTGCCCCGTAAGGGGTTGTGGGTTCGAATCCCATGCCCTCCGCTTTCCTGATCAGCCGCTGCGGCCACCTCTCTCAGGCTTCGGTGCCCACCCCGGCCAGCCGGAAGTCTGCTCCTGCCCAGCCCTGCCCCCCCCTTCTCCCCTCCCCCGTTGCTTCCGGTAGCGACCCTCCGCTCGCAATCCCTCTCCGCTCATTTTTTTCCCAACTCCTGCTCTCCTCTTCCCGCCTCTCCACCTCCCCACCCCTGCTGGCATCCCCTCGATGGCCGTTCTCCTCGACATCAAAAACGCCTCGAAGCGCTATGGCGATCAGGTGCTTCTCGACGAGGCCTGCGCCACGATCACCGATGACGGCAAGGTGGGGTTCGTAGGGCGCAACGGCGCCGGCAAAAGCACGCTCCTGCGCGTGATCCTCGGCGACGAGGAACTTGACTCCGGCGACGTCATCCGCCACCCCCGCCTCAAGCTCGGCTACCTGCGGCAACACGATCCCTTCCTGCCGGGCGAGACGGCGCTGGGGTTTCTCATGCGCGACAGCGGTCAGCCCGACTGGAAATGCGGCGAGGTGGCGGGGCAGTTTGAACTGAAGACGCAGCAGTTGGCCGGCCCGGTGGGCAAGCTCTCCGGCGGCTGGCAGACCCGCGTCAAGCTGGCAGCGCTACTGCTCCATGAACCCAATCTCCTGCTCCTGGACGAACCGACCAACTTTCTCGATCTGCGCACCCAGATCCTGCTGGAACACTTCCTGCGCGGCTACAAGGAAGCCTGCCTGATCGTGTCGCACGACCGGGCCTTCCTGGGAGCCACCTGCGATCAAACGCTCGATCTGAGCCAAGGCAAGCTCACCATCTTTCCTGGGCGGATCGACGCCTTTCTGGAATTCCAGGAGGAGCAGCGGCTCCATGTGGAGCGAACCAATATCGCCGTGATTGCCAAGCGGAAGCAGCTTGAGGATTTCATTGCCCGGAACAAGGCTCGGGCCTCCACCGCCTCCCGCGCGAAATCGAAAAGCCGGCAGCTCGAGAAGCTCGAGGTGGAGGAGGTGGTTGCAATCGCTCCCACGGCTGCCATCCGCTGTCCAGCCGTGTCGCCCAGAAAGGGGCCGGCGGTGCGCTGTCTCAATGTGTCGATCGGCTATCCCGAACGAACCGTTTCCAGCGGGATCGATGTGGAGATCGTCCACGGCTCCCGGGCGGCGATTGTCGGCGACAACGGGCAGGGCAAAACAACTTTTCTACGCACGCTTGTCGATTCGCTTCCGCCGCTTGCCGGCGAGGTGAAGTGGGGCTACGGCTGCGAGATCGGCATTTATGCCCAGCACGTCTATACGAGCATCGATGAAAAACAGACGGTGCTCGACTATCTCGAACGCGCCGCGAATATTGGCACCAAGCAGCAGCAGATCCTCGATCTGGCCGGCGCGATGCTCTTTCGCGGCCGGGCGGTGGAAAAACGGGTGAGCGTTCTCTCCGGTGGCGAGCGGGCCCGCCTCTGTATGGCGGGATTGCTCCTGGGGCCGTTCAATGTGCTGGTGCTCGACGAACCGGGAAACCACCTCGATGTGGAGACGGTCGATGCTCTGGCGCAGGCCCTGCTGGCCTACGAGGGCACGGTCATCTTCACCAGCCACGATCGGTCGTTCATGCAGACCGTCGCCACGAATGTGGTGGAGGTGAAGGATGGTCGGGTGGTCAACTATCTGGGCGACTATGGAGCCTATCTGGCGGCAGTGACCCGCGAGATCGACGACGCCGAGGCGGCCGACTCTCTCTCGAAGAAGTCTTCCGGTCGCAAGCCCGCCCCACCGACCGACAAAGGGAGCGGGCGGCGGGCGACTCCGGCGGTTCGCAACGACCGCGATATTCGCAAGGAGATCGCCACCCTCGAACGCGCGATCGCCAAACTTGACACCGAGAAGAAACAGCACCATGCGGCGCTGCTGGCTGCTACCGATCCAGCCGAGGCGCTCAAGTTTCACAACGAGATGACCGCTGTTGCCGCCAAGCTGACCGCCGCCGAGGAGCGGTGGCTGGAACTGCAGGACGAGGGAAACGCTGCCGAAGCGTGAAGATCAGCCCGGCCAGAGCTTGTGGAGCGGGCAGGTGCGGTGGAGCGAGGCATCGGAGGCAAACAGGTTACGGTTGCCCCGGCCTGTCTGTGCTGGCACAAAATCCTCAGGCTGTGTCAGGAGTGCCAGCGGGCGGTGGGGAATCCCCCGGGCCGTCAGGAAGGCCGAGCGATCGACCAGCTCCAGCGGCGATTCATAGAAGGCAGGCAATTCACAAAAACTGTCGTGCGAGTCGATCACCGCTCGGCCGCGCATGTGCGGCAGTTGGTAGAGCAGCGACCAGCCATAGATTTCCACCGGCAGCCGGGAGCGGTTTTTCGCTTGGGTCCCAGGCTCGAAGAGTTCCTCGAGTAGCGACGGAGGCATGTCGGCTGGCACGAGCAGGGAAACTGCCACGCGGCAGACCAGTCCGAGGGCGCGGCGGAATTCGAGAACCTGCTGGATGTCTACCGGCAAGCGCGGCGCCAACGGCAGCAGTCGTCCGTCGTCCGACACATCGACCTGCCAGAGCCCCTCCTTTTCCGAGCCGTCGGCAGGAAGGTTTTGCGGTGGGCGGGTGAGGATCGCCGGCCCCACGACCCACGGACGGTAGAGCGTGCGCCGGCGGCCCACCTGTCGTGGCTGGGTGGCAGGTGAACTGCCCGCGGAAAATTTTGAATCGGTGCCTCCGGCGGCTGGGCCGGTGGAAACCAACCGGACAACTGCCCTGCCTGCAGTCGGCTGTGGTGACGCCATGGTGCGAGTGCCTTCAAGGTGAGCTTCGAGTGGAGCTCGAGGAAAGGGGCGGCGGGGCGGTCGTTCCCCATTCCCCCAACCTGCGAGCAGCGGTGCCATTGGATCACAACCTAACAATGAAGGCGGACAAACGAGGTCCCACCGGCCACCGAAATTTGAAAAAATCGTTTTTTCGCAAGGAAACCGCTGAAAACGGTCGGCTGGAAGGGTACGCTTGAGCCTATCGTTCCCCCTCTTTTGGCCTCTTGTCAGTTTGCGGTAGCTGCGCACCATGGATTCCCTCAATCGGCACGAGCAGTTGCTGCGTGTTTTTCATCTGATCGACATCCTCTGTGCGGCCCGACAGCCGCTCTCGGCAGTGGAGATGAAGGAGATGCTGCGGGAGCGGGGGGTGATCGAGGAGATGTCAGACAAGAACATCCGTCGCGACATCGATTTTCTGCAGAAGTTTGGCTATGCACTGCGGCCGACTGAAAAGCTTTCGTCGCGGGGGAGGCAGGTGAAGGCGTGGGCGCTGGAGGTGGGGCGCGGCAGGCGGGACCTGGCCACTCCGCCCGTCTCGCTGCCGGAGCTCTTTTCGCTGGCTGTGGCCCGCGATTTTCTCATGCCGCTGGCCGGCACGTTCTACTGGCGGGGGATCAGCCAACTGCTCGGAAGAGTGGAGCGGATCGCCACGCCGGAACTGCTTGAGTATGTCGGCCGGCACAAGGAAGGGCTGGTGGTGCATCCCCGGCCGGCAGCGGCGAAATATCCCGCCCGTGTGCTCGGAGCGATCAATCGCGCCATCCGCAACTCCCAAGAACTGGCGATCCGCTACACGAGCCTCAGCGACGAGAGCCCCCGCACGCAGCGCATCGAGCCGGAGGCTCTGGTGCTCTACCATGGCAGCATTTATGTGGCAGCCTATCGGGCTCCCAACTCCAGGAGAAAAGTCGGCTCGAGCACCGCCGCGTCTGAGGCGGTGCGGTTTTTCAAGCTCGACCGCGTGGCTGATGCGCGGGTGTCGGCGCGGAAATTCACCCCTCGTGAGCGTTCTGTGGAAACACTCCTGGCTGACAGCATCACGATCTACCGCTCCGACGCCCCGCCGCGGAAATATCGGATCCGCATCAGTGCCTCCCGGGCCCGCTGGGCGCAGGAGAAGCCGTTCCATCCCCGCCAGAAGATCCGGCCCGAGGCCAACGGGGATATCATTCTCGACATCGATCGGGCCTGGGACGAAGAGATGATCCCGCATCTGCTCGGCTTGGCCGACTGCGCCGAAGTGTTGGAGCCAGCCGATGTGAGAGAGCGAATGCTGGCGATCGCTCAGGGAATCGCCGCGAAATATGCTGCCAAGGGTGCCGTCCTGAAGACGAGGTGAGTGCGATGCGTTGGTTTTGGATCGACTGTTTCACCGAATTTGCCCGGCGCCGCCGCGCCTGTGCCATCAAAACGGTGACGCTCGGCGAGGAGCATCTTCACGACCACTTTCCCGGTGCCGCCATGATGCCCAACACGCTCGTGCTTGAGGGCATGGCCCAGACGGCTGGGCTGCTGGTGGCCGACGCGCTCGATTTCAAACTGCAGGTTGTGTTGGCCAAGGTTTCCTCAGTCGACTTTGCGTTTGAGGCCCTGCCGGGGGATACGCTCGAATACACAGCCGATATCGTCGAGATTTCCTCCTCCGGATCGCTCGTGCGTGTGACGAGCCGAGTGGCTGGGCGGGAGCAGGCAACGGCCGATCTCTACTTCGGCCACATGGAGGCCGGCACTGTGATCCCGAAGCTCTTCAAGGATGAGGAGATGGTCCACTGGCTCGATGCCCTGCGGATTTTCGAAGTTGCCGTCGACGAAGCGGGCAACCGCATCCCGCGGAGATCCTCCACCATCGTCAGCTGAGGTGGTCCTCGAGGGCCGTCAGCGGCACCTCGATCCAGTCGGGCCGGTTGTGCAGTTCGTAGGCGAGTTCGTAGAGGAGTTTGTCGAGCTTGTAGGTCGCCAGCAGGGCCAGGGCGGCGGTGCTGTCGGCAGGCCACCACTCGGCTCCAGCCGCTTTCGCCTGATAGGCCGTGAGGAAGGTAGCCTCCAGCAGCGCCGTGTCGGCCGGATTGGCAGCGACACCGCTCTGCTGCGCCGCCACCCGCACCAGATAGTCGAACGACCGACACATTCCCGCCACATCCTTCGCCGCGCTCGTCTTGGCACGCCGCTGCTCAAGCTCCCGCCCCGGCTCCCCCTCAAAATCGATCACGAGCACCCGCTCGTCATGCGGCCCGACGAGCACCTGCCCGAGGTGATAGTCGCCGTGCACCCGGATGTTGGCCACGAACGATTCCTGCGACGGGCCGCCGGCCAGCCCCGCCACCAGCCGCTCTGCGTGTGTCCCCAGCCGCTGCAGCCGCCCGGCAATCCCCGCCGGCAGAGACTCTGCCTGCCGCTGAGCCAATTGGCAGACGGTGCGGGCATGGGCGGCCATGGCCGCCAGTTCCGCCTGCCGGGAAGCGGGCGTGGCGGGCTCAGGGATAAAGGCCGTGTTCCCCGTCGATGCCGCCAACGCCCGGTGCATGGCGGCTGTTTCGGCCCCCAAGCTGGCTACGATGCGCAGGATGCGTTCCCGATTGGCGGCGGAGAGCCCCCCGGATGCCATCTGCTCGAGCAAACACTCCCAGCCGCTTTCGTAGCCCGGATGGAAGGTGTGCAGTGTGGCGAGCGTTGTCGGCTCTGCGGCGGCGGCGGCAGGCTCATATTCAAGCCATCCGAGCAGTTCGGGCGTGCCTTTCCAAGGCGACTCGGTGGCGAAGAACCGCCCCACCTCCACCTCCGGCTGGATTCCGGGTCGGCAGCGGCGCACGAGCTTGAGAATGACTCCCCCTGCGGCTCCAGCCAAGGGGCCGGCTGCGGTCACTACCAGCGAGGTGTTGGAGGCATCGCCCCCCAACTGCCTGACATGCAGGGGGGGCGTGAGATCGATCCGGCCAGCCCCGGCGAGCGGCCGACCGACAAACGAACCGGCCCGGGTCGACAGCGCAGATCCCTCTGCGATCGTTCTCACCAGCCAATCGGCGCCGGTGTTGGCGGCCGCTGCATCGCGCCCGCTGGCCATCTCTACCGGAACGAAGTAGGTGGCGGCAGGGATGGCTGATGCAGGTGTCGATGGTTGGGCGTCGACCAGCACAAGCGCCACCTCGCGATCGGGCAAGACTGCCAGATCACCGATGTGGATCTCGACCTGCGCGCTTCCTTTGGAGGCAAACCAGCGGGCCTGTGGCAGCCAGGTGGAAATGCTGGCAGCCAGCGCCAGTTGGACAGCCTGTGTCGGGAGTGGAGATGAAGCCATGGGGAGGTGATGTCACCGGGGTATGAGCCGATAGAGCCGCACCGGTTCGGCGGGCGTGCAGTCCAGATCGATGCCCTCCAGCGGCCAGAGGTGCGTCGCTTGAGTGAGCAGATCGGTGGCCTCGATGCTGCCGGCCTGGTCCAGTTCCAGAGCTTTTCTATCGAGCCGAAGTTGGCCCCGCCAGGGTGTATCGGGATCGAGATTCACCACAACGAGCACGCGGCTCTTCTCCGCAGGCTCATACCGGCACCAGGCCAGCAGGTGCGGGTTGTCGATTGTCTGGATCAGTGGCGGCGTGGCCGAGCGGCAGGCTGGTTCACGAGCGCGGATCGCATTCAGCCTCGCGATGAATGGCGCCAGGCTTTCGGGCAGATCGAGAGCCCGCTGCTTGATTTCATATTTTTCGGAGTCGGCATATTCCTCGCTGCCCGGCTTGAACGGCTGCGATTCAAGCAGCTCCATGGCGGGGCCATAGATGCCCCAATTGCCGACCGAAAGGGCGGCCAAAGTCAGCCGGACCTGAAACATCCCCCGGCTGCCGGTTTGGAGTGTGGCGTGGAGAATGTCGGGGGTGTTGGGCCAGAAGTTGGGGCGAAAGAAATCGGCGACCGGCGGCGTGGAGACCTCCACCAGATAGGCAGCCGTCTCCTCCTTCTCGGTGCGCCAGGTGAAATAGGTATACGACTGCGTGAACCCCAGCTTGGCCAGCCGGTACATCGTTTTGGGGCGGGTGAAGGCCTCGGCGAGAAAGAGCACGTCGGGATCGGTGCGGTGGATGTCGCTGATGAGCCATTCCCAAAAAGCGAACGGCTTGGTGTGCGGGTTGTCGACCCGAAAGATCCGCACCCCCTGTGCAACCCAAAACCGCACCACGCCGCCGAGCGCCTGCCACAGCTCCCGCCAAGCGTCGCACTGAAAATCGAAGGGAACGATGTCCTGATATTTTTTGGGGGGATTCTCCGCATACTGGATCGAGCCATCGGGGCGGTGGCGGAACCATTCGGGATGTTCCTGCACCCAGGGATGATCAGGCGCGCACTGCACCGCCAGATCGAGCGCCAGCTCCATTCCCAGTTTTTCTGCGCGGCGCCGCAGCGAATGAAAATCATCCAAGGTGCCGAGCTGGGGATGGATCGCCGTATGGCCTCCCTCTTCCGCCCCGATCGCCCACGGGCTCCCCACATCATCGGCGGCGGCCGTGGTGGCGTTGTTGCGACCCTTGCGAAACGACCGACCGATGGGGTGGATCGGCGTGAGATAGAGCACGTTGAATCCCATCCCGTGCACGTAGTCGAGCCGATCGGCCAGATCGGCAAACGTGCCATGGCGGCCCGGCTCCAGCGCCCAGGAGCGGGGAAAAACCTCATACCAGGCACTCCAGCGCGCCCGCTCCCGATCGACCCACACACTTCTGGGCTGCTCCAGATGGGTCTCCTCGCGTCGGTCGGCAAAGCTTGCCATCAGCTCCCGCAGCCGGTCGCTGGAGGCCACTGCGGCCCACGCTGGCGACTGAAGCTGGAGTGCCAACTGCTCCATTTCCTCAGCGATCTCAGCCGGCGCTCCCTGGGCCGCTGCCAACACCAATTCCGCCCCCACCTGCAGATCGATCTGCGTTCGCTCCCCCGCCTCCTGGCGCCTGCCCAGATCGCGCAGCCACGTGCCAAACGTGTCGATCCGGGCTGAAATGTCAAAGTGCCACCAGCCGAGAGAGGTGGCTGGAAACGATCCCCGCCAGAGATCGTTTCCCTGGCAGGCCATCGGGAGCGACTGCCACTCTCCGGAGATGCCCTGCCGCACATGGAGCCGGCAGTCGAGTTCTTCGTGGCCGTCGCAGATGATGTCAGCCTCCACCACCACGACATCCCCCACCACCCGCTTCACCGGAAAGCGGCCCGCATCGACCTCCGGACCGACGCGATCGATCACCACCCGCTGGCGCAGCTCTGCCGGAAGTTCTGGGTGCCCTGCCTGAGGGGCGGCCGCTGCCGGCGTCTTCTGATCGAGCCGGACGGAACTCTTGGTTTCGGGCATGGCGAATGTTTTATCCTGTGGTGCGTCTCGGGCCACCGCCGGTATCCCGGGGGCAGGCCGAATCTGTGCGCCGCCTGCTTTGCAGTGTAGGAATGGGGCGAACAAAACGCGACCGGGAGATTTTCATGAGCAGCGGCAACCAGATGAGCCCCCCAACGCCCCCTGCTGATCCCACGACCGGATTCAGCGTGACAGAGTGGACCGTGCCGGTGGGGGCCCGGCAGCGCATGGCGCTGGTCTGCGTGCCGGAGGCTCACCCGCCGCCGACCGGCTGGCCGCTGGTGCTCGCCTTTCATGGGGGCCGCAGCCATCCCGACATGATGCGTCGATTTTCAGGGCTCGATATTCTGGCCGCCACGGGCCGGGCTGTGGTCGTCTATCCGGCTGGCACCGGCACCCGCGAGAGCATGCTCACCTGGAACGGTGGCAACTGCTGCGGCGAGGCCCGCGACGGCCAGTCAGACGATGTGGGGTTTGTGCGGGAACTGCTCGCGGCGCTCTCCGCCCGGCTGCCGATCGATCCCGCCCGCATCCATGCCACCGGGATGTCCAACGGCGCCATGATGGCCTACCGGGTGGGGGCGGAACTGGCCGACTCAATCGCCTCGATCGCGCCGGTGGCCGGTCCGCTGGCTCTGGAAACGATCAGCCTCTCCCGGCCGGTGCCGCTGATCCACTTCCACGGTTCGCTTGACCAATTCACGCCGCTGGAGGGGGGCGTGGGCCGGCGCAGTGTCACGCGCACCCACCACCGGGCGATTCTGGCCGGGTTGCTTGAGTGGGTGCGGGCCGGCGGTGGCTCGGAGACTCCGCAGAAGACTCCCCTGCCCTGCACCGACGCCGGCATGACGATCGAGCGTTGGGTGTGGGGGTCTGCCGCGGCGGGCAACGAGGTGGTGTGGTATCGTGTCGAGGGAGCGGGCCACACCTGGCCGGGGCGGGTGCCCGATTCGTTTTATCTCGGGTCGTCAGTGCTCTCGCTGCCGGCCAACGAGATCATCTGGGATTTTTTCGCGGCGCATCGGCTGCCAGAACGGGCAGACTGAGCGACGGCAGACCAGGATCCGCTGGCTGGCGGCGTCACACTTTGAAATCGACTTTCACGTTGCTGCCGCCCACCACTACATTCTGGCGAGAGGAGGGTGTCAGCACGCCTCCTCCCACCGCTCGAACGGTGTAGGTGCCGGCCGGCAGGGCCATCTGATAGCCGCCGGCTGTCATGGTGCTGGTGGTGAATGTGCCCCCAGTGCCCACGATCTGCACGTTCACCCCGCCGAGCCCCTCGCCGGAGTCGTAGCGGCCGTTGCTGTTTCTGTCGGTATAGATCGCACCGACCAGGAATGAGTTGGTTTGATTGGATCGGTAGCCAAAGTTCTGAGTCACAACCAGCGGGCCAACCTTCGTGTTGGGATTCGACTCGCGCAGAATCCCGATGCCCGCCTCCCTACTAGAGGCGTCCATTATGTTAAGGCGGTGACCGAGGCTTTCCACGCCCCAGTCGATAGCAAATCCCGAGTGGGCATAGAAGGGATTTTTGGCGTAGGCGTAAATATTCTCCCCCACGCCGTAGCTTCCTCCTGAAGTGTATCCTGCAGCTTTTGCGCGATCCAAGATGGAAAGCTCGCCCGGCAACTGATGCTCTTGGGCGTCGGCCTTGATCATCGCCTGATTATGCCCAAGAGCTGCCCGGTAGAGCGATTCGTTCCATGCCACCGGTTGAGCCGGTTGCAAATCTTTCCACTGTGATTGAATAGCAGATGAAGAAACTTTGTATTGCCGAACAGCGTTGTCGGCATCCGGATCGCGGGCCACGAGCGGATTGAGGCTGGTGAAGAGGACGGCCAGTTCCCCCTGCGGATTCATCCGCATGCGATTGACATGCTCCATGACTTCCTGTTCGTCTCCGCTGGGATCAAAAGAACCCGGACCGGAGGTGATGGAGACATAGGAGATCACCGCCCCGGCGTCACTCTTATTGCCGTTGCCGGCGTAATCGGTGAAAGTGTTGTCGTAAACCGCCACATAGCCAACCGTTTCAGTTGCTGCCGTCGCCGTGAACGTGGCCGAGAAGCGATACCCAGTTGTATAAAGGTCTCCATCCACATCAGACCGCGAGAGGGTTGTTTCCGATCGGAAGTTAGACACCGTTCCCCCGGTGGGATAGATGTCGGAAGCTGTGAATGTTTCGGAGGCTTCGCTGAGTTGGAATGTGAGCGTCGTCGACTCCCCCTGTTTGAGTGGCCGCTCAAAGCCGGTGATCGTTACCGAGGGCGGAACGGAGTCGATCTCGAATCTCAATTCTTCTGAGCGCTGATTTCCATTTCCAGCGGCGTCGGTGAAGCGGTCGGCCTCTACCGTCACATATTCAACGTGCATGTCCGGATTGGGAGTGAGTGTGGCCCGGTAGGTGGTGCCGCCGCTGAACGTGAATCCAGAGAGCGTTCCTCCCCAGGCCAGAGTGACATCGTCTGCCGTGAACGTCGTCGAGGGTTCGCTCAGGATGAAGGTGATCGAAACGGCCTCCCCTTGCCGGAGGTTTTGTTTGTCGGCTCGGAGCGTTATTGTCGGCACGATCGTGTCGACCTGCATGGTGGCGGTGATATATCCGCCGCTGCTCTTGTTGGGATTTCCGGCCAAGTCGGTGAACGCGCCGTCGTAAACCACCACGTAGCCGGTGTTCGTCGACTTGTCTGTCGGCGTGAACGTGGCTGTGTAGACGGTGCTGCTGACCGCCGTGAAGGCCGCGAGCGTGCCGCCGACGGGGTAGAGATCGGCTGCCGTAAACGTGGTGGAGGGTTCGCTGAGCGTGACCGTTACGGTCGCAGTGTCGCCAGCCTTGAGCGACGATTTGCTCGACTGGATCGTGGCTGTCGGGGCGACCGTGTCGACGGTGATAGGAACAGTCACGACGCCACCCGGTCCCCTGTTGCCGTTGCCTGCGACATCGGTGAAGGCGTCGTCGTTGAGCGAGATCGATCCGGTGGTGGTGGTGTTGGCGGCGGGAGTAAAAATCGCCGTGAAGGCGTTGTTGCCGATGTAGGCCAGCGTTGAGAGTGTTCCTCCCGTCGGCTTGAGATCAGAGAGCGTGAAGGTGGCGGTCGGTTCGCTCAACTGGACGGTCACCGTGGCGGTATCTCCTGCCTTGACACTCGTTTTGTTCAGCTTCAACGAGGCAGTCGGCGCCTTGGCGTCGATCGCCAGCGAAGTCATCATGGCGCCTGAGGCACTTGTGTTGCCGTTGCCAGCGGCGTCGGTGAAGGCGTTGTCGTAGACGACGGCGTAGCCAGTGCCAGTGGAGTCGGGGGTGGCGGTAAAGTCGGCGGCGAACGTGGTGCCGCTGACAAACCGAAACCCGGAGAGTGTGCCGCCGACGGCATAGAGATCGCTGGCGGTGAACGTGCCGGAGGGTTCGCTGAGGGTGTAGGAGATAACGGCGGTCTCCCCCGCCTTGAGGCTCGTCTTGCTCGACTTGATTGAGATCGTGGGGCGAACGGCGTCGATCGCCAGCGGCACCACGACGGCGCCTGAGGCACTTGTGTTGCCATTGCCAGCGGCGTCGGTGAAGGCGTTGTCATAGACAACTACAGTGCCCGTGGCAGTCGAGTTGGGGGTGGGGGTGAAGTCGGCGGCGAACGTGGTGCCGCTGACATAGCGGAAACCGGAGAGCGTGCCACCAACGGCATAGAGATCACTGACGGTGAACGTGCCGGAGGGTTCGCTGAGTGTGTAGGAGATAACGGCGGTCTCCCCCGCCTTGAGGCTCGCCTTGTTCGACTGGATCGAGATTGTGGGGCGAACGGCGTCGATCGCCAGCGACGCTACCACGGCGCCAGTGGCACTTGAGTTGCCGTTGCCGGCAGCGTCGGTAAAGGCATTGTCGTAGACGACCGCGTAGCCAGTGCCTTTGGAATTGGGGGTGGGGGTGAAATCGGCAGCGAACGTGGTGCCGCTGACAAACCGAAACCCGGAGAGCGTGCCACCAACGGCATAGAGATCGCTGGCGGTGAACGTGCCGGAGGGTTCGCTGAGGGTGTAGGAGATGACGGCGGTCTCCCCCGCCTTGAGACTCGCCTTGCTCGACTGAATCGAGATCGTGGGGCGAACGGCGTCGATCGCCAGCGACGCCATCACGGCGCCAGTGGTGCTTACGTTGCCGTTGCCCGCAGCGTCGGTGAAGGCGTTGTCGTAGACAACCGCGTAGCCAGTGCCTTTGGAATTTGTGGTAGGAGTAAAATCGGCGGCGAACGTGGTGCCGCTGACATAGCGGAAACCGGAGAGCGTGCCACCAACGGCATAGAGATCACTGACGGTGAACGTGCCGGAGGGTTCGCTGAGGGTGTAGGAGATAACGGCGGTCTCCCCCGCCTTGAGGCTCGCCTTGTTCGACTGGATCGAGATTGTGGGGCGAACGGCGTCGATCGCCAGC
>CAISJI010000149.1 GCA_903885565.1 uncultured Planctomycetaceae bacterium
GCCGCCAGTCACGTTGAGCGTGCCGGTGCCGCTTCTGCCGACGGTGAGGGCGCTACTACTGGCCCATGTGCCGCTCGACACCGTGGCCGTGCCGACGCTGTTGGCGAGATTGCCGATAGTGCCGTTCGCGTTACTGACACGGCCACCAGTCACGCTGAGCGTGCCGCTGCCGCTGTTACCGACCCAAAGTGTTCCTGTCCCCGAACGAATCTGCAGCAAGCCCAACGACGCGGAGGTAGTCATGTCCAGAACGACGGTATTCGCAGCTCCCGACGTGCCGGTCAGGTTGAGTGTGCCTGTGTTCGTCAGCGAGAGCGTGCCGGTGCCCGAGATCGTGTTGCTTATTGTGAGCGTGTTGCCGGCGGACTGATTGAACTGGAGCACGCCGTTGGCGGTGACGTTGCCCGTGACGGTCGCGCCGTCGTTCAGGAGCACCGTGTCGCTGGGATTGATCGTGCCGCCGGTGAAGGTGTTCGAGCTGCCGCCACTGCCGTAGGTGGTGGTCGTCTGGGCAGGCACTGACGGAGCACCGCCGAGCAGGCAGGCCAATGCGACGAGCACAGGGACAAGGGATTTCAACGTGATGCGAGGCACGATCACGGAACTCCCTATGGACATAGAAGAATGGTCCCAAAATCGCTGAAGACGATGCTCGGAATGGTTCCTAAAGAAAAGGATAGGACCCCCAAAAAACAGGGATATTAAATAATTTTTACAGATTGTCAATATGCCCCATAAACAATCGATGAACACTCGCAAACCACGTCCATGATCTCACTCATTTCCCGCCTTTTTATCGTCGACTTTCAGAGAGGACCCGTGTCCATATCTACCACCACCGAACCAACGACCAGCCCACACAACGCACCTCGGCCCACAACCCTCCCCACCACCAATCCCACTACCCAAACCTCCCCCACCGCCGCCAACCGCCTTCGTGCAACTTTTGTCCCGGTGAAGCTCTCATTCACTTGGGCTGGGTGTCAGAAAGACCCTCGCTCCGGAGCAACGCACAACAGCCGCCAGAGCATTTCAGGCCGACCGGGATCTGCTCTCGGCCAGCAACCTCATCTTCGACACCAGAAACGCCACCTACAGAAACGTCACCCGGGTTCGCAGTGAGGCTTCTGGCTACTGGCGGCTTGAAACCCTCCTCTTTCCAGAACCGGGCGTCAGTCTTCTCCAGCAGAACAAGCTCACGCAGTTCGACGCCCGCATGGTCCAGTACCGGCAGCAGCTCCAATCAGCCGCCAGTGAACTCGCCAGCCAGTACGACCAGATCAAGGCAGAAGCCCAGCGGCGGCTGGGCACGCTCTTCAATGCCAGCGACTATCCCACCACGCTCGACGGCCTGTTTGATCTGGAAGTCACGTACCCAGCCATCGAGCCGCCGAGCTATCTTCTGGCTCTGCACCCCGACGTGTATCAGGCAGAGCAGGCCCGGGTGCGTGAGCGGTTTGAGTCAGCCGTAGAACTCGCTGAACAGGCATTTGCCACGGAACTCCAGCGGCTCACGGCTCACCTGGCTGAACGGCTGACGGGCCTGCATGACGGCCAGCCCAAAGTGTTTCGGGACTCAGCCGTCGAGAATCTCCGGGAGTTCTTCGAGCGGTTCCGGCGGCTCAACATCAGGAGCAGTTCAGAGCTCGACATGCTGGTGGAAGAAGCCCAGCAGGTCATCACGGGAATTGAGCCGCAGCAACTCAGGGATTCAGTCAGGCTCCGGCAGATGGTCGCCCGGGACTTTGAACAGATTCAGGCCAGCGTCGGAGAAATGCTGGTCGATCGGCCCCGCAGGACCATTCTCAGGCGTGGCGGGGTTGGAGGTGCCGTATGAGCTCTGAGATGGAGTTGGTCGTGGGTGTTAGTGGTGATGTCCGGTGCATCTATGGCGAAGAGTTGGACTTGCGGGAGATCGGGAAGTTGCAGATCACTAGGGCGAGCCATGTTGAGCCAGATAGGGACGGCTTCTGGTGGGCAGACATGGGGCCTGTTGATGGGCCTGTGCTGGGGCCGTTCAGGAACCGGACGGAGGCGCTCCAGGCGGAGAGGGGGTGGTTGAATCGCCGCCCACCTGAGGCGACTACCCGTTCTTCCCCGGCCTGACCTGCTCGCCCTCGACGTCATCCACGAGCCACACTCCACCTTTCCTGCGGAGCAGAACCTTCACGCCCGACAGAACTGTGCCCGGCGCGCCCTTATCGATCACCTTGCCCGTCACCCGCACAATCAGGTTGGCCACGGCCTTCGGCGGCTTCTTGGCGGGCAGCACGACAACATCGACGCTCGTGATCGCCACTTCGGTCGGCCGCACCTGCTTTCCGAACCATCTCATTAGGCTTGTTGTTGCTCTCTTTTTGCAGAGATCACTTCTCTCTCGAAATATCAAGAATAATGAGCGAATGAGGTGGAAGACTGGTGATGCCTTTCTTGATAATCAGTTCTGTCTCTTGTGGCACCACACGGTCAGGCCGCCTGATGTCGTTATAGGAGTCGGGTGAGTCACCGGCGAGTACGGTTGCCTTGAAGGTTCCATCAAGCGGCATTGCCTTTAGGTTGAGGGTGCAGCTGACCGCTTTGGAGGGATGGCGGTTGATGAGGGCGATCGACCAATGCTTGCCGGTATCGTCGACCGTTGCGATGGCATCCACGGTGGCAATCACCGTTCCTTCAAGCTGGTCCGACTCGACTTGAGACGTGCTCACGTGCGGTTGGAGGAGATTGGAATACATCGACAGGGCATGGAAGTGGGTGCGTTTGACGAGCCCCTCGGGATGGACAAAGAGCGGACCCCGTGTGTTCACCAAGGGGGCTATGTTGGCCATGGTCACCGTGTCGGAGTGCTGGAGGCAGGCATTCAGGAAGGAAGCCGTGAAGAGAGCGTCGGCCATGGTGTATTGATCCGGTAGGTCATTCTGCGCGCGTCGTTTCGCGACCAGCTCCTGAACTTCAGCGGCGTCGTAGCTCTTGATCTCGCCTCGGGGGAATCCTGGGTGCTGCCAAGCCCGCAGGTTCCACTCGTCGTAGGCGATCTTGATCCGCCCGGCGGGGTCCTTCTCGCGGAGTGAACCGGTGATGTTCGCGATGAAGGCCGCTGGCTCTTCGGATCGTGAGATGGCAGTGAGGTAGTCGTGGCGGGGCAGTTCATCCCCCCGGTTCAGGGCGTAGCTGTGGATCGAAACATAGTCGAGATACGCGCCGGCCTGTTCCATCAGGTAGTCGTGAACTCCCTTCATACCGTCCTGAGCTCCCGCGCACATGATCTTGAGACTCGGATAGAGCCTTCTCATCTCCTTCGCAGTGTCCCGAACCCGGTCGATGTAGGCCTTGTCGTACTGCTCATTTCCGACACTCCAGAACTTCACGTTGAAGGGATCGGGATGCCCATTGGTCTCCCGCATCTCGGCACATTTGCCCTGCGTCGCGTTGCAATAGGCGACCCAGTCGAGGTTCTCCTGCGGCGAGGTCGTTCCGTTGAAGCAGATGTAGGGCTCAGCGCCGATTCGGCGGCAGAACTCCACGAACTCATCGGTGCCAAAAGTGTTGCTCTCGATCACGCCCCAGCGGTAATCGCCGTAGGGTTCACGGTTCTTGCCGACCCCTTTCTGCCAGAGGTAGGCGTCCACGAAACACCCACCCGGCCAGCGGATGACCGGCATCTTCATTTCCGTGAGGGCAGCGATGACATCGGTGCGGAAGCCCTGCGCATCGGCTAAGGGCGAGCCGGGATCGAAGACGCCCCCGTAAATCTGGTTGTCGAAATGCTCGAGGAAGCCCCCGAAAATCATCCGGTCGTAAGTTCTCGTTGGCGCATCCGTATCGATGGTGATATTCGCCTGAGGCGGTGGCGTTTGCGGCTGCCCGTTTGCAGCCGCAGTGCACACCAGTGCCGAGATGCCAAGAATACAACCGACGCTGTGTCTGATCATTCCGGTACTTACTTTCATATGCCTAGCTCGTATTTATCTGGTTCCCGATATCCCCGTCGCCTGCTGGATAACGTTCTACGGGTATCGCGATGATCCACACCCAAGTCTCGCCGCCGCCTGCAGTTCGATCAACTTCGGTTCCCGTCTGACGTGGCGCGATCCGGCATGAATCGCTGCCTAGCGCTCCTGCGCGCCATGTGACGCTACGGGCTCTGGACCCAGCCTGAGCCGCCCCAGATCGTTCCCGCGTCCGTCCTTTCTCGTTCTCCCCGTCGGCCCCTCTGGCTGCCGGGAGCCGTTCTTCACGAGCACGCTGAAGGCGCAGAAAAAGCCCAAAGCCGGCGTTGCGGTACTGGCAGGTGGGCTGGAGGGTACCCCCTTTCTATAAAGAGGAGATCTCTCAAGGAGATAGAGAAGAAAATGTACCGGCCCGCACGTATGCCGATGGAGATCGACACCAATGCTGAACTGGGTCGGCATGAGTGCTGATGTTGTGGGGGCTGGTGCTTCGGTGCAAGCACCCCGCTCTACCGGAGCCGATTCCTCCGCAACGGCTGGAACAGATCGGCGCGCCTGCCGAGGATTTCGACGATGCCCTGTGGTCCTCACCGCGTGGACTTCCGAACGCGACCAGAGCTGACCGAAGTCGAAATTGCGGCCCAAACAAACGCGACAGATGACACAGCGGCGCGAAGGTCTCCACCCCATCCGCACGTAACGCTGCTCATTCGTCATCCGGAGAGCCGATCCTTGGCCCGGGCAAGCGCCCGGATCTGCCGCCACTCGTGCGGCGACAGGCCCCGAGCGGAGTCGGCCAAGCGGCGAATCCGCTGCCAGAGCGTGAGCGATTCCTCACGATTGCGTTTCTCAAACGCCCGCATCATGTCGGTGTAGCGACGCCACCCGGACCATGCGCCGGCGAGCACCTGCCGGACCGCCCGACTGCTGCCGAGGTAGGCCAGGTCTGTATTGATTGGTCCGGATTCGAGTTGGTGAACATAGAGCGCCGCCAAATCGGCTGCGGCGGGCGGCGCGGAGCCGGTGCCACCCCAGCGATCCTCGTGGCCAAATGTTTGCACGATCAGGCTCATCGCCGCGACGGAATCGGTGAGGCCCCAACACTCGGCATGTTTCCGCGCACAGGCGAACTCGACCGGGTCTTCCGCGAGCAGTGCAAACCAGCCTGCGCAGTCGAGCACGTCGCGGGCGATATGGTCGGGAACGAAGTCGTTGCGCACGGCATGGTGCACTGACAGGAGCAGGCCGAACGCCGGGCGGGCAATCTGCACGTCGCGCCCAAGAACGTTGACCTGCCGGGCCGTGGCAAGCAACTCTGCAGCGTCGATCCTGCCGAGCTTCCAGTGCAGATCAAGGTCGGCCCCCGGCCGCAGGGTGAGGCTGACGGCCTCGTTGCCTGCCGCCCCCGGAGAGTTCTGCACAAACGCGATGTACTCAGCCAGATCGCCCGTCCCCACGGCCTGACGGTAGCCGTGCGACTCCAGAACCGCCAACGCGGCGGGCACGGTATCGGGCCCGATCAGTATGTCGACGTCCCTCACCATCCGTTCCGAATCGCCACGATGCATCGCAGCGATGACCGCGAACCCCTTGAACGCCACGGCCGGAATGCCTGCATCGGCCAGCAACCGCAGGGCATCAGCACCGGCCCGGAGGCAGAACTTGGTGCGGAGTATCTCGACGGCGGCCTCCCGCGCGACGGTCGTCGCCTGAGCCTGAGGGAGGAGAAGACTCGCCGCCCGGATTCGGGCTGCCAGAGCAGGGAGCACGTTCCACTGCCGGCATTGGTGGACGACCGCGGGCCATGCTGCGGCCGCAGCGATCGCATCGGCAGCGGAGGCCGCAGTGCCGGGAGGCCCAGCCAGCAGTTGCATCGCCAGGGGACGGGCCGTTTGTGCGGAGGGATCGATGGCCATGACTCTGAAAGACGGTTCAACCGCCCTCTCCTTTCGAAGCTCGCGGATCTGCTTTGAGACTGGAGGATGCGGCCCCTCCCCCAATGAAAAGTCGCAGACGCCGGGCGAACCCCGCAACAGCATGTGACACCAATGTCAGCCTGTCTCTCGAACGAAATTCGGCCAGTAGGGGCACAGTGCGCAGAGCCCGCCTTGAGGCACTCCGCTCCAGGCGAACAAGGGCTTCCTCCGGCACAGCCCGCGCAAGCCTGTCGTGCGCGTAGAGAAGCGAGTAGAAGGCCGCCGCGTCCAGGCCGTGCCGGTCACTTTCCTCATCGAAGAGCAGCCAGTCGACGCCGTCTCCTGTTGCCATCGCGACGTCAGCCAGCCAGCGGCCATTGAAACGCGAGCGGCCGATGCCGTCGGCGATGGTGATGGCGAGAGAATCGGTCGGTGAAGGAATGAGGACAGACACCTCTCCAAGGTGTCCCGGCGTCGCACGCTGCCAGACTGCGTTGGTTTTGACGCCTTCGGAGAGGGGCTCGGCGAAGGCAGACCGTCGCAGCTCAAGTCCGCCGAAGCGGCCCCGCACAAAGCGACAGCTGCAAGCCGCCCGAGCACTCCTGCGGTCAACGGCACCGGGAGATGCGTACTGCCAGCCATCGGCAATCAGCAGGTCATGCGCACGCGGGATATCGACAGGACGGATGCAGCAATCGATCATCTCGATCCTGAGGCCGCGGCCCAGCATCTCACTCTTCGCGATCCGAGCAGCGGTCCCGACGAGCAGAACCGGAATGTCCTCGGACTTGAGCAGGTGGGCCGCCTGCATCGCTTCGCCTAAGGTCAGCTGTGTCCGCGACCAGTTGGCGCGTTCAATGCCGCCGATCCGTCCACGCAAAGCGCTGTCCGGAGCGATCGCTGGCAGACGTTTTGAGACCAAGCCCACGAGGCACATTTCCGGGCCCGGAAGATGATCAAGGTCTGCGCTAGCCTCAAAGGCGGCCCACGAATCGGCAGCCGTCCGTTCATCGGTGAGCCAGACCCGCAGCAGCCGATCGACGCCGGTGGGCGGGCGGCTAGCCACAGCAAGACGGCGCACCCAGCCCGGCTTCACTGCCGCACCCCTTCCTCGTCTACACATGCCTGCCGCGCCCGCTTCCGTCGGATCGCCTCGTGCACAGCGACCAGATAGCCACGGGCGCGGGCAGTGTCGATCGAATGGCTTAGGCTTCCGGCACGAACGCGGCGCATGGCAAGAACTTCCTCGACGATGACATGGCGGTGTCCAAGCTCCCGGCTGCGGCTGAGCCAATCAACCAGTTCGCCAAGGCGCCCGGGAAAATCGCGGAAAGCCCCGACCTGCCGAGCCGCTTCAGTCCGCAGCAGCATTGTGGTGCGGGTCCACAGCCGGTATTCCGGCCCCGGAGCGTGGGGGGCGGGCGTTTCGTGCTCCGCAAACTGGCGTGCCAGGCTGAACACGCCAACGAGGTCGACGTCCGCGGAAAACCGCTGCGCCTGGACCTCGATTTTGCGAGGCAGCCATACGTCGTCGGAATCCAGCGTGGCCACATAGGGGGTGGTCACCCTATTGAAGCCTGCGGTGGTGGCCGCGCCAGGCCCCTGATTGTGCTGCTGCACGAGAATGACAGGCGGCCCGAAAGCAAGCGCGACGGCCGCAGTCTCGTCGGTTGAACCGTCATCGACAACGATGATGACGTGCGGCGGAACCGTTTGAGAGAGGATCGATCGGATCGCCTCATCGAGGGTTGCTGCGGCGTTGAAGGCGGGGATCACGACCGAGTAGGAGAACGTCACGCGTTAAATTCCTTTTCGAGATCGTGGCGGCTGGTGAAGAGTTCTGAGAAGATCGCCGGTGGCAACCCCTTTCCGCCGAGACGGCGTCGCGCCGCCCATTTCATCGTCACAAGGCGAAACTCTCGCTGGCATTCCTCGGTGTTCAGCGTAACGTTGGCGTCATGTCGGCGGTAAAAGGCGGCCACCGCATGCTCCAGGTGGAGCCTGAGCGGATAATCGATTGCCCGCAGCACGAATTCGGTGTCGTCGCCCTGCCTCAGGCTCTCGTCAAAGGGTCCAAGTGCGCGTATTGCATCCGCACGATACATCGAAGATTGGAGATATGGTCCGCGCATGATGTGAGTCGGCGTGCCCATGGCCGGCGTCTGCGTCCCCTCGTCGAGATCGACAAACATCTGTACCAAGCCGTACACCACATCGATCTCCTCTCCAACGAGCAGTTGTCTCTGCCGTGCGATTCGGCCAGGAAAGGAAATGTCATCCGCATCGAGGAATGTGACGAAGCGGCTTTCAGGATGCGTTAGCGCTAAGCCGGTGTTGCGTGCGGCAGCAATTCCCTTCCGGGCGTTCGGAACGAGGCGGACCTCGGGGAAATCGCGTGCGATCCGCGTGACGATCCCGCAGGTGTCGTCGGTCGAGCCGTCGTCGATCACGACGATGTCGAGTGGGACCGAATCCTTCTCCTTCACCAGTGACCTCAACGCCGACTCAATGAAGCGAGCAGCATTGAGGGCGGGCATGATGATGCTAACCTGCACGGCCCCCCCCAGCACTGAAAAAGGCGGACAACGCAGCGGCGATTTCCTGCGGATCTTCAGACAGTCGGAGGTGGAAGGCCGGGAGGCGCCGGGCCAGATCCGCGAAGAAGCGGAACCCCTCGGCGGCATCCCCGGAAAACTGAAGCACGGAAGATGGCGCCAGCGCCATCGTAGCCTCGTGGGGCGAGGCTGGTGTCAGCGTGGTGCGGTTTGAACGCGCAATGTGCGGAAGCAGGATCGCCCGGATGTTCATTCTTTGGGTCAGGGGCCGACCGAGGCACGCCGGGTCAAACTCCACCTTGCCCTGCCAGTTCAGCGATCGCTCTCGGCCCAGGCTGGCGAGCCCCGCACGTTCAAGTCCGCCGACGTCCTGTTTGCATTTACGAAAAACGGAGTGGGCCACGACCGTCGGGCCAGGCTCTACCACGATGTAATCGTCGCCTACGCTGTCGAGGCCGTGGAGAATGCCGGCCAGAGTGGTGCCGGACTTGCCCGATCCGCCAGCGCCGACAAGCAGCACGCCGTCACCGTTTTGTCCCAAGGTGGCCGCATGGGTCAGTCGCAGCCCGGCCGCAGCATATGCCCAGTGCAGAAAAAGTCGCAGCGGCGATGCGGTTTCCCAAGGGGGGATGGCGAGCGGCGCCGAGAGGGACTGCACGCCTCTCTTGGTCATCGGATCAAAAATCTGCCAGCAAGGAATTCCATGGTAGGAGCCTCGGAGGCCGTGTTCGCTCAGTGTGCGATCAAAGACCCGGGGAGACATTTCTGGGCTGCCTCGCCAACGAAGTGGTGCCCGCCAGCGCGCACCCTCAGCGTGCATCGCGAAGACTTCCACATCGGCGCGGATGTGTGGATCGGTGCTTTCACTCAGGACTCCTTCGCACAGGCGACGAAAGTCGGGGCTTGAGAACCACACGTCCAACCTGAGCAGCGGCAGATGGAAGCGTCTATGTTCCAGCCCTGTCTTGTTGGCAAGCAATGCTGCTGCCAGCATGCTCCGCGCATACTGTGGGATCCCCCCAGTCGTGACGATCTCGGAAACTGGCTCGGTTGGCGATTCAGAGGTCATGGCTGAGGGCGCAGAACGGGCCATCCTGCCTCAAGGTCCACGTCATGGACGGGATCTGCTGCGATCAGTTCGGCAAGGTCCTCAAAGGCCTCGATTGTCGGCGGCGCATTGGTCCAAGACACATCGATCGCCGCTTGTGACGAAGGTTGCTGCGACTCCTGAATCAGACCAAATGAAAGCAGTTGGGCTACTAACGCCGACGCCTGTTGCACGAGGTGAGGCTGCTGGGCCGCCACGCTCGCGAGTATGGCATCCGTCGTATGTCGGCCAATCAACAGATTCCAGAGCGGCCCGGCGATGCCTCCGAGACTGTAGTAATGCCCGGTTGCGAGATTGAGGATAACCGCTTGGCCGTCAAAGGTTTCCGAGACCACATCGGGGGCATTCAGCTCATAGACGTTCGGCTCGACGGGCATCGTTGTTCCTTCTGCGGTCTCATTTGGATGAGCGAATTCTGACCTCCTATGAAGATATCGTGCTTCGTTGGGCACCTCAATCTACAAGCGCAACGGCACAGAGATGCGAGGTTTTAGTGGTTCCCCACCATGATACGGCGATCGGCGCAACTCGATGTACGCGTCGGCAAAGACCGGCCTTAAACTTAAAACCTTGAACCTCATGGGCAGTCCGCATTGTGGCAAGGGATCCCGTCGCAGGCTGCGGATGTCGATCACCGGCAGGTCTACGAGCGAGGCTGGAAAGACGTCGCGGTCGTCATGGACGTGCACGGGGTCGGCCCAGTCAGTGGGCGACTCCGGCGGTGATGAGAGGGCACACGGGTCAAGTCCTCACTCCCTCATTTCCCCCGCCCGCGCCCACCCTTTCGCATCCGAGTCCAGCCTCGCATGCTCAATTTCCTCAAGGCTCCGCTGGCACTCGTAGATGACCTCGTTCAACACCCTCACCCCCGCATCCAGATCCGCGTGTCTGATCCCGTCGGTGTGCCCCAAGTCGAACTCATAGGGCTGCGGCATTCTGCGGGCGGTCTTTTCGAGCGTGTCGAGGAACTCCAGATAGGGCGATGCGTATTCCTTCTTCTTGCGGCCGGAGTGGTATTTGGGGTCGCCAGAGGTCATGCGGCGGATCTTCCCGATGGCTGCGAATAGTTGCCGGCCTGCTGGGTTGTCAAAACTGTGGGCTGCGTTCGACATGGGCATCCTCCTTGGTTCGTTGTGGGCCTGCGGGGCGTCTTGGGCCGTGGCGAGGGTGGGTGGCGCGGCATTCCCTCAGTCGCCATCGAAGATGAGTTTCCTGCGACGGACGGGGTGGGAGGAATTCAAGAGAGTTCTCGCCGGCCTTCGTGCCCAATGCCCTACTGCCATGCCCGTAGTCGTTCGCACCTCATGGCTACCCGACACGATTCTCGGGCAGTGCGTTCGGCGGCGGCACAGGTTTGTCGTGCGGCTCAATGACCAGATGGGGGAGCCGCAGGCCGTTGAATGTCTGCTGCAGGAATGGGGGCACGCGCTGGCTTGGAACTTTTCTCTTAATCGGCTGGCCAAGCTGCCGGGGGTCGATCCCGTAGAGTTCGACCGGGCCTGCCATGACGAGGCTTGGGGCTGTGCGTATTCGAGGGTCTGGCGGGCGTACCTGGAGTTGGGGCGGGAGGCTGGGGGACGGAGGTGCAGGGGGCGATCGGCACTGTTAGCACATCTGTTAGCAAAAGCCCTCTCGGCGCCTGATTCCTGCGCCGAGCGACACGCGCCGTTCCCGAGGATTTTGCCTGACCGCGATACGACTGAGGCCTATTCTTCAGGCTCGCCTCCACTCATAATCCCTTGGTCGTAGGTTCGAATCCTACCGGGCGTAGTTGTTTTTGATGATGGTGGGCGAGGACAAAGTGCCAACCCCATTCCAACCCCATAACTTGGGTGTCGTCGGGCAAAAGGGACGAGGCGTGGGCCACTCCGCCATTATCATCGGGGCATCGTCGGGGATCGGTGCTGGTTTGGCGAAGGCACTCGCTCAGCAGGGCTACACCCTCGGCCTCGTTGCCCGGCGGGATGAGAATCTGCGAAAGCTCGC
>CAISJI010000150.1 GCA_903885565.1 uncultured Planctomycetaceae bacterium
GAAGATCAACTCGCCGCGATCACCAAGGATTCCACCCGCTACGGCACCACCGGCACAGAGGTCGATCTGGCCCTGTTCACCGACGGCCTCGAGGACGAACGGCAGCAGGGGATCACGATCGATGTGGCCTACCGCTACTTCTCCACCGAAAAGCGCAAGTTCATCATCGCCGACACCCCCGGCCATGAGCAGTACACGCGCAACATGGCCACAGGTGCCTCCACCGCCGATCTGGCGATCATCCTCATCGACGCCCGCCATGGGGTGCTCACGCAGACCCGCCGGCACAGCTTCATCGTGTCGCTGCTGGGGATCCGGCACATCGTTGTGGCGGTCAATAAGATGGATATCGTCGGCTACGATCAGGAGGTGTTTGAGCGGATCAAGGCCGACTACACCGCCTTTGCCTCCCGTCTGGAACTGCCCGATCTCCATTTCATGCCGATCTCGGCGCTCAAGGGCGACAACGTCGTCACCAACAGCCCCAACATGCCCTGGTATTCAGGGGCGCCCCTCATGCCGCTGCTGGAGTCGGTCTACATCGGCTCCGACAGGAATCTGGAAGACTTCCGCTTCCCGGTGCAGTTGGTGCTGCGGCCCAACCTCGATTTTCGCGGCTTTTCCGGCACGATCGCCTCGGGGATCATCCGCACCGGCGATGAGGTGATGTCGCTCCCCTCGCGGAAGAAAAGCCGGGTGAAATCGATTGTCACGATGGACGGCCAACTCGAGGAGGCCTTCGCCCCGCAGTCGGTGACGCTGACGCTCGAGGATGAGATCGATTCCAGCCGTGGCGACATGCTCGTGCGGCCGGGCAACCAGCCCAAGGTCGACAACCGCTTCGAGGCGATGGTGGTGTGGATGGCGGAAGAGCCCCTCCTACCGGGCCGACAGTACCTCTTCAAGCAGACGAGCAAGGTGACGACTGGCGCCGTGACAACGCTCCGCTACCGGGTGGATGTCAACACGCTTCACCGGCAGCCGGCGCCGAGCCTGGCGCTCAATGAGATCGGACGCTGCGCGATCACGCTCACCAGCCCGATTGCCCACGACAACTACCGGCGCAACCGGGCCACCGGGTCGTTCATCGTGATCGACCGGCTCACCAATGCCACCGTCGGCGCCGGCATGATTCTCGACCGGGAGCCGGAAGAGGGGCGGGCCGCAGGTGCGCACTGGGACGACGCCACCGCGGAATACCTCCACGACACCACGAGTGCCGTGACGGCTGAAGAACGCGAGGCCCGTTTTGGCCAGAAGCCGGCGACCATCCTGCTGACGGGCCTTACCGGTTCCGGGAAATCGACGCTGGCCCGCGCTGTGGAACGCCGGCTGTTTGACATGGGTCGGTCGGTTGTTGTGCTCGATGGAGAGTCGCTGCGGCTGGGCATCAGCCGCGATCTGGGATTCAGTGCCGACGAACGCAGCGAAAACCTCCGCCGCGGTGCCGAGATCGCCAAGCTCTTCAATGATTCAGGCATCCTCTGCATTGGAGCATTTGTCGCGCCCGACGAGGAGGTGCGGCAGAAAGCGGCGGAGCGGATCGGCCGCGACCGCTTCATCACCGTGCATCTGGCAGCCCCGCTGGAGGTCTGCCGCGCCCGCGATACCGCCGGCCACTATGCCCTCGCCGATGCCGGCACGATGCAGTATTTTCCCGGCGTGTCGGCCCCCTATGAGACACCGACCCAGCCCGATCTGGTGCTCCCCACCGATCAGTGGCCGGTGGCCCGCTGCGTGGAGACGCTCGTGCGCCTGCTTGAGGAGCGGGGCTTCATCTGATCGGATCTGATCTGGGGCGCAGCGACGGTATCGCCACACCTTTTTCGGGAACTTGCTCTATGGCCCACGGTCTCCAATCGCTGATGGCCACCGGCACGAAGGTGTGGCTCGATTCGGTCGATCCACAGATCGTGGCCGAGGCGCGGGGGGAGGGAGCCACCGGGGCCACAAGCAACCCGGTGATCATCTCCGATCTGATCAAGACCGGACGGTTTAACGACCGGATCGCGGCGCTGGTGGCTGACGGGAAGGACGACCCGGCCATCGCCTGGACGCTCACCGACGAGCTGGTGCGGCATGCGCAGAGGGAATTTCTCGAAACCTGGAAACGCACGCTCGGCGACGATGGCTGGGTGAGCTTCGAGCTTGACCCGCTGCTGGAGGACGTTGGGGCAGGGCTGTCTCGGGCGGAGCAGGTGGCCCGCTATGTCGATCTCGGCAAGGCTTGGTCGGCGGGCGAATCCAACCGCATGATCAAGGTGCCAGCCACGCCGGCGGGCATCGCGGCGCTGGAGCCGTTGGCCGCGGCGGGTGTGCCGCTGAACGTCACGCTCATCTTCACGATGCCGCAGTACATCCAGGCCCGTGATGCTGTCTGGAGAGGAGCCCGCACGCGCAGCTCCCTCGCCGGGTTCAAGAGCGTCTACAGCGTTTTTATTTCCCGGATCGACGTCTACACCCAGCAGTATCTGCCCGGTCTTTCCGCCGCCGCTCAGGGAATGCTGGGGATCGTCAACGCCAAACGCATCTGGGCGGAGAACCGGGCCTTCTGGCAGGCCCATCCCACGCCACTGAAACAGGAGATCGTGTTTGCCAGCACCGGTGTCAAGCAGCCGGAACTCGATCCCTGCACCTATGTGGCAGCACTGGCCGGCGACGGCATCCAGACCAATCCCCCCGCCACCACCCGGGCCGCCAACGATCCACAGCGAACCTTCTCCCGGCAGCTCGATCAGCTGCCGCCGGCAGCGGTGCTGGAGGAGCTCGATACACACGTCGCCATGGCGCCTCTGGAAGAGGTGTTGATGCGGGAGGGGGTCGAAAAATTCGTCGCCCCGCAGCGGGCCCTGCTGGCGCTGATCGCCAGCCATCGTGCCAGCCGGGCTTGAGTCTCCCGCAGCCTGCCATGGCCTGCTCAGCCGACAATCTCTTCAAGCGACCCGGTGCTGTCGCCGATCCGTTCCCGGGAAAGCCCCATGATGCGGGCCATCGTCAGCCAGAGATTGGCAATCGGCGTGCCGGCTGGGTATTGCACATGCCGCCCGGGGCGGAGCCTCCCGCCGGCGCCACCGGCCAGGATGGTAGGGAGATTCGTCGGCTCGTGGAGTTCGCCGCTGCCGAGGCCCGACCCGAGCAGGAACATCGTGTTGTCCAGCAGCGTGCCTTCCCCCTCCTTGACCGCATCCATCTTCTGCACCAGGCGCGCAAATTGCTCGATGTGGAAACGGTCGAGTTTTGCCAGATTCTGGCGGATGCCATCGTCTCGCTGATTGTGCGTCCAGGAGTGGTGTTCGATCGGTTTCTCGAACCATCCCTCCACCTTGAGCGGCGTGGCCCAGCGTTCGGGGGCAGTCATCAGTGTGGCCACGCGTGTGAGATCGGCCTGCAGGGCCAGGATCATCAGATCGCCCATCACCTGGATAAACTCATCGCGGTGCATCGCCTGCCAAGGCTTGACCGGCACCTGCGGATTGAGGCGGCGGATGTCGTCCTGCCGGGCGCGAACGCGCTGGATCTGTTGCTCCACCGTCCGCACGGAGTGGGAGTATTCCTCGAGCTTCTCCCGATCGCGTTGCCCCAGCCGCGGCCGCAGCGAGCGGGCATCGCCGGCCACGAGATCGAGGACCGACCGCCTCGATGCCTGCTCGTCGAAGCGAAACAGTCGCTCGAACACCCGCTGCGGATCGCGCAGGGAGCTGGCCACATGGCTGCCGCCATACCAGGAGATGTTGTCGAAATAGACCGATTCACGGTTGTCTTCGAAGGGATTGCAACTCAACTCCAGCGACCGGAAGGGGGTTTGGATGCCGGCGTGATCGGCGATCACCTGGTCGAGGGACCGCTTGAGCGGATAGCCGTCGGCGGAAAGCTCGTCGGGGGCTGCGGTGCTCAACCAGCAGGTGCTCGCTTGGGCGTGGCCGTCGGTGCCGGCGACCTTCACTCTCCCGAGGTTGCCGAGGACAAGCAGCTTGCTCCGCACCTCTGCCAGCGGGAGCATCGTCGGGCTGAGCGTGAACTGCTCACCGGTGTCGACCGGATTCCAGGCCGACTGCACGACCCCGTTGGGGATGTAGAAGAAAGCGGTTCGCACGGGTGGACGGGACAGTGCCGTTGCCTCGGCCCGAGCGTTCCCCGAGGCCATGATTTCCAGCAGCGGCAGCGGGAGCGCGGCCCCCGCCCCCCGCAATATGGCCCGTCGTGAGAGTCTGAACGGTTTCATTCGCTCCCTTTCTCGGTGGATGGCAGGTCGATGACGGTGGTCCCCTGAGAGCGCTGGCGGAATGGCGGGCTGGCAACGATTCCTCGCACGACAGTGGAGAACTGCCCATGATCGGCCTCGACCCGCGCCACGATCCTATTCACTGCCGGGGTGTCGTTGACGTCGAGGCGCCGGCCGATCGCATAGGAGAGCAATTGCTCCGAGAAGGCCCGGAAGAAGATCTCCGGATGGTCCAGAAGCTGATCTTTCAGACCGACGATGTCGGCAAATGGCAGCTCCCCGAACAGTTGGCCAGTGGAGTCGATCTCGAGGCCCGAGGGATACTTCTCGCGCCAGCGGCCCACAGCGTCGTAGTTTTCCAGAACAAATCCGAGCGGATCGATCCGCGCGTGGCAGGCGGCGCACGAGGCGTTGGTCTGGTGCGCTGTGAGTCTCTGGCGGAGGGTAAGCCCCAGGCTCTCGATCGCCCGGTCATCCTTTTCGATCGGCGGGATATCATCTGGCGGAGGGGGCGGTGGCCGGTTGAGGATCACCGTCGCCACCCAGGCGCCGCGGGTGATCGGATTGGTGCGCAACGGCGACGAGGTCATCGTGAGGATCGCTGCCGAGGTGACCACTCCCCCCTGGCGACGGTCGTCCAGTGGCCGCCGGCGGAAGTGTTGGGCAGACCAGGCGCCGAACCGGTTTTCGTTGGCGCGGGTGGCGAAGGGCATCGCCTCGCCATACCACTCCTGCAGATCGTCGCAGCGGTAGGTGTAGTTGGAGTCGATAAGGAGCATGATCGAGCGGTCTTCGACGAGGATGCTTTCGAAAAGCAGGAGTGGTTCGACCATCAACAGCACGCCGAACTTCCACTGCTCGCACCCGATCCGCGCATAGTAGTGGGGAAAACGGTCGAAATCTGGAGCCGCGGCCACCATCCTGTCGAGCCGCAGCCATTGGCGGGCAAAGTTGTCAGCCAGAGCCCGGCTGCGGGGATCTCCGAGCATCCGCTCCACCTGCTTATCGAGAACGTCGTCCTGCAGCAGCGAGCCGTCGCGGGCAACGGCGAGCAGTGCCTCGTCGGGGAGGCTGCTCCAGAGGAAAAACGACAGCCGCGTCGCCAGTTCGTAGCCGTCGAGCAGCGGAGCGGCGTCGGTTGCCGCCGCCTCGGCAAGGTAGATGAAGCGGGGGGAGGAGAGGATCGCAGCCACCGCATTCTTCATGGCCTGGGGAAAAGACAGCGATTCCGCAAAGTGGTTCAGGAAGGCCTGATGGTAGCGATCGAGAACCTCGTCATCGACCCGGCAGCGGAACGCGATTTCGAGGAGCCGGGCCAGCCGCTCGCGGGCCGCGGTTTCGGGAGGAGGGGCTGGCGGTTGGCCCGGGGCCGCAGGGGATGGAGCGGCGAACAGCGTCTCCCACGCACTGCAATAGCTGTCGAACTCCGGACTCCCCACGATATTCGGCCCCAGCGCGAGCAAACTTTCCAGCAGCACAGGAGACATCCCCAGTTCGCTCCCCCGGTTGTTGAAGCCCCCCTCGGCCTGGAGATCGATCGCAAACGGGGTCACGCCGGTGAGGATCTGATTCTCGAGGTGCTCCTTTCCCAGCGCACGGTTTCTGACGGAGAGTTCATCGGGAAATCGTCCGCTCGCCGGATTGAAATAGGGGCTGTCGATACGGATCGTTTTTTCGGGAAGCGGATAGATGTCGCCGCGCAGGTGGAGCAGATCGCGGACGGCGTTGTTGTATTCGTAGCGATTGAGCCGCCGCATCACGACCGGCACGCCCGGAGCGTCGTCGCGGAAGCGCTCCCGAAGGTGTGCATCGAGCGTCGCTACAAGACGGCGGCGGAGTGTGTCGCCGGGAGAGGGTTCGTTCTCCGGGGGCATCTCCCGGTGCGCGATCCGGTCGCGGATCTGCTGGAGAATTCCGGCGGTGGGTGGCGGCGCATGACTCTCACCGAAGCTGGTGAGATCGAGATCCCCTTCGATCGTATCGCCGCCGTGGCAGCGGACGCAAAACTGTTTGCTCGCGGCGGTGAATTCGTCACTGGAAAGTGGCACAGCCGCACTCTGAGTATCGCTGGGGATGGTCGGCTGCCGGGGCGGGGAATCGTTTTGCCCAGTGGCTGGCTCACCCGGGCGGCGGCCGCGCACAGAGTGGTAATCGAAGCGGTCGGCTGGCGTGGCAGAGGGCGCGCAGCACAGGAGGATCGGGATCGCCGCAACGATTCCTCCCCATCCGCCCACGGTGGTCCAACCCCTTCGCTCCCACTGCATCCACGCTCCTCCTCTTTCCCCGCCGGTTCCGCCTGATGCTTCGACTCAAGTCCGAGAATACCCCAATTCTATCGGAGGCTTTCCGCGGCCCCGGCACGCTTTCTGGCTGTCAGTGGAAAAAGCCATCCCTGGCCTTTTTCCACTCGGTCGACCGAGGGAAACGCCGAGGGTTTCCCAGGTCGACAGCCGCCGCGTCCAGCGGCGGATCACTTTTTCACAGCCAGCTGGTGGAGCCACCGGCGGAGGCAGGGATGGCCTTGTTTCAGGTCAATGCAGATCGGTGACGAGGATGCAGTCTTTGGCCTGGGTGGCAAATTTGGCCGGGCAGTCGGCTGCGCTCACGGCCGGGTTCTGCAGCGCCCCCCACGCTGTCCGCTTCGCCTCGCCGAGTGCCAAAACCACACTCAGATCAGCCCCTTCGATCAGCGGCAGGCTGGCAGTCATGCGGCCCGCGGGGGGCTTGGGGGAATCGTGGAAGCTGAGGAACAGGCCCGACTGATCAGCCAGCGCGCGATGGCCGGGAAAGAGTCCGGCGACATGGCCATCCTCCCCCATGCCCAGCACAACCACCGTGAACCGGCCGCCGCAGGCTTGGAGTTCCTGTGCATACCGCGAGCAGCCGGCATCGGGGAGGCTGGTGTCGGTGATGAAGGGGTGGAGTTGTGCCGGTGCAATCGCCCCGCGGGCCAGCAAGGCGGCAAAGAGTTGGCGCTTGAGTCCGCCAAAATTACTCTGCTCATCGTCGAGCGGCACCAGCCTTTCATCAGCCATGAAAAACTGAATCCGCCCGAGCAGATCGGCCGGTTGGGCGGCTGCCTCCGCCTCCACTGCCGCCAGCAATCCGACCACGCTTCGTCCGCCGCACAGGCCCACCACCAGCGGCGCCCCCGCCGGCTGCTGCCGGCAGACGGCAAATATGTGTCGGGCGACTTCTGCGAGCACAACAGCGAGCGACTGGGGCTGATCGCCTGAAGCGCGCAGGGTGGTGAGGGGCATCGTGGAGCTGTCCTGGGGGCGGGAGGGAGAACGCGAGGGAAGACCGGGGACGAACAAGCGCGTGCGCACTTTCGGTGCACTATACTCGCCTCCATGCAGCCTCCTGCCAACAGCCCCCAACCGACCCCCGCAAGCACCGCCCTGATCGGCATCCTGACCGTCTCCGATCGGGCCAGTCGGGGCGAGTATGCCGACGAGGGAGGGCCTGCCATCCGGGACTATCTGACTGAGGTGCTCACCTCTCCCTGGGAGGCGCGGCAGCGGCTCGTGCCGGATGAACTCCCGGCGATTGCCGCTGCGATTGGTGAGCTATCTGCTGCTGGCTGCTGCCTGATCGTGACTACCGGTGGCACCGGGCCGGCGCCGCGCGACGTCACGCCCGAGGCGACGGAGAGCGTCTGTGAAAAAATGCTGCCCGGTTTCGGCGAGCTGATGCGGAGCGTGTCGCTTGAGTTTGTGCCGACAGCAATCCTCTCGCGGCAGACGGCGGGCATTTGCGGCCGAACACTGGTGGTGAATCTCCCCGGCCGGCCCAAGAGCATCCGGCAGTGTCTCGATGCGGTTTTTCCAGCGATCCCCTACTGCATCGACCTCATCCACTCATGTCCGCTCCAGCCGGGTGAACCGGCCGCCCCGCGGCTGGAGACAGACCCCGCCCGGCTGATCGCCTTCCGGCCCCCGGCCTGAGGTGACGCTCGCTGAGTTGACACCGGAAAGATGAAAGCCGGGCAGCGCTGTCGCGAACTGCGGCGGTGCCCTCTACACAAGTTCCCGGATCGGCTCCTGCGTTTCCGCCAGAAACTGCGGCCGGCCGTTGAGATCGGGAATCGTGGTGCGGCCGAGATCGATCCCCAGATTGTGATAGAGCGTCGCAAAGACATCGCAATAACGGATCGGCCGCAGGATCGCCTCCTCCCCCAGCCGATTGGTGGCACCGATCACCTGCCCGGTGCGCATCCCGCCGCCGGCGAGCAGCGCAAAATTCACCCGTGGCCAGTGATCGCGACCGGCGTCCTTGTTGATCTTCGGTGAGCGGCTGAATTCTCCCCACACCACCACCGAGACATCGCGGTCGAGCCCCCGCTCGTGGAGGTCGGCGACCAACGCCGACAACCCCTGATCGAGCAGAGGAATCACCTTGCGCCCATTGGTAAAGTTGCTGCCGTGCCAGTCGAAATCGGCGAAGGCCACCGTCACGCACCGCGCCCCCGCTTCTACCAGCCGCCGGGCCGCCAGAAACTTCGACATGTGGGCCTGATACCCCTTCGACGAATAGGGCAGCACATGTGGATCGTCCTGCCCATAGCGTTCCCGCACGCGGGGATCCTCCCGAGAGAGATCGAGGGCCTCGACGAGCCGGCTGGAGCTGAGGATCCCCAGGGCCTGCTGCACAAAGGCGTCTTCATGGTCGGTCGCCAGAGAATCGGCCCGGCGGCGGAATCGATCGAGGCTCGCCAGCAGCCCGGCGCGGTCAGTCAGGCGTCCCGGTTCGATGCTTCTTCCCACCATGTCAGCCAGCGCCTCGCCCGAGGGCTTGAAGGGGGCATGTGCCATGCCCACAAATCCGGGCCCGGGCAGGTTGTAGGGCAGGTGCTCCATCTTCATGGAGAGGTCGATGGCCGGGGGCATCGCCGGATCAACCGGGCCCTGCAAGCGAGAGAGTATCGAGCCGATTTCGGGCCAGCCCCCCAGCGGTTGCTGGCGCGCGAGGTGGCCGGTGACGCATTGAAATGAGGAATGCTGATCCTCCGCACCGACAAGCGAGCGAATGAGGGCGAACTTATCAAACATCGCCGCCACACGGGGCATCAGTTCGGAGATCTGGACGCCCGGAATATTGGTGGCGATCGGCTGGAACTCGCCGCGGATCTCCGCGGGAGCATCCGGCTTGAGATCGACCATATCCAGATGGGGCGGCCCTCCCGCCAGATAGATCATGATCACCGACTTGTGCGAACGGCCGATCCCGGCCCGATCCTCCGCACGCAGCAATTGCGGCAGCGAAAGGCCGCCCAGCCCCAGAGCACCGATCGAAAGAAAACCGCGCCGCGGCATCCGGCCAGGTATCCGCGGCGAGTGTCCTCCAAGAGTGAGCATACAAGTGTGATCTCACAGAATCGTGATGGGAACCGTCCCGAATCCCCGGACCGTCCCCCCAACCGCCTCGGACTCCACTTCGAGTCAGGTTACCGCAGTCCGACCTGCCCCTCAATGTTACCGTTCCGGAAACCCGCGCTTGCGCATCAGGGCACCAATGCCAGCGTCGCGGCCGCGAAACCTCCGGTAGGCTTCCGCCGGATCGAGCGTGTTGCCCCGCGTGAAGACATGCTCGCGGAGGCGATCGGCCACATCCCGATCCCATGGGCCCCCCGACTCCGTAAACGCCTCCCAAGCGTCGGCCGTCAGGCAATCGGCCCACAGATAGCTGTAGTAGCCGGCCGAGTAGCCGTCGCCAGAGAAGATGTGGGCAAACTGTGCCGGACGGTGGCGCATCACGATCGCCTGCGGCATCCCCAGCGTGGCCAGCACCTCGCGCTCAAATGCATCGGGATCGATCGGCCCTTCGCCGGCGAGATGGAGCCGCATGTCGACCAGGGCACTGGCGAGGAATTCGACCGTTTTAAAACCCTCGTTGAACGTGGCGGCACGCTGGATCTTGGCCACCAGCTCCGGGGGAATCGGCTGCCCGGTCTGATAATGCAGCGCGAAGCGGCTGAGGATCTCCGGGGTGGAGAGCCAGTGCTCGAGCAGCTGCGACGGAAACTCGACATAGTCGCGAGCGACATTCGTGCCGGAGACCGACGGGTAGTCAACATCTGAGCAGAGCCCATGGAGCGCATGGCCAAACTCGTGGAACAGCGTGGTGGCATCCTCCCAGCTGATCAACACCGGCTCGCCCGGCGCACCCTTCACGAAGTTGGAATTGTTGGAAACGATGGCTGCCACCGGGCCAGCGAAGCGTTCCTGAGCCTGGTAGTCGCTCATCCAGGCGCCGGAATGCTTGTCTTTCCTGGCAAAGGGATCGAAATACCACAGTCCCACATGCGCCCCTTGAGCATTCCGCACCTCCCACACGCGCACGTCGGGGTGATAGACCGGCACACTTCGAGGATTGACCGCATGGAAGGAAAAGCCGAAGAGTTTTTCGGCGGTGTAGAACATCCCCTCGCGCAGCAAGTCGAGCTGGAGGTAGGGGGTGATCTCGTTCTCGTCGAGGTCGTACTTTTCCTTGCGCACCTTCTCGGCGTAATAGCGGTAGTCCCACGGTTCTATTGTGAGCTTTGCCCCCTCGGCGTCTGCCACCTCCTGCATGTCGGCGATCTCCTCCTCTGCCCGCTGCACCGCTGGTTTCCATACCGCCTCCATCAATTGCAACGCTCGCTCAGGCGTTTGGGCCATTGAGTCTTCCAGTCGCCAGTGGGCGTGGGTGGGGTGCCCGAGCAGCTGGGCCCGCTGGGCCCGCAGGAGAAGCATCTGCGTGATGAGCGGGCGGTTATCGGTGGCGCCGCCGCCAGACCCCCGGTCGACAAACATCTGCCACACCTGCTGCCGCAGATCGCGCCGAGTGGCATAGGTGAGGAAGGGCTCAACGCTGGAGCGGGTGTTGAGGATCGCCCATTGCCCCGGCTGGCCGCGGGCCGCCGCCGCTGCAGCGGCCGCCTCGATCACTCCCGCCGGCAGACCGGCCAGATCGGCAGCCGCGGTCAGCAGCACCGCCCCCTCGTTTTCGTCCTGCAGCAGGTTCTGGCCAAACTGCGTGCCGAGGGTGGCCAACTGTTGGTTGAGCGCGGCCAACTGCTCCTTCTCGGCCGGGGTGAGCCGGGCACCGGCGTGGACAAATTCGGTGTGGGTCAGCCATGCCACACGCTGCTGCTCCGGGCTGAGTTGCGAGCGCTCGCGTGCTTCATACACCGCCTCGATGCGGGCAAAGAGCGCCGTGTTCTGCACGATCTGGTCGTGGCAGGCTGCCAGCTTGGGGGCCATGGCCCGCTCCACTTCCTGCACCTGGGCAGTGCTCATGGCCGAGGCATAGACCCCCAGAATCGTCTCCACGCGGTGGAGCGGGCGACCGGAACGTTCCAGGGCCGCGATCGTGTTCTCGAACGTGGGAGGGGCGGGATTGGCGGCGATCTGCTCGATCGCGGCGATGTGGTCGGCGATCCCTGTTTCAAGCGCCGCCGCCAGATCCTCCACCCGCACTCTGTCAAAAGGGGGCACACCGCCATACGGGCCGTCCCAGGGGGAAGTGAGCGGATTGGCGGTGGGGGAGGGAGTCGCAGCGGATGGCATGGCGGTGGCACACAGGATGAGAAGGAAGGGATACAGGAACAGGTGCAGCCGCATGGTTCACTCCAGCGCGTCGCGAAAGGTGTCGGCTTGGCGGCGGATGGTCCGCAGATCGGCGGCCGGTTTGCGGTCGAGATTTTTCAGCTGCATCCCCATCCGGGGATTGGCCCGCAGCAGGCGTTCATGCCGGGCGAGGAAATCCCAGTAGAGCGTGGTGAAGGGGCAGGCATCAGGGCCGCTGGCCACCTTCGGCTGGTAGCGGCAGCCCCGGCAGGCGTTGCTCATGCGGTCGATATAGGCTCCGGAGGCGCAGTAGGGCTTGGAGGCCATCACGCCGCCGTCGGCATACTGGCTCATGCCGAGTGTGTTGGGCAGTTCCACCCATTCCACGGCATCGACATACACCGCCAGATACCAGCGGTGGACCTCCTGCGGCCTCACCCCCATGAGCATGGCAAACAGGCCGGTCACCATCAGCCGCTGAATGTGGTGGGCGTAGCCATATCGCAGTGTCTGGCCGAGGGCATCCCGCAGACAGTTCATCTCCGTGGCGGCCGACCAGAAAAGCTTGGGCAGCGGTCGATCGGCCCCGAGGGCATTGCGGGTTTCATACTCAGGCATGAAGTGCCAGTAGACGCCACGCACATACTCGCGCCAGCCAATCACCTGCCGGATGAACCCCTCGGCAGCCTCCAGTGGCACCCGTCCCTCGCGCCAGCCCCGCTCGGCCGCGGCCACCACATCGCGCGGATCGAGCAGTTTCAGATTCATGCTGGCCGCCAGGCGGGCGTGGTAGAGCCAGGGTTCACCGGTCCAGATCGCATCTTGATAGCGGCCGAAGTTGGCCAGCCTGTGGACGAGAAAATCATGCAGCGCCTCGCGGGCCTGCCCTGGTTCCACGGGCCAGTCGAAATCGGCAAGACTGCCGGGATGTGTGGCAAAGCGCACCTGCACCAGATCGATCACCCCCTGCGTGGTGGCGTCGGGGAGAAAGCGCAGCGGCGGTGGCAGCCTGCCGGGGCCTGCTTTGGGAAAGCTGCCCCGGTTTTCAGCATCGAAATTCCACTGCCCCCCAGCCGGCTCGCCCGCTTCCATCAGCACGCCAAACCGCTCCCGCAGCGGCCGATAGAAGTATTCCAGGCGGAGTTGCTTCCGGCCCTCAGCATGGGCGGCAAACTCGGCGGGCGAGGAGAAGAAATGCCGGTCGTCGCGGATCTCCAGCGGCAGGCCTGCCTCTCGGGCCATCGCTATGAGCGCCTGCCGCACGCGCCATTCCCCCGGCTCCACCACGATCAGCCGCTCGGGAACATCAATCGGGTGGCCAGTTCCTGCGGCGCTGGCCTGCGCTTGAGTTGCCGGCACAGATCCCCTGCGCGCCAGTGCCAGATCGGAGAGCAGGCTTGCAGCGAGGCTTGTCGGCTCATCGGCCAGCGGCTCCGCAGCCAGGCTCCTGTAGACAACCCTCATCCCCTCCGCGCGCAGCTGGTCGCGGAAGTGCCGCATGGCGGAAAGAAAGAGCACGATCCTGGCCTTATGCGACCAGACGTGTGTCGATTCCTCGACAACCTCCGCCATCCAGACGCGGTCTCGTGATGGATCAAAGCCATCAAAGGCGGCGCTGGAGCGATTGAGTTGATCGCCGAGGATGAGAATGAGATTGCCTGACATCGGTTCCGCCGGGGCGGGATCCCTTTCCGGTGGCTCACTTCGCCAGCGAAACGCGGATGAGTTCTTTGTCGTTGCGGACGAAGATGCTCCGGTCGGCATAGGCCGGCGGACACCAGACCACGTCGCGGCCAAACGCCGCCTGCGTTGGCTCGAGCAGGTGGGCCCGGCTGACTTCCTCATATCCCTGCGGCGAGATCTTGGCGATCACGAGGTCACCCGTTTCGGCAAACATCCAAGAGCGCTTTCCCTCGCGCACGATAAACGCTGTGCCGGAACCCTGCGGCCGCTCTCCGAGTGGCCCGCCACTCTTCCAGCGGATCTCGCCGCTGGGGAGCTCGAAGGCCCGCAGTTCGCCGTTTTCATGGAAGCCATAGATCAGGCCGTCGGCGGCGAAGGGCTGGACGTTCACGGGCGACAATCCCTGCTTCACCTTGTTGCGGAAGATGACATCCACGCCCGGCTTTTCGGGATTGAGTTTGAGCAGGAGGTTCTTCCCCTGATAGCCACCGACAAATAAGTAGTCGCCCACCTTGACCGGCGCCATGATGATCGAGCCATTGTCGGCGTTGTAGGGTGTTTCCCAGAGCATGCGGCCTGTCTCCGGCTCCACCGCATAGACGCCATCAGGCTTGATCAGCACCAGTTGCCGGATGCCCGCTGCCTCGATGATCGTGGGAGGGGAGTAGCCCTGCTCCGGCGCCGTACCGGCCCGCCAGAGTTCCTTGCCTGTCAGCTTGTCAAACGCCACCGCATGCGCACCCTGAGTGCCCACGATGCAGATCAGCCGCTCGCCATCGATCAGCGGATGGCTGGCGTAGCCCCAGAGTGCTGCCTTGGTTTGGTAGTCGGCCTTGAGATCGCGCGACCAGAGGATCGTGCCGTCGGAGGATTGGAAGCAGATCAGATTCCCCTCTGCCCCGAGCGTGTAGACGCGCTCGCCGTCGACAGTCGGCGTGCAGCGTGGACCGGCCGGATAGGCGATCGTGTAGGTGACCGGATACTCATGCTTCCAGAGCACCTTTCCCGTCGCCTCATCGAGACACAGTACCCGTTCGACTCCCTCCGCAGGCTTCCGCTGGAAGTTGGCCGCCTTCAGATCGGCGCTGGAAGTGAAATCGGTGACAAACACCTTCCCGCCGGCCACCGCCGGGCCGGCATAGCCACCCGCGACTGGCGCTCGCCAGAGCACGGGCGGGCCTCCGGCGGGGAAAGTCTCCAGCAGTCCCTCCTCGCGCCACACATTGTCGTGGCGGGGGCCCATCCAGTGGGGCCACTCGTCGGCCCGGGCCACATCCACCCCGCCGGCAAGCGCTCCCAGCCACAGGGCACCACCGCAGAGAGCCCGGCAGGAAACGCGTTGCCGAGTCCGCTGGAGAGTCTCCCGGTCGAGGGTCAGGGGATGGGCGTGGCGAGCCATGACGCTGCTCCTTGGTGGCCGAACTATTCCGTGGCGGGCATTCTACCCGTGTGCTGCACGATAGCCGGGCCGGGCCGGTTGATGCCAGCCGACGCTGGCCTGAGGCCGGGGCGTCGCCAGTGGCGTCGCCAGTGTGGCATGATGGCGGGGAGATCTGGCAGCGCTGTTCTTTTTCCGCGATCCCGGGCCGCCGCAGGCCCTCCCCAGCAGAAACCGATGGCCTTTCCTTCTTTTCATGCCGGGCCCGGCCCGCTGGCCGATTGCCAGTTCCACGGGGCGGGGGCGGAGCTGTTTGTCGTGGAGGGTGAATCGGCTGCCGCGGCTGTCTGCGGGGGGCGGGAGCCCACCCGACAGGCTGTGCTGCCGATGCAGGGCAAACCGCTCAATGCCCTCAAGGCGACGGAAAAGAAAGTGGCGGCCAACCCCCTGTTTGCCGCATTGGAAGCGGCCCTCGGGAGCGGCTGGGGGGAAGCCCTCGATCTGCGGAAGCTGCGCTATACCAAAGTGCTCCTCCTGATGGACCCCGATGCCGACGGCATTCACTGCGGGCTGCTGCTGCTCGGTTTTTTCCACCGCTGGATGCGGCCACTCTTGGACGGGGGGCATGTGTGGCTGGTTCGGCCTCCCTGGGGGGAAGTGGTGATGCCCGGCGAACCGCCCCGCTGGCCAGTTTCTGACCAGGAATTCCAGCGGCTGGCGGCCGGCGGGAACGGCCAGCGGCCCGCTCAGATCAGGCGTTTCCGGGGCTTGGCGGGGATCGATGCCAATGTTCTCAAGGCCACCTGCCTCGAGCCTGCCACCCGCCGAGCCGAACCGGTGACCACCCCCGAGGTGGCTGAGATGATCGAACTGTTTGGAAGCTTTGTCAGGCCCACCGGCCCCGGGGGAGCCTGAGCGTTTGCAGGCTGTGGATAAAGTGCAGCATCGCCGGATGCGATGCCCGTCGACCGTGAAAAACCTCGGCTTTTCCACCGGTCGACGTCGTGGACTATCTTCAATTTCAGAGGGCCATGGATGGCTTTTTCCACAGCCAGCTAGGACCTGCCGGAAAAGCCTCCAGCGGCTGGCCAACGCATTCATTGACTGACCGGCTCGAACGTTCTACGATCCATTTGGGGTTTGATTTCGTACATTCCTTATAAGAAATAGGGAATTGTGGGCGGGATTGCAGCTGGGTGCTTCGGCAGCAGGCCTGCTTGGTTGAGCAGGCGTTCTGCAGCCCGGCCCGATCTGAGGATTCGCGTCATTCTTTTATTTATCTGAGCATTCTTGAAAGCACAGGGAGTTGGCCATGGCACACCACCGCACGCCCGTTACTGAATCGACCCCACGCCGGGGTTTCACGCTGGTGGAACTGCTGGTTGTGATTGCGATCATTGGCACGCTCGTCGGCCTTCTCCTGCCGGCAGTGCAGTCGGCCCGTGAAGCCGCCCGGGCAGCCAACTGCAAAAACAACATGCGTCAGGTCGGTCTGGCCCTGCATCATTATCACGACCATGCCCGGCGGTTCCCCGCTGGCTGGACCGGCGTCAAGCAGGGGCACACTCCGGCCGAGGCAGCCGACGAGCAGCCGGGGTGGGGATGGGCCTCGGAACTGCTCCCGCAGGTTGAGGAGGGTAATCTCTACAACCGCATCGTCCGGACGGCTCCGGTGTACGATCCAGCCAATCCCAGCCAGCAGGCGGCTGTGCGCAAGGCTGTTGTCTC